>PLZZ01000223.1:19784-24335 GCA_003153585.1 Acidobacteriota bacterium | reverse complement strand
CACGATATCGAACACGCGCGAGCTGCAATCGAGGTCGGCGCCTGCCGGATCATCAACATCAAACTTGGACGCGTGGGCGGGCACACAGCGGCGCGGCGGATTCATGATCTTTGCCAGACGAAATCAATTCCGGTTTGGTGCGGGGGAATGCTGGAATCAGGAATCGGGCGCGCGCACAACATCGCGATGTCAACGCTCGCGAATTTCACTTTGCCGGGTGACGTATCGGCGAGCCGGCGGTATTGGGACGAAGACATCATCGAGCCGGAAGTAGAGGTTACGCGGCAGGGGACGATTCGCGTTCCGTCCGCACCGGGCATCGGTTACAAGCCGCGTCTCGATCGGATTGCCTCGCTGACCCGCCGCGTGGAAGTGCTCGAGTAGAAATTGAACTCAACTTCCACTGAAACGGCCGCGTCCGGTTTCACCACGCCGTCTAATTCCGCTTTCAAACGTCCGAGTTCTGTTGTGCTCGCGTTGACGCTCGCCCTGATGCTGTTTCTTTGGTCCTTCAATTACATAGCCGGGAAAATTGCGCTGCGACACATGGACCCACTTTCGCTGGCTTGTTTTCGGATCGAGCTGGCCGCAATCATCATGCTGCCGATTTATTTCTCGCGGAGACAGCGCGCGGCGCTCCGGCTGCGCGATCTTTGGCCGTTCGCTTACCTAGGATTTTGGGGAGTGGTGGTCAACCAGGGACTTTTTACCGTGGGGCTTAACTACACCACGTCCGATCATTCCGCGGTGATCATCGCGGTTGGTCCGATCATCATACTGTTACTGGCGCGCATCATGAAGCTGGAGGCCGTCACTCCGGCAAAAATACTGGGAATGGCGGTAGCGTTCGCCGGAGTTTTCCTGCTGGAGGCGGAGAACGGCTCGCCGGTGCACTCGCCGTTTCTGGTGGGCGATCTGATTACGCTCTGCGGGACGATGGGATTCGCGCTCTACACCGTGTTAGGCAAAAAAGTCGCAGGGCAATATGACGCGATAGCCATGAACACATTTAATTGCGTGGCCGCGGCGATTATGCTGCTGCCGTTAACGGTTCGGCAGGGAATGCATCTTGATTGGCGCGCGGTAGGATGGCCGGGATGGCTGGGGATGGTTTACATGGCGGCAGCAAGTTCTGTGGCGGCTTATACGCTTTTCTACTGGGTGCTCCGATATATGACCGCTTCGCGGGTGGCGGCGATCAGTTATTTCCAACCGGTTGCAGTGATATTGCTTTCGGTGGCCTTTCTCAACGATCACCCGACGCGCAATTTGCTTCTGGGCACGGCTCTCGTTCTTCTCGGAGTTTATTTGGCGGAGCGCGGGACGGCGTAGGTTGAAGCTAGCGGGACAGCATGTGCCATCGTTACTAGAGTTGCGTCGAGCCTATCGCGCGAATACGTAGGACTCGGTTCTGGTGTTAGACTCTCGGTGTGAGGTACGGAACTCATTCCGGTTGGACGGTTGTCGCCGTCCTCGCGGCGCTCGGCGCCCTGGGACAAACATCCCAAGTACAACAGCCCCCTGCGGAAGCGACGCAGTCCTTCTCGCTTTCCAGCAACATTTCTGTTGAGCTACCCACGAGCTGGCATGCAATGGATGCCGATGAAGATCCCTCGACCGGTTTGCTAGCGCCTTACGCTCCGCCTTTTCATTTTTCGCAAGTCGTCATGCTGACGAATGAAAAGCAGTCTGCGGTGCTGCTCCTGGGGCTTTCGGATAATCCTCTGATTGGCCACGACTCGTACTGGCTCGACGCGCAAATGCACGCACCCAGCGGCTCGGGCATGAGCGTCCTCGATCTGATTTTCTATTTTCTGTTTCCGCCTTCGCACGATTGTATGGACAACGCGCTGCAAAACTATACCGACGCTACGATGACGCCCAGTTCGGAAGATGCGCCGCCGGTTATGCGGGTGACTTATGTTTGCCCGCATGCGCAAACGCTTTTGGGGTTTTACTCCGCTCAGGTGAGCTCAGGAGTTACGTTCGCGCAGACGAACAGCGGCCCGCGGGCGTACGGAGTGATACGCGATTTTTATCTGGCGCCCATGGAGCAAGCGGATATCTCGGGAATTACTTTCTTTTCATTTGAGGCGCAGAGGGAGGGGCAAATCGGCCGAGCGGCGCCGGCGCACTATAATCTGCCTGAAAGCCTGCAGGGAAGCCGCTCCGATTTCTTTTGGGCCATCGGCGCGCCGAGCCCGTTTCCATTTGTAGCTGATAGCGCACGAAATACTTCGCTGCTACACGTGGCGTTTGCGACCGCAGCAGCGGCATCGAACAACAAGGCTGACTTCGCCCGCCTTCTGCACGGGATTCGATTGAAGTAGAAGCCAAGAAGGTACCGGGGCCAGGGGCTGCAAAGGAGCGAAAGAGTTCGAAACTTTATCGGCGCGAAGGTGTTGGATGGGGTGTAATGACCTTTCTAGGCGCAGAGATGCGGCAAATGCGAGACTTAAACGGCTGCAACCTGTCGTGCAGGTAGCGAATCAAATATGGTATGACGGTAGATAGACATCGGGCTGTAGGTCTTAAGTTGGCAGGGGGTTCAAAATGAAAAACTCCAATTTCTTGAAATTGATCTTTGCGCTAAGCGCCGCCTTGGCAATCGCTTGCGTTCCGGCACCTGCATTCGCTCAACATGGTGGTGGCGGACATGGGGGCGGCGGTGGGGGCGGTGGTTTCCACGGAGGCGGCGGAGGCGGCGGGCATTACGGCGGAGGAGGGGGTCACCCGAGTTATAGCGGTGGTGGCGGACGTTCTTACGGGCGTTCCAGCGGAGCAGCTCCGCGCTCATTTTCGAGGCCGGGCACTAATGGGAATCGCGGCTACGCATATGGCGGAAGATCTTACGGCACATACGGCGGCAGATCTTCGGCAGGGGCAGCGCAGGGTCGTTCCGGCTCGTCTATGACGGCGCGGAACTCAGGCAACACTGGAAATATGGGTAACCGCAGCACCGGAAACACCGCTGCGGGGAATCGCGGTTCAACCGCGACATCAACATTTTCTCGCAATACAGGGTCGGCATCAGCAGGTGCTCGACCAGCCGTCGGTGGAAATAGCCCCAGCGGGACAACGAGTTCGGCTACGCGGTCATCGAGCATGACGGCGGGTTCCAGCAGATCTACGTTCGGGTCTTCAGGCCGATTCGGTGTGAGTTCCTCTGTGGTCTCGGGTTCAAGATTGGGCGGCCCGCTGAACGCTCATGTGGGCTCGTCATTCGGTAGCCACGGAGCTTTTGGATCTTCGTTCGCAGGCCGCGGCGCCTTCGGGTCTTCATTCGGGGGCCGCGGATTCGGGAATGGGTTCCGACCAGGGTTCGGTTTCAGACCTGGATTCGGCTTCGGCCGTGGCTTTGGATTCGGCGGATGCTGGGGATGTGGAGGGTTTGGCTGGGGTTGGGGATGGGGCCTTGGCTTCGGCTGGGGCTGGAATCCATGGTGGGGATGGGGGTATCCGTACTATCCATACGCGTACGGTGGCTACCCGTATTGGGGAGGTTATGGCAGTTATGGCGGGTACGACGATTCTCCGTCGTACGGTTCGGACATGAGCTATAACAATGATTCGGGGTACAACGCGAACAATAATACGAACAATACGGGCGCCGATCAGTACGCGCAAAGCGATCTACCTTATCCGGATCAGGGATCGGTTAACCCGAACCCGGTAACCGGTAATGTGGCAGCGACTACGCCAACGGTGCTGATCTATCTCAACGACGGAACGACATACGCAGCGAGCGACTACTGGCTAGCGGACGGCAAACTGCACTACAGCGTAAGCTATGCCGGAGAAAGCAGCGTGGACATGAACCAGGTGGACTTGCAGCGCACGGTGAATGAAAACGCGAAGCGCGGTGTGAAGTTCTCGTTGAAGCCGAACCCGGATACCTCATATTCTGCGCCGCGTTCGAATACCAATACGGCCGGAGCACCGAGGAGCAATCAGAACAGTCCGGCACCGGCGACGAACCCGCCTGCTCCGCAGCCATCGCCGCGAATGCAGGTAACGTCGGAAAAGCCTACATCAATATCGTAAGTTTGGACTCTGGTAAAGTAAAAGGGCCTCGACATCGGCGACGATGCGAGGCCCTTTGTATTTGATCCGCTGCCGGTGCTTAGGTGCGTTCCAGCCGAACGTGCTTCACGAGTCGCCATCCCGGCGGTGCTTCACGCCGACTTGAGCGCTGTACACATGCCAGAAATCGCCCTTGATACTTGTAAATTCGACGCCGACTTTTCTGCTCCAGAGATTGGATTTGACGTAAACCACGCGGCATTCCCGTTCTTCTTCGGTTATAACATTCACGAGCAGAAGCGTCTGTCCCCGTTTTACTTTCACATTCAGCGGCAAGAGTCCGCCGTGGACGCTGACGGCATTTGTTTCCGTGGTTGCTCGGAATGGCCGGTTGGCCACGGTGCGTCCGTAAACTCGAACCGGTATAGACAGGCCTAGACGTTTGCTGCGCCGATGTCTCCCAAGTTGCTGCGGCACTCAGCCTCCTTGGACCATGAAGGATTTGACGATTCGAGGTTAAACCTGCGG
>PLZZ01000223.1:0-19770 GCA_003153585.1 Acidobacteriota bacterium | reverse complement strand
GCTTTTGACTCTTCAAGCCACCAAAAAGGTGTCCCACTGGATTTATCACTTGGGCGCACTCGGCCTGATTCCGCTGGGTGTGCTGGATGCCTCGGTGATCCCGCTTCCCGGCAGTATGGATGTGCTTACGATCCTGCTGGCCGCCAAGCAGCCGGATTGGTGGATTTTCTATGCTTTCATGGCCACTTTGGGTTCGGTGATCGGAAACTACATCACCTACCGGCTTGCGCTGAAGGGAGGGAAGGAAACGATCGAGCGCAGGCTATCGCATAAGAACATGGACAAGGTGACAAAAACGTTTGAGCGCTGGGGATTCGGCGCGATTGCCATTCCAGCGCTGTTGCCGCCGCCCATGCCGATGATCCCGTTTGTCCTTGCGGCCGGCGCGACCAAATATCCTCTGAAAAAATTCCTCGCCGCGCTTACTTTGGGGCGAATTGTAAGGTACAGCATCCTGTCTCTGTTGGCCGCGCGTTATGGCCACGACATCATTTCCTTCATGCGGCACCACGGACACCCGGCCGTGTTGGCAGTCGCCGCCGTTGCGACTATCGCCGCCGTCGTATTCCTGGTTCTGCGCTACGGCAAGAAAGGAAAGGCTGGTGGTTCGAAGAAGCGGAAATCGTGAGAGTTTGCAAGTCAACTGATTTGTTATTCCCTCCCAGCCGGGTTGACGAGTAGAGAACCTACAGGAATCTCAGTATTTCACCAGCGAAATTGTCGGCGTAGGATTTGTGCGTATCGGTTAAAACCCATCAGCGTTCTCGCTTCAAGCGAGACCTCACAGGAGGAATTCTTGAAAACAAATGAGAGTTGGAACAACCGTCGAGGTTTGATGCAGACTCTGGCCGCTCTCGTGACGATGAGCGCGTTTTTGTTTTTGGTTGTGGCGCCTCTCGCTCACGCCGACGAAAGAGACAAATGCCGCCAACGCATTGAAAAGGCCGAAGCCAGGCTCAATGATGCGGTCGCCAAACACGGAGCGAAGAGTCCGGAAGCGCGAGATCGCTGGCATGATCTTCGATCGGAGCGCGAGCATTGCTGGAACGCTTATCATCAATGGTGGGATGGAAGGGACCAGAAGTGGCACACCGAGCCAAATTGGAACCACGATGATCGCTGGCCCGATTAGAAAAGGCTTCCAGTATTGAACTCCGCTTTGGTTTGGCTGAAATCTCCGCACGCTTGGGCCCTGCTAAGGAAGCAAGCGGGGCCCGAGTACGCCGTTCTTGCAATTTCCCGCCCGCGTTGACACCACCTAAGTCGCGTGCTAGTTTGCCGAACTATGACGGAAACAAATCCATCTGCTTCCACGAAGAAGCGGATCGCAGTAATTCCCGGCGATGGCATCGGGAAAGAGGTTATCCCGGCAGCGGTTAACGTAATGAAATCGGCTGCGGTCGCCGGCGGCCGCGAAATCGAAGTGACCGAGTTCGATTGGGGCGCGGATCGGTATCTGCGCGACGGCACAACCCTGCCGGGCGGCGCGGTGGAAATGTTTCATCGCGACTTCGACGCGATTCTGCTGGGCGCCATGGGCGACCCTCGCGTGCCGACGAACGTCCACGCGGCGGATATTCTGCTGGGTTTGCGATTCAAGCTGGATCTTTACGTCAACGCGCGCCCCTGCGTGCTCTTCGACAAGCGCTTCACGCCGCTGAAAGACCGCACTGAAAAGGACATTAACTTCATGGTGTTCCGCGAGAACACCGAAGGCCTCTACGTTGGAATGGGCGGAAATTTCAAGAAGGGAACTGCCGACGAAATCGCGGTGCAGGAAGATCTGAATACGCGCAAGGGCGTCGAACGCATCATCCGATACGCTTTCGAGTACGCGAAGGCCCGCAAGCTGAAACGGGTGTGCATGAGCGATAAATCAAACGCACTAACATTCGGGCATGACCTCTGGCAGCGGGTGTTCAAGCAAGTGCGGCTGGAATTCCCCGAGATCGAAGCCAGCCACCAGTATATTGACAATCTCTTGATGCAAATGGTGCGCGACCCCTCGCAGTTCGACGTGATCGTGACGTGCAATCTTTTCGGTGATATCGCGAGCGACCTGGGCGCGCAACTTGCGGGAGGACTGGGGTTGGCGCCATCGGGAAACATTCATCCGGGTCAAGTGTCGCTATTCGAGCCTGTGCACGGTTCGGCTCCGGCAATCGCTGGGAGAAATACAGCTAATCCGATGGGTTCAGTCTTGACTGTAGCGATGATGTTCGAGTATCTGGGCTGGAAGCGGGAGGCAAAGGCAATTGATGCGGCAGTTCGCGGGGCTCTGCGCGAAGGTAAGACACCGGCGGAACTTGGCGGAACGATGGGGACGCGCGAGATTGGAGAGTGGCTGGCGAACTCTGTAGCGAAAGCCGGCGTGCAATAATTTTACTTCAACTGTTACTTTAAGTAGGACCTCTGCGAACATCGGATCCGAGAAATCCTAGCGTCAGCTTCCACTTCAGTTGTCGGCAAGTCGACTTTGAAGACCGCTAGTTCTGCTTAATCGCGGGAGGCGCTTGGGTGATGCTGCCCGCCACCAACTCGGTTTTAATCGTAATTTTCTGCTTGGGCAAAAGATGCACGTCGGTGTCGAACTCCTGATATCCGGCCAAAGCGATTTTTATGTGGTGCGCACCGGGGCTTACGAGCATGCCGCGTCCCATCCCGCTGAACTGTTGTACGTATCCGGCGAAATTTCCGTCCACGAAGACTGCGGCGCGCTCCGGCGTGACCTTGAGCTTCACTTCGGAAGTTACCGCCGAGTATTGGGCATTGGGATCCTTGTCTAATTTTACGGTGATGGTCAGCTTCTTCGCGGGCTCCACGACGTACGTTTGGGTCATGTCGAGATAGCCCGTCTGGCGCACGGAAATCTCGTGCTGTCCGGGAAGCAGGAGTACTTTCTTCTCGTCTTTCAACTCCGAGACGTAGCCGACGTACTGGCCGTCGATCCAGACTCCGGCGGATTTCTCAGCCTTATTGGAGCCGACAAATTGGACTTCGCCTTCGACCGAATTTTGGGCGGAGGCGATGGCCGCCAGAAGCATGGACAAAAAAATGGCCAACGAAATCGCCCTGCTAAATTTCCGAACACTCTTCATGTCTGCTCCTGGTCCATAGGATTTCATCCGGTATTCTAATCACTTTTCGCCGGCGCGGAGAATTATTCTCGATATCGAAAGTAGTTTCTTAGATTCTGGAATCGGGTGATCTATCATCCTTCGCTAGAATTGTCGGCGGTACGACCGTCGAAGTCTCGAAAGCACTTGACGCCGGATGTTCCGAAATGTAGGTTCTGCATGCTTAACTNNGCCGTCGATTTGGTCCCGCGGTCACGCGGATGCTCCGCCGGATTTCAATGTAAAGGAACACTACACGAAGTACGAGTTTCGCGTCCCGATGCGCGACGGGAAACTGCTATTTACTTCCGTTTACGTCCCCAAGGATTCTTCGCGCAGCTATCCCTTCATGGTGGATCGGACTCCGTATAGCGTGGCTCCGTACGGCGTGGACCAATACAAGAAATCGCTAGGCCCGTCTGACGAGTTTCAACGCGCCGGCTACATCTTCGTTTATCAAGACGTTCGCGGCCGGTACATGTCGGAAGGGAATTTCCTGGAAATGAATCCGCACATCGACAACAAGAAATCGAAAGATGATGTGGACGAAAGCAGCGATATGTACGACACCGTGGATTGGCTGCTGAAAAATATACCGAATAACAACGGCAAGGTGGGCATCTGGGGCATTTCTTACCCGGGGTTTTATACTTCAGCCAGCATCATCGACTCGCATCCTGCGATTAAAGCGGCTTCGCCTGAAGCGCCGATGACAAATCTTTTCATGGGTGACGACGCCTATCATGGCGGAGCGTTTATGCTTTCGGCTAATTTCGGTTTTTACACATTCTTCAGGCCGCAACAGGGCCCCACCTTCCCGCCGAAAAATGGGCAGCGGTTCGATTACGGCACTCAAGACGGCTACGACTTTTATTTGAAGATGGGCTCGTTGTCGGATGCGAAGGCTCTGTACTTTAAGGATCCGAACTGGCTCTGGGACGATCAGGTAGCGCACGATACCTATGACGATTATTGGAAAGCGCGCAATCTGGCTCCGCACATGAAGAACATTCACTGCGCTGTCCTAACAGTCGGGGGGTGGTTCGATGCTGAAGATCTGCAAGGGCCGTTCTCTACGTTTGCCGCGATCGGGCGTAACAATCCGGAGATCTATAACGGGATTGTGGTGGGACCGTGGGTCCACGGCGGATGGGCGCGTTACGACGGAAATCATTTGGGCAGCGTGAACTTTGCCGCGAACACGGGGCAGTTTTTTCGCAGCCACATTCTATTTCCATTCTTCGAGCAATACTTGAAGGATGGGACCGATGCGAAATTGCCGGTGGCTTATGTTTTCGAAACGGGAACTAACACCTGGCGCGAATATCCGAGCTGGCCGCCAAAGAACGTGCAGGCGAAAACGCTGTTCTTTCGCGAAAACGGCGGGCTCGCGTTTGAGCTGCCGAGTGCAGAGTCGGGAGCCGCCGACGAGTATGTGAGCGACCCCAATAAACCTGTGCCCTTTGTCGGCTATCCCGCTACTTCGGTGCCGCAGGAATATATGGTTGCGGACCAAAGGTTTGCTGCGAGCAGGTCGGACGTGCTGGTGTACCAGACCGAACCGCTCGAGCAAGACGTTACAATCGCGGGGCCCGTATCTCCCAAGCTGTTTGTTTCGACGACTGGAACGGATTCCGATTGGGTGGTGAAACTAATCGACGTGTATCCGGCCGACTATCCCGAAGATGCGCCGGCAAACGCAACGCCGCCNNCGTTCGTTCCGGGGAGGGTGGAAGAGGTCAGCTTCACCATGCCGGATGTGAACCATACGTTCCGGCGCGGGCACCGGATCATGGTGCAAGTGCAGAGTTCATGGTTCCCGCTGACGGACCGGAACCCGCAAGTTTTTGAGAATATCCCGGACGCCAAGCCCGAAGATTTCAAGAAGGCCACGGAGAAGGTGTATCGAAGCAAGAGCGAGCCGTCCGGAATTGCTGTTCAAGTGTTACCTTGAAAGAGGGGAGCAGCAATAAATATGATCACTTCGTGTGGCGCTTCGCATGTCGGCACGACGACGCGACAAAATAAGATTTCGAGAATTCAAGCGTTGCTTTAATTCGTTGATTGTTCCCNNATTCTCTCAACCACTGCTTCAGCTGTCGGCGCGACGACGCATTACTCGCAAACGTGGCGCTGAACGATTGGCTTCATTAACCGAGCCAGCAACATTCCCATCAAGAATCCGCCGACATGCGCCCACCATGCGACTCCGCCGAGGTGTGCAGCTCGCGGATTGTTCAGCGAGCCGATTCCGCTTACGAACTGTACTAGAAACCACAGACCGATAAACACGATTGCCGGAATCTGCCAGGTGAACCAAATAATGAAGAGGGGGATAAGCGTGAGGATCCGAGAAGACGGGAAGAAGACAACATATGCGCCGAGGACGGCGGAAATCGCGCCGCTCGCTCCAATCGAAGGAATACTAGAGCCCCAGGAAAACATGAGTTGGGTGGCACCGGAAGCGATCCCGCACACAAAATAGAAGATCAAATAGACGATGGCGCCCATACGCTCTTCTACTTTTGCGCCGAAAATCCACAAGAACCACATGTTCCCAATGATGTGCAGCCAGCCGCCGTGAAGAAACATGCAGGTAAAAAGAGGAATCAGCGCATCCGCGAAAGTGTAATGACGTCCCGCCAGCGCCAGGTTTAGCTTTGCCGGCACGAGTCCGTAAAGTCGAACGAAGGCTTCGGCTTGCGCCGGCGATAGAGAAATTTGATGGAGGAAAACGATGACGTTGACGGCGATGAGTAACAGCGTCATCACGGGCACAGAACTTCGCGGCGTCATATCTTTGAGCGGAATCATTTATTCTTCTCGGCGCATCTGGGGCGTACGCCGGGGAACTTGTGGATCGCCGCTCGAGACGCTTCAAGTAACTGTTTAGGTGTGAATGCGGGTTTAGATCGCGCCGCGGTGCGACGTAAATTGTCAATTTCCGCGAGACTCGCAATTCTTCCGCGCGCACCCGACGCCGTACAATTGATAGCTGCCGCAGCGTTGCTGAACTCAAGTATTACTTGCAAGGGCCATGCTTGAAGGAATCCGTAGATGAACCCGGCGTGAAAAATATCGCCGGCGCCGGTTGTGTCGAGTGCGCGAACCCTGAAACCCGGAGAGAGAAAAAATCGGCGTCCGTCCCAGGCGATTGCGCCGAGACCGCCCAGTGTGGCCGTAGTCAAGCAACACTTGAACTGTGAATGGATTTTAGGAAGTGACTTCAATAAATTCCGCTCGCCGGTTAGACGCCCTGGGAAATCTTTCGAGGTGATTGGAAAATCGACGTACTTAAGTAACGCCTTAACTCCGCGATATAAATTATCCAAGTCAGCAACTACAGGGATGTTTTCCTGGCGAGCCCACCGCGCCGCTCGGGTCGATGCTGCTGTATCATGGCCGTCAACCAAGAGCGCACGGCAACCTTTCAACGACTGGCGACGCAAATCGGGAGGGGTGATTGCAATTCGAGGAACTCTTTTCCAAAGGACGGTGCGCTCGCCTGATCGAGCGTCAACCAGGATGAAAGAAGACTGGCTCGAACAATCGGCAGTCTTCATCCAAAGCGCTTGGACGCCTTCGCGAGCCATTTCGCTAATCTGGAATTTCCCCGCTGCGTCGTCTCCAATCTTTCCGATATAGCGCGTACGCAGGCCCCAGCGCTGGCACGCGACCATTGCCGTCGCCACTTGGCCTCCGGGCTTTATCTCCGCGGAGAGCAACTCTATTTTCGAGTCGCTGGCAGGGAAGTGCGGCAGCCGAATAATCGTGTCGGTGGCATTGATCCCTACGCCCACGACGTCAATTTGCTGTGTCTTGCGCTTCCTAGACATTGCACAGCACTCTAGCTGAGGATGCGCGATTTTCAAGAGAGAACTCGCGTGGCGCAGTCGTTTACAATTGCTTGCGGTGCAATGCTGTGGTAATAATTTTTGTTTCGCATGCGACCGACGCGCGTGTGGGTGTTGTCCCGGTTTCCGAAAGCGAAACTTGAACTGTCGGCGGACCGACACGAATGCCACTACACGAATCTGAAGCGATTGTTTTACAGAGTTACCCGCTGGGAGAAGCGGACCGGCTGGTTAGTTTTCTCTCGCGCACTATAGGGCGCGTGCGCGGCGTGGCTTCCGGAGCGCGGAGAACGAAGAGCCGATTCGGTTCGACTCTGGAGCGGCTCTCGCACGTCCGTATCTGGTTCTTTGAAAAGGAGACGCGGGAGCTGGTTCGCATCAACCAGTGCGAATTGATCGAATCGTTTCTCAACGCCTTTCGCGATTATGCTTCGGGCATAGCGCTTGCGATCCTGAGTGAGGTTACGGAAGCGGTGCTGCCGGATCGCGAAGCGTCCGACGCGAATTTTCGTTTGCTGCTGATGACCGCGCAAGCTGTGAAACGCACGGGAAAATCTGAAGTGCCACTTGCATATTTCGCGTTATGGACGGTGAAGCTCGGCGGGTGGCTGCCGCCTCTGGATATTTGCGCAAAGTGCGGCAGACAGCTCGCTGCGGCGGAGCCAGGTTATTTTTCGCGGAGCGCCTCGGCGCTCGCGTGCGGCAAGTGCCGCAAGCCAAGCCTGCGAATAATTTCGGCGTCAGCGCTGGCGGCTGCGCGGCAAATGCTCACGGTGCGACTGGACCGGTTAAATGAAGAAAATATTTCGCCGACCGCTGCCCGGGAATTGACAGATGTTATGCTCGATGTGATCGAACGCCAGATCGACCGCAAGCTCAAGGCGCGGGAACTCCTGGAGTCGCCAGCGTGAAGAAACAAGCTCGTCATACTGAAAATAAAAAATCTCCAACGAAAGCTAAAGAAGTGCAGAAGGGGCTAACGTTTCAGGAACTTCTACTAAGACTTGAAGAATACTGGACGCGTCGAGACTGCATTCTGCAGCAACCGTATGACATCGAAGTCGGCGCGGGCACGATGCACCCTGAGACTTTTCTGCGCGTGCTTGGGCCGGACCCGTATCGCGTGGTGTACGCGCAGCCGAGTCGCCGCCCGGCGGACGGTCGCTATGGCGAGAATCCGAACCGCCTGTACAAACACACGCAACTTCAAGTGATACTCAAACCCGCGCCGGACAACGCGCAGGATCTCTACCTTGAGAGCCTCGCGACCATCGGCATAAATCTGAAGGAGCACGACGTCCGGTTTGAGGAAGACAACTGGGAAGCGCCGACGCTCGGCGCGTGGGGAATCGGGTGGCAGGTGTTACTCGATGGATTGGAAATCACACAGTTCACTTATTTTCAGCAGAGCGGCGGACAGAATCTAGATCCTATTTCGGTTGAGCTCACATACGGCCTGGACCGCATCGCCGCTTACTTGCAAGGCGTGGACAATGTTTTCGACGTGCGTTGGTCAAACACGACGAGCTACCGCCAAGTGCGGCTGGCGGAAGAGCAGCAACTTTCGGCTTACAGCTTTGACTTCGCCGATGCCGTGTCGACACGTAAACAATTTGAACTGAATGAAGCAGAAGCCAAGCGNNTGAAGTGCTCCCACCTCTTTAACCTGCTTGATGCTCGAGGCGCTATCTCCGTTACCGAGCGGGCCGCCATGATCGGGCGTGTGCGCAAGCTCGCCGTCCGAGTTGCAGAGCTTTGGTTGCGGCAGCGGTCGGGAACTCACCTTGCTCCTGAACTCGCGGGGGCCCAGAAATGAGCACGTCTCGGACGACGAAAACATCGAGAGCGACGGGCGATCTCCTTTTTGAAATTGGATGTGAAGAAATTCCTGCGGGGATGATTGCGAGGGCCGCGGCAGAACTTAAAGCGATTCTTGTAAAACTTTTGTCGGCGGCAGAGTTGGTCGACGGGCCGACAGTTGAAGGAATGATTGAAGCTTTTGGAGCACCACGCCGGCTCACGGTGATTGCGCGCGGGCTTCTTTTGCGGCAAGTGGATTCGACGCGCGAAGTGACGGGGCCGCCGAAATCTGTCGCATTCGATAATCTTGGCGAGCCAACGCGGGCAGCTATGAGTTTCGCGGAGAAGCAGGGAATCCCGGTCTCAAAACTTTCGATCGTCACCACGCCGAAAGGCGAGTACGTCGTCGCGAGACAGATTGTGATCGGAAAACCAGCGGCGGAGATTCTTGCGGGAATTTTGCCGCAAGCGATTCAGGAAATTTCCTGGCCGCGCTCGATGTACTGGATGGGAGCGCACGGTCCTCGATTTATACGGCCGATCCGATGGATTGTGGCTNNCATCGGTTTCTCGGGAAGGAAAGCATCCCGCTGGACGGACCTGGGGACTACGAGGCAAAGTTAAAGAAAAACTTCGTATTGTGCCGTCCGGAAGCGCGCCGCAAGAAAATTGAAGCCGAGATTCACCAACTGACAGTAAGAAACAAATTAAGCCTACACGATGATGCAGGGCTGCTCAATCTCGTGACATACCTTAACGAATATCCCAGCGTGATCATGGGGAACTTCGATCCGGCATTCCTTTCGCTGCCGGATGAGATTTTGATTACGGTGATGCGGGACCATCAGAAGTATTTCGGCCTGGAAACACGGGACGGTGAGCTCGCGCCGCATTTTCTAGCCGTGATTAACCTCCCGAGCGATCCGAAGGGGCTGGTACGCGCGGGACATGAGCGCGTTCTGCGCGCGCGTTTTGCGGATGCGCAATTTTTCTGGGAGACGGACCAGAGAAGAAAGCTCGGTGATTATCTTCCCCGGCTTGCGGCGGTGACGTACGAATCGCGCCTGGGAAGTTATGGCGACAAAGTGGAACGGATGCGCTACCTGTCCCGCTGGCTCGCGGAGCAATGGTTCAGCCGCGGGATTTCGCAAGCTGATGTAGCGGGCTCGGACCGCGCCGCGGAACTGGCGAAGTGCGACCTGGTGACTGAAATGGTGCACGAATTTCCGGAATTGCAGGGGATTGTCGGTGGACTTTACGCGCGCGCTCAGGGCGAACCGGAAGAAATCGCCTGGGCAGTTTACGACCATTACAAGCCGCTCGGCCTAGACGAGCCGCTGCCGCGCAATTTGACCGGATGTGCGGTTTCTCTTGCAGACAAACTAGATTCGCTGGTGGCGTGCTTTGCCGTCGGCGCCATCCCCACCGGCTCGAGCGACCCGTTTGCGCTGCGGCGCGCGGCGTTGGGAGTGGTGAAGATAATCCTTGAAAGGAAACTGCCGCTCTCAATCTCCACGGCGATTTCCGCGGCGTCAAAGGCCTTGAAAATGAACNNTACTGGAGCGCGCGCGCTTCATGCTGAGCGAGAAGCGCGGATTCGCTTATGACGAGATCAACGCGGCATTCGCGGCGGGCGCCGACGACTTGGTGGATGCGGTCGAGCGAGTAGCAGCGGTGAAGGCAATCCGCAACACGAAGAATTTTGGTCCGCTGGCGGCGTCCTTCAAGCGCATCCGTAACATTCTGGAGAAGTCGGCGGGGACGCTCGACAAGGGACAACTTAATGTACAGCATGAACTGCTCTGGGAACCCGCGGAGCGAGAGCTTTACGCCGCGGCACAGAAAATAGGAGAAGAAGCAACGCGAAGGAAGAAGGCCGGAAAGTATCGGGAAGCGCTTGAAGTGATATCCGAGCTTCGTCCGGCGGTGGATCAGTTCTTCGACAAAGTTCTAGTGATGGTTGAAGACCAGGCGGTGCGCAAAAACAGAGTTACACTTCTGGCGAATCTGCTGAAGGAATTTTCCACGATCGCAGATTTTTCTCAATTAGGCTCTGAGGAATTGCAAGAGTCACCTCAACAGAAGCGTGCTGGAAAGTAAGTCGGGGGATGTTGGACTGAAGTGAAACTTGAGTTGTTGGCACGCCGACAAAAGTTTGCGCATCTAATTTCGTGTCGAGGGCACGGCACGCTGCGAGGCGAGCAGATGGCAAGTTCGAGGCAAACATGAAATACGTCTATTTCTTCGGGGCAGAGAAGGCTGAAGGCAACGGCGAGATGAAGGATTTGCTGGGCGGCAAGGGCGCCGGCTTGGCGGAAATGACTCGCATCGGATTGCCGGTTCCGGCCGGATTCACGATCACTACCGAGACTTGCGACTATTACTTTAAGCATGACCGCAAATATCCCAAAGATTTGCGGGCCGAAGTGGAAAAGAATCTTCAGCGTCTGGAAAAACTCACGCGAAAGAAGCTGGGAGATGCGCGTGACCCGCTGCTTGTCAGCGTGCGCTCTGGTTCGGCGCGCTCCATGCCCGGAATGATGGAGACAATTCTGAATCTCGGCTTGAACGATAAGTCGGTTGCGGGCCTCGCGCGGGCGACACAGAACGAGCGCTTTGCTTACGATGCTTACAGGCGTTTCGTACAGATGTATTCCAGCGTGGTGATCGGATTGGCGAAGGATGAGTTTGAAGCACGCTTGCGGGCTATGAAGAAGCGGCTCGGTGTGAAAGACGATACCGAAGTGACCGCTGCCGGCTGGCGCGATTTGATCGTCGAATATAAAAAATACTTTCAGGAAAAGACAGGCAAGGCGTTCCCGGAAGATCCCCACGAACAACTGTGGGGAGCCATCGGCGCGGTCTTTGAGTCGTGGATGGGAGAGAAGGCGTTGACCTACCGGCACGTCGAGAAGATTACCGGCCTTCTCGGGACGGCCGTGAACGTGGTGCAGATGGTTTACGGGAATACAGGCGACGATTCGGGTACGGGAGTCTGCTTCACTCGCGATCCCTCNNACGCTCAGGGTGAGGATGTGGTGGCGGGAATTCGCACTCCGATGCACTTAAGCGAACTTTCTAAACGCATGCCGAAAGTTTACAAACAGCTTGAGAGGGTGCGCCAGACGCTGGAGAAACATTATCGCGATATGCAGGACCTCGAATTCACCGTGGAGCACGGCAAACTGTATATGTTGCAAACTCGGACGGGGAAGCGCACGCCCTCCGCAGCGTTTCAGATAGCCGTCGATATGGTGGATGAGGGCTTGATTAAAGTTGAAGAAGCACTTGAAAGAATCAAGGCGGACGACGTAGAGCGTCTTTTCTATCCGGTGATTGCGCCGGGAATGTCTCGAAGCGACTTGTCGGCGCGGAAGATCGTCACGGGGATCAACGCGGTACCCGGTGCAGCCGTTGGCAAAGCTGTGTTCACCGCGGAGGACGCGGAAGCCTGGGCAGCGCGAGGCGAAAAAGTGATTCTTGTGCGGCATGAGACGAGCCCCGAAGACGTTGGAGGCATGTTTGTAGCGCAGGGAATTCTGACGGCGACCGGAGGGAAGACAAGCCACGCAGCAGTGGTTGCGCGCGGCTGGGGAAAATGCTGCATCGTCGGCGCGGAACACCTCGATATCGATCTCGCGAGAAAATCGATGAGTTCGAACGGCCATTCGGTTCGCGAAGGCGAGTGGATAACACTCGATGGAGGCGAGGGCGTTGTGTACAGCGGCGAGATTGCGCTCGTGCGCCCGGAACCGCCGAAGGCTTTCGCCACGCTTCTGAAATGGGCCGATAAAATTCGCAGACTGAAAGTGCGGACCAATGCTGATACGCCACAGGATGCACGCGTCGCGCGCGAAATGGGCGCGGAGGGCATTGGGCTAGTCCGCACGGAACATATGTTCTTTAAGGACTTCGAACATCCCGAGAGGAGCGGAGAACGGCAGCAAGCGATTCAAGAAATGATTTTGGCGGATACGCCTGAGGCTCGCCGCAAGGCACTCGATAAACTGCTGCCATTTCAGCGGCGGGATTTTATCGGCATATTCGAGGCGATGAACGGCCTTCCGGTAACGATTCGCTTGATCGATCCGCCGCTCCACGAATTCGTTCCGCACGATGCTGCGAAGCAGGCTGAGTTGGCAAGAAGGATCGGCATCTCGCCGGAGGCTGTGGCCCGCCGAGTGGAGCAGTTGCACGAAGCAAATCCAATGCTCGGCCATCGCGGATGCAGATTATGCATCACTTATCCTGAAATTCTGGAGATGCAGGTTCGCGCAATTATTGAGGCCGCAATCGATTGCCAGAAACGCAAGATCAAAGTGATACCTGAGATCATGCATCCGCTTACTTTGGATAAGAAAGAGCTTCAAATCCTGGACGAGGCGACCCGTAGAGTAGCGGACGAAATTATCTCGCGATCTAAAGTAAAACTTCACTATCTGGTGGGAACTATGATCGAGCTGCCACGCGCTGCTTTGTTGGCAGACCAAATCGCGGAAGTCGCTGAGTTCTTTTCATTCGGCACAAACGACCTGACCCAGACGGTGATGGGCTTGTCGCGCGATGATGCGGGCCGGTTCCTGCCGGACTACGTAGATGAACGCAAGGCCGGAATTTTCGCGACCGATCCGTTCCAAACGATCGATGTTGCAGGTGTGGGCATGCTCGTTGAGTGGGCCATCGCTCGAGGAAGAAAAACGCGGCCGCACCTAGAAATTGGCATTTGCGGCGAGCACGGCGGCGATGCGGAGAGCGTGAAGTTCTGCCATCGTGTGGGCATGGATTATGTCAGCGCGTCTCCATTTCGCGTAGCGATTGCGAGGCTGGCGGCGGCGCAGGCTGTTCTGGAGGAACGAAGAGGCGGCGCAGCTCGGAAGGCAAAGAATTAAGCACTAGAAACCAGCAAAACATTAGAGATTTATCCGGCGTGCAGAAAGAAGAAGGGATGCCCACCTTTTCGTGCATCTGAGAGAGCCCAAACTTCTAAGAGTTGCTGAACGAATTTCACGCTCTTTGCGTATAGTATCGTGATGGAACTGAGGAGGGACAAGAATGGGCTTTCTACTCTGGTGCATTTTGCTTGTTCTGTGCTGGCCTCTGGCATTGCTTGCTCTGGTGCTATATCCGATCGTATGGCTAATCCTGCTCCCGTTCCGGTTGCTGGGAATTGCCGTTGACGGAGCGCTCGAGTTAGTTCGAGCAATCATCATGCTTCCGGTCCGAATTCTGCGTGGGCCTCGAACGGCTTAGAAGTTTTTATTGGCGAGGCTTCTGCAACAGCTGCATCAACTGTGGGACAGCCGACAATTGCAGTGCTGGTTTAAGCGCGCCGCTCGCGCCCCCGTCCGATTAAAGTATAACTTCAACTTATTTCCGCGGCATCCAGACTAAAATCTGAGGGACTGTTCGTACATCGGAGGTCGACGAAGAAGGAACTAGGTTGGCATTTTCAGGAAGAAGTAAATCGCAAGAAAGCCGAAGATTGCGTCCGGAGCCCAGCCGGCCAGCAGGGGCGGTAGTTGGCCTACCGAGCCCATTGCTTCGAAAAGCGCGGCGGTGGCCCAATAGACGATGCCAATGCCCACCGCAACAGCAAGCCCGCCCACGGCACCGCGAGTCCCGACCAGGAATGCAAACGGCGCGCCGAGGAAGACAATAATTGCGGCAATGAGCGGGAAGGCGAACTTCTTTTGCCACTGAACCGAGAGGCGCGAAGTGTCGAATCCCGCCTGGCGAAGACTTACGATGTATTGGCCCAGCTGCCGCCAGTTCATCTGGGCGGACTGGCGCACTTCACGGCGGAAGTAGTTGGGCGCTTCGGTGAATTCCGGCAACGAATCGGCCTTGAATGGAAGGTAGCGCGTAACTTTGCTCCCGTCGAAATCGCGTATCCAGCCTCCCGTAAGGACCCAGGTGCTCTCGCTTGCCTCCCAAGTGGCGCGTGTGGCAAAAACGCGCCGGCGCATCTGGAAGGTTTTCGGATCCAGCTCAAAGATGCTCAATCCGCCGAAAAGCTGACGGTCCCAGTCGAAAAGCTCGTAGTTAAAAACCTTGTCATTTTCACCGAAGATCCACTGGTGGGCGGGCTGGAAATATGTCTGGGCTGGGCGGCCCTTGATNNAGAAACATAGTGCCGGCGAGGATGCAGCCTGCCAGGGTCAGGGGAAGGACGATGCGATAGAGACTTATGCCACTGGCCTTAAAGGCGATCACTTCGTTGTTTTTCGCCAGCACGGCGAGAGTGACCAGCGTGCCCACCAGGCAGGCGAGTGGGGAAAGTTGATACACCATAAGCGGTACGAGATAGCGAAAATAATTGAGGACCATCGAAACCGGGATGTGGTTTTTCGAGATGTCTCCGAGCAGATCGAAGAGCGTGAAGGCATCGAAGATGAGCACGAAGCCCGCAAGCAGGACAATGAAGTAATAGAAAAACTGGCGCAGGAGATACATATCCATCAGCATGGGGAATCCCACGGAGCTCCCGGCACCGATAGTCTGGCGAATTCCGACGGCGGGGCTCGTCACCGAAGTGGATCCATTGGAAGCGAGGCCATTGGACGCGGGAATCGGCGCCGCGTCGGATTCCAGACGCTGTGATTTCCGTTGTCGCGTAAATACGGATTCAAACGCCGCTCCGATTCGGCTTGGCTTGCGGATATTTTCGATGCGCCGCAGGAAGAAGAGCCCCACTACGGCGGCGACTATATTCGCTCCCCAGATACCTGCCCATGGAGCGATGGAACCTTGTTGCGCCATATGCGCACCAGTGACAAACAGAAAGTAATAGCCTCCGATGAGCACTAGCGTAAGGACCAAGCCGGCTGCTCGCCCGCCGCGACGCGGGCGCACTCCAACCGGCACTCCGAGGAGCGCGAAGACGAGACAAGCGGCGGGAAACGCGATACGCCGGTGGAATTCTACGCGGGCGTCGCGCCAGTTGGGCCCGCTGTCTGCGATAAGGCCGGAAACGGATTGCTCGGCGTCAGAAATGACTGTACTTTTGACACCGGTTGCGGAGGCGGAAAGGTCAATCGGAATATCGCTCTGACCAAAGGTGGTGACGCTGTAACGGTTGGGGTCCTTCGGGTCGTAATCGTGGGTGCTGCCGGAGCCCAGATGTAGCTCAATCTGGTTCGTTTCCGCGCCGGCGACGACCTGAGCGCTTTGCGCCAGCGTCAAGCTCGACGTGGCGGCGGAAGATTGCGCGGAGGACGCCAAGAAAACGCCGCGCCAACGCGTCGCTGCAGCTTCAACATCTTGCACGTATAATACGAAGTGCGGAAAGCGTTCGTCGAATACGCGGGGCTGGACGGCAAAAGGGGCCTGTGACGCAAGTATCTGCTGCTCCAAACGGGCAAGAGTGCGCCAGGACATGGGGATAAGCCAAAAGGTAAGCACGAGCGTCAGCAGCCCGCATCCGAGCGCTACGAAGCCAATGGGGACAAGCAACCGGCGCAGGCTAATTCCCGAAGCGTGGATTGCGACGATTTCGCTATCGGCGGAAAGACGGCCAAGCCCAATGAGAACGCCAACCAGAACGGCCATTGGGATGGTAAAGGCGAGGACCGGCGCGAGCGAACAAATGAAGAGCAGCGCGACAGTTCGTATGCCGCCCGAGTGGCGAACGAGCAGATCCATCAAACGAACAAGCTGCGGAACGAAGAAAACGAAGGTGAAGACAGCGAGGCCGAGCAAGCAGTGCGAGGCCACTTCGCGACCGATATATTTATCGAGCAGGCGCATGTTTGCGCGAGGGCATTCTAGCATGCTAACGGAGAGCAACGCAGGGATGGCCGGCTTTAGGAAGACGAAAGAAATTCATGAGGAGTTCATGCAAACCGAAGGCCCGCGCCGTTGAGCCGCGTTAACCTCGCAATACTCTGGCACATGCACCAACCGCAGTACCGCGATCCATTCAGCGGGCGCTATATGCTGCCTTGGACGCGTTTGCATGCCTTGAAAGATTATTGGGGCATGGTGAAAGTCCTGGGGGAATTTCCGGGTGTGCACGCAACTTTTAATTTTGTCCCGCTGCTGGCCGCGCAAATCGAAGAATACGCGGGCGGAAAATTCCACGAGCCCTGGTTTGATCTGGCTTTTGCGCCGGCGGGTTCGCTGGACTCCGGACAAAAACGCGAAATTCTTGAGCGCGCATTTCAAGTGAACGAAAACTTCGTGCGCCGCTGGCCACGATTTGCCGAGCTGCAGTTGCAGGTGAAATCGGCCGGGGCGGAATCCTGCGTCGCCCGGTTCGATTTGCGAGATTGGCGCGACCTGCAATTGCTGTCACAGCTGGCATGGATGGACGAGGAGTACATCGCCAAGGACCCCGTCGTGACCGAACTATCGCGGAAAGGGGCGGGCTACACGGAAGAAGACAAAGAAGCGCTGCGCGAGAAGCAGCTTGAGTTGTTGGGAGCTGTCCTGCCGGAATACAGGCTAGCGGCGGAGCGCGGGCAAATCGAAATCTCCACCACGCCTTATTACCATCCAATCCTTCCTCTACTCTGCGACACGGACATCGCAAGGGTCTCGAACCCTCATACGCCGCTGCCGCAGCCCGCTTTTCGTTATCCGGAGGATGCGCGGGAACAGTTGCTGCGGTCGCGTCAATATCACGAGCGAGTCTTCGGAAAGCCGCCGGTCGGATTATGGCCATCGGAAGGATCCGTTTCCGACCAGGCGCTCGAGATTGCCATGGAGCTAGGCTTTAAGTGGTTCGCTACGGATGAAGGCGTTCTCGGCCGGACGCGGAACATCGGATTCTGGCGAGACGCTTCGGGGTATCCGCAAAACGGTCCGGACCTTTATACGCCGTGGAAATTGCAGCGCGGAGGACGCGAGATCACGGGATTCTTTCGGGATCATTACGTATCAGACCTCGTGGGCTTCGTGTACAGCCGGATGAGTGCAAGCGCGGCCGCCGAGGACTTGCATCGAAGAATCCGCGCGATTGGCGACCGCGAACCCGCCGGGAGCACGGCGACCGTGAGCATCATTTTGGACGGAGAAAACGCCTGGGAGTTTTACGCCGAGAACGGGCGGGATTTTCTGAGGCAATTTTACCGGCGCGTGCAGGATGACGCGGAAATTCGCACGTTAACCATGAGCGAAGCTGCCGATGCGCGCCCGGATGCGCCGAAACTCGAAGGAATTTTTCCTGCTTCGTGGATCAACGCGAATTTCGACGTGTGGATTGGCGATGCCGAAGACGTGCGCGCGTGGGAGATGCTGGGGGAAGCGCGTGAAGTTTATGCGCGGGCCGCGGGAGAAGCGACACGCAAGGTGCCCGCGGCACCCGGCGCGGAGGCGCTCGACCGCGCGTTCGAGTCGATTCTAGCGGCGGAAGGCAGCGACTGGTTCTGGTGGTTCGGGCCCGAACACAGCACGGCCAACGACGCGGAATTTGATGCGCTATTCCGGAAGCATCTCACGGCAGTTTATGCCGCCCTTGGCGAGGACGCGCCGGACTCGCTTTCCCAGCCGATCAAGCATTTGCCAACGGTGGTGAAGCGCGAGAGCCCGGCCGATTACCTGCAAGTGATTGTGGACGGCCGGGAGTCGTCATACTTCGAATGGCTGGGCGCAGGATATTACGCTGCGGAGCGCCGTTCGAGTGCGATGCATGGACGCATGTTCGTCATTGACGATTTGCTCTTCGGCTTTGACGAAGAGCATCTCTATCTGCGGCTCGATCTCATCCCGGAAACGCTTACCAAATTTGAAGAATTTGAGATTCGCATCACCTTATGGGATGCGCGCGAGACACGGTTGACGCTCGCGGTCCGCGACAGAAAGCTCGGATCGGTGAGGCTCGAGCAAGGTGGAATGTGCTTTTTGAGTCCCGCGGAATTCGCGAAGGCCGCTTTCGGCAAAACCGTCGAGGTCTCATTTGAAAAGAACCTTTTCGATATCAAGGGGCGGCGATCGTTGCTTCTCGGTGTCGCGATATGGGACAGCGGGTTGCCGATGGACGTTCTGCCCGCGGAAGGCTACCTCGAAATACCACTTGGCGACGCAGCATATGCCTGGCCGGTCGAATAGCGCTCGCAAATCAGGCAGAAACTGTCTAGCTTGAACTTCTCCGTAACTTCACCTACGTAATCATTCACCGCTCTGCGCGTTGACTTTGCGTCACGTCAGCGGCAAATTCCTCGCGCTCCTTCTCAGGCGTTGTGTGTCAACAAAACGGAATTTGGCTCGATTCAAGTCGAGCCCGCCCCGCAGGCGTTTCTTGCCGGGTCGAGGGCCTAATGAAACGAAGACGGTTGTTCGTTGTTGCGTGCTTTTCGACGCTGGTTCTAGCCGCATTCGCGATTTCGGATTCTCGTGACGCCGCCAGCGTGACACGCGCTTTGCCGGCATCGGCGAGCGGACCTCGCGCGAAGGCGCAAAAGCCTGTGCTTCCTGTGGTTTTCGAACGGAATCAAGGGCAATTCCCGCAGCGCACGCAGTTTCTGGCGCGCGGTCGAGACGATTCGTTTTCGTTCGAGGGCGGCGACATCGTCANNAAACTCTCAGGGCGGTTGCGGCCGCTCGGAATCGAGTTTGCAAATAAATTGGAAGGCTCGCGCTGGGATGGCGCGGGCCTTCTCGCCGGGCGAGCGAATTACTTCATCGGGCGCGATTCGACGCGCTGGCGCACGGATGTCCCGATATTTGAATCGGTGAGAGAGCGAGAGATTGCGCCAGGGATTGATTGCATCGCTCGGAGCGGCGCGGACGGAATCGAACTCGATTTCGTCGCGGCGCCACACGCAGATTTGACGCGGCTGCAATTTCGTCTGCACGGACGGAGCAGAGTCGAGCTCGGCGCGGACGGCGGCATTCTTGCGCGGAATGGAGTTACGACTCTTCGTTTGCGTAGCCCCTCGATTTATCAGGAGATTGCTGGGAATAGGGTGGCTGTGGCCGGCGGGTACGCGATCGGACGCCGTGGAATGATTTCATTTCGAGTGCCGCGATACGATCATTCTCATGAGCTGATCATCGATCCC
>PLZZ01000171.1:17419-18013 GCA_003153585.1 Acidobacteriota bacterium | reverse complement strand
CCTCGCCGCGTCGCAGCCGGATACCACGGCTGTTACCTCGGAGCAGATAATCTCCGCGTCCATTCAATTAGCCGACGATGAATCTGCGATCAACCAGTCCGGCGCGGCTCTCGCCCATTATCAGTCCGCTGTTGCCCTCGCTGAAAGCGCGAACAACCTCAAACTCGAAAGCCTCGCGCTGGCTCATCTCGCCGATCTGCAGGATAAAAGAAAAGATACCGCAGCCGCCGCTCAATCCTATCAGCGCGGTCTTTCGCTCGACGCCAAAGCCGGTGATCTGCGCAGCGAAGGTTTCGATTGGTTCAATTACGGCCAATTTCTTCGCCGCCATCAACTGCCCAACGATCTCGCGTACGCCTGCTTCCTCCACGCCGAAAATTTGCTGGCGTCTTCAGATCCGGCAGAATTGCAAACCGTCCAAACCGCTCGCCGCCAGGTCGGCAGCCAATTGGGTAAAAAGGCTCTCGCCGCCCAAAAAGATCTGCCCGCACTGCTCGCGCGCGCCACAAACCTTCCCGCTGGCTCCTTCTGAATTTTTCCCCGTCTATATTCTTCACTCATGAAACGCGCAATCACCAATCCCCGCGCCCGCCC
>PLZZ01000171.1:4526-17384 GCA_003153585.1 Acidobacteriota bacterium | reverse complement strand
CCCAACCAGATCGCAGATGATAATGCGATTCAATGGGACGCGATCTGCCCCATCGTCTACCCGGTTGATCAGTCCGCTTCCGACCACGGCGTTCACTACCTTTTCTATGGCAACGGTTTCTTCATCAACACTGACGGCTACTTGCTCACCGCCGCGCATGTCCTCAGCCAGCTTCACGGCGGCCAGCCTCATATCCTCCTCCGCCCATCTGCGGGCGCGCCGCGGATCGTTCCCGCTACCCTGGTGGCCATAGACCGCGAGCATGACGTAGCCGTTCTGCGGATCACGCCGAATTCTTTCGCCGATAATTACAAAGTTTCGTCTCTGCCCCTATCCTACGATAGGCCGTTGCACGGTCAGACTGTCCTCACTACAGCTCTTCTCCCTTCCAAGCCTCGCGATGCCTACACGCTCAATGCCACCATTGAAACGCGTTCTTGGGGAGAAGTCCTCGACTCTGAATTTTCTCAACTGGACAAGGGAAAGGGCGAAACCGAATTATTTCTTTTTAACCACGACATTATCCTGGGCCAAAGCGGTGCCCCGGTAACCTCCACCGGCTCTCACGAAGTAGTCGGTCTCGTCGAAGGCCAATGGCTCGGCCACGACACACTTGCCATTGCAACCGCCGAGCAACACACGCTAGGCGCGATCCTGCCCATCCATTACGCAATCGCATTGCTGCAGCAGAAGCACATCGCGTGGCACACATCCTCCGCTGATTCGGAGCATCAGGAAAACGGTGGAGAACAAGCCAAGGGATTTTCGCCGCCTGCTGCGCTTTCGTTGGTTCCCGCCGCTTACCCCTCGCAATCTCTCTTCGGCGGAGAAGTCGTGCTCGATGCGCTCGTTGATAGCAGTGGCCGGCTTGCCGACATCAAGGTCGTGCGCGGCGAATCTCCGTTCCTCGACAAAACCCTTGTCGCGGTCCGCACCTGGACCTTCCTCCCCGCGCGCAACGACGGCCAAGTAGTCGAGACAAGAATAGGAATCGCATTCCAATTTCCACAGCCTTACGTACCTCCCCGAACCGCTACTACTCACAATTACGAAGACGAATCCGCCGATTCTCCAGAAAAAAATTCCGCCGAGCGCGGTGCGCTCCCTGTTGTTACCGTCGAGCCGGAATATCCATCCGGCACCGACGTGCACGGCGGCGTGATTCTGTCCGCCGATATCAGCGAGCAAGGCCGGCTCGATTCGGTAAAAGTTCTGCGCGGCTTGGATCCTCTCACTCCCGCCGCCATCGCCGCTCTGCGCCAGTGGCATTTCGCGCCGGGAAAGCGCTCGGGCGCAAATGCTAATTCTCCCGTCATAGTGGTGTTCACGTTCACTCGTCCAGTCGTAGCCGTTCGCGCGCAAGCATCCAGATCCTCGCAATAGTTCGCCTGGTTCCGTTACAATTTCACTTCGCTTCGCTGTATTCTTCACCGCGAAAAGGCATAGAATCTGTGCCGCAATAAACGCAACGCCAAATTTTCAGGGGGAGCAATGTCCACCAAAATTATCACCGTCCGCGGCCGCGAAATTATCGACTCCCGCGGCAATCCGACCGTTGAAGCCGAAGTGGGCATCGAAAGCGGCGCCATAGGCCGCGCTGCGGTTCCCTCCGGCGCATCCACAGGCGAGCATGAAGCCAATGAACTCCGCGACGGTGATAAATCGCGCTATTCCGGCAAAGGAGTCCTTAAAGCCGTCGGTCACGTGAACACCGAAATCGCCAAAGCCATCGCCGGCATGGACGCTTCCGACCAGCGCGCCGTCGATCGCCGCATGATCGACGCCGATGGCACTCCCAACAAATCTAATTTCGGCGCGAACGCTATTCTCGCCGTCTCCATGGCCGCCGCTCGCGCTGCCGCCGCTCAACTTGAGCTGCCGCTCTATCAATATCTCGCGCGGTATTCGTCGGAGGGCTATGCCGATACTCTTCCAGTCCCCATGATGAATATTTTGAACGGCGGCGCGCACGCCGATAATTCCGTGGACGTTCAGGAATTCATGGTCATGCCCCTTGGCGCCCCCAATTTTCACGAAGCCCTGCGCTGGGGCATCGAAGTTTTCCATAGCCTGAAAGCGGTCCTGAAGAAAAATGGCTACTCCACGTCTGTCGGCGATGAAGGCGGCTTCGCACCCAACTTAAAATCAAACGTCGAAGCCGTCGAGCGCGTTCTGGAAGCCATCACCGCCGCAGGCTACAAGCCCGGTGAACAAATTTCCATCGCTCTCGATCCCGCCGCCAGCGAATTCTACGACCGCGAAAAGAAAAAATACGTCTTCAAGAAATCCGACAAGTCCGAGCACACATCCCAACAAATGGTCGAGTTCTGGGAATCTTGGGTCCGCCAATATCCCATCGTTTCCATCGAGGACGGTCTCGCAGAAGACGACTGGGACGGCTGGAAGCTACTCACCCACGCACTCGGAAGACCTGGCGTAGGCTCGGACGCGAAGAGCAAGAAATCAATTCAGCTGGTCGGCGACGATATCTTCGTAACCAACCCGAAGATTTTCGCCCGAGGAATTTCCGAAAAAATCGGCAATGCCATCCTGATCAAATTGAATCAGATCGGCACGGTCACGGAAACTGTCGAAGCCGTGGAAATGGCCCGCAAAGCCAATTACGCTTCCATCGTCTCCCACCGCTCCGGTGAAACCGAAGATACTTTCCTCGCCGACTTCGTCGTGGCCATGGGCTGCGGCCAGATTAAAACCGGCTCCGCCTCCCGCACCGACCGCGTCGCCAAATACAACCAACTCCTGCGCATCGAAGAGCGCCTCGGCGAAGACGCTGTCTTCCCCGGCTTCAAAGCCCTTTCAGCGCATCCCGTACTTCGCCCGCCGCGCGTCGTCGGCCCCGCAGAGGGCGCCCGCCGCGAGGGGGAGTAAGATATGCTTCATCGCCATGAGTGAAGATCTGCGCCGCGATCCGGTCGTCAGTTGCCGGGCTCGCCCGATCGCCGGCGCCTGACCGCCTTTCGTTTCGCCGGCTCTTTTGTTCCTTCCGGGTTAATCGAGGTCCGAATCCTTTGGTGTCCGAAACGTGGGGTTTCTCAAATGAAGTCAGGCTTGGAACTCCGGCGTGGATTGAAAGGGTGGAACGCCCGCCCCTTCTAAGATTCTCCGCTACTTCTGGAACTGAACCGTCAGCACCATCCGCGTCGCGATCGGCTTCCCATCCGACAGCGCCGGTTCAAATACCCACAGCGCCACCGCTCTTTCCGCTTCACCCTGCAGCACGCGCGGACCGGATATTATTTTAGTTTCCACCACGTTCCCTTTTTCGTCGATCAAGGCGTCGAGTTTCACCACCTCGTCCGAGTCCAGCCCTGTCGCCCACGCCGGAATGGATGGCGGTTCTTGCGACACAATTTTCGCCGGAACGTTTTCTCCGGCATTCATCTCATTTGGCTTTCGACGTGTCGCGTGCACCGATGCCGCCTGATCGGAGCTAGCCAAGCTTTTGTCTGCTCCAACCTGGGGAACGCCTGACCCGTTGGAATCCTCGATGCCTTTGCTCGCTGGCGCGGCTCCCACACCTGCAGTTGTCGCGGCCGCACCTTGCGCAAAAGTAACACCGGGCCTTTGCGCCTCTGTCATCTGCAGAGTCTTCTGTGCCGCTTGCGCGGGCGCCGCTCCGCCATTGTTGGCGCTAGTGGCGACTAACGGAACTTGTGTTGGCGATAACGGTGCCGTGGCTGTTACCGGGGGCTGTTTTGGTTGAGCTGAGGATGCCAACGTCCGGTTGCTGCTGTTAGTCGAAAAACCGCGCCGAGCAAGCCAACCAACGCCCAACACCGCCGCAATCACGATGGCTGCGGCGATTCCGACGACAATCGCTTTTTTCCCCTGCGTGAATTGACCCAGCCTGCCGATCCGGGGCGCGGGCGCTGAGAGCGTTTTTGCCTCGCTCGCGGTGTTCGAGCTTTTCTCGCCTTGCTTCTTCGCGTTTGCGGCTGCCGCCTCTTGCCCGGGCTCTTTCGTTTCTCTTGTGGCGGGCTCTTGTGGGGCCTTGGCTTTGCCTTCCATTGCAGCGAGCGCGGCCACTAGGTCCGCGTCTTTCGCTTCGTTCCAGTCCAACTCCTCGTCTGTCGGTTCGTGCTTACGCACGGCGGTTAAAGACTCGTGCGCCGCCTCCAAGTTTATGGGTAACGGCGAGGCGAACGCCGTCGCAGGAGTCTCCGGAACGGTCGCGGGAATTTTTTCGCCGCTCGGCGCGCTGGATTCCGTGGTCGCTACTGCGGGCTGTTCAGTGTGGACCGGAACCTCAGCGCCGATAGGCGCAATCGATTCCATGAGAGATTCCCTGACCGGCGCCGACGTCTGACTTTTGACCGCCGCTTCAAGTATGTCTTGCGCCGTAAGTGGGCTCTCCGCAGGCGCGAGCTTTTCAGCGCTCCAAAATTGCGGATCGTAAGAGGTGAATTCCAGGTCCGTGTAGCCCACCTCGCCGGCTTGCCGTGACTCCCGCACTTTGCACAGAATCTCTTTTTCGGTTTGGTCGTTTCGCAGAAAAACGCATTGCCCCGGAGAAATTTTCGCATTCAATTTCAGCACCGCGCCGTTCTCGAAGACGATCGTCGTTTTTGTCGTCTCGGTAAAAAGCTCCCGTTGTTCTGAGCCCTCCACGGTCTTCGACCCCTGAATCGTGACCGGGATCTCCAACACGGTTCCTTGATTTCGCGCAGTATCAGCCATTCTTTTTCGCCCCGCTCGACGGATTTTTGTGCTTCGCCCCGGGTCTCGCTACTTGCGGAAGCTGGCCAAGGTTTTCGGTTTACAGGCTGCCGGTCCCATGCCCGGCGCCTGTGCCTGAGCTCGCCTATCTCAATCCATCCTCTACTCCGGGGCCGTCGGCCGCAATAGCCGTGAAGTACCGATTTTCCACTACCGTACATCCCCTCTCCGCTCTCGATTCGAAGCCGGATTTGACCTCCGTGCTAGCCTGTTTGGCGCCGATATGTGCACCCAAGCCGCATTCTTAATGATGACTAATCGATCGCGGACTCTCGCTTTCTTACCCCGGACTCGGACCCAAAATGAGATGGCCCTAACTCACTCAAAACAAACAATCGGCCTTCTGTCTAACCGGTACTAGAATCGACCATGATCAAACGCCCAAAACCCATTGTCCTTACCGTTCTCGATGGCTGGGGCTATCGGTCCGAAACCAATGGCAACGCGATCGCTCTCGCGCGCAAGCCCAACTACGACCGCATCCTCAGGGATTTTCCCAACACCCTGATTCGAACTTCCGGCCCCGCCGTTGGCCTTCCCGTCGGACAAATGGGCAATAGCGAAGTCGGCCACCTGAATATCGGCGCCGGTCGTATTGTTCACATGGACAGCACCCGAATCGATCAGCTCATCGCCGCCGGCAAGTTTTCTCTCCAGCCTCTGCTTCTCGAAGCCATGGAAGACGGCCGCGCGCGGCAGCTCCATCTGTTGGGATTGGTAAGCGATGGCGGCGTCCACTCACACCTGAACCATCTCTTCGCGCTCCTGGAAATGGCGCGAGAAAACAAAGTTAAGAATGTTTTTGTTCACTGCTTTATGGACGGGCGCGATACCCCTCCGCACAGCGGAATAGATTTCCTCCGTCAGCTCGAACAAAAGATGCGCGAGCTAGGCGTAGGCCAGATCGCCACCGTCAGCGGCCGCTACTACGCCATGGATCGCGACAACCGTTGGGAGCGCATAGAAAAGGCTTATCGCGCGATCGTGCATGGCGACTCAGATGCGAAATTTACAGATCCCATCGCCGCGGTCCGCGCGAGTTACGAAAAGGGTGTCACCGATGAATTTATTATTCCCGCCGTTATAACTACCGAACCCGCGCCTGGAAAACCGGCTGCGCCTCGCGCCGTGATTCGCGACGATGACTCCGTAATCTTTTTTAATTTCCGCGCCGATCGCGCTCGCCAGATGACCCGCGCCCTCATCGATCCTGGCTTCGATAAAATTACCGATCCGGAACGCCCGAAAAACCTCACCTTCGTCGCCATGACCCAGTACGACAAATCCTGGCCCTGGCTTCGCTACCTCCTCGCGCCCGAAAAGCTGGAGCAAATTGTCGCCAATGTTTTCGCCGAGCAGCGATTCAAGAACCTGCGCGTCGCGGAAACCGAAAAATACGCCCACGTAACTTATTTTTTTAACGGCGGCGTCGAAAAACCCTTCCCCGGTGAAGAACGCGTCCTCGTTCCTTCTCCGAAAGTGCCGACCTATGACTTGAAGCCGGAAATGTCCGCCGCTGGCATCGCCGAAACCGTCGTTCACGCAATCGAAAAGGGAGAATTCGACGCTATCATCATGAATTTTGCAAACGCGGATATGGTTGGCCACTCAGGAAATCTGGAAGCCACCATTAAAGCCGTGGAAACCGTAGACGGATGTCTGGGCCAGATATTTCAAGCGCTGCGTCTCCGCGGCGGCGCATGGATCATCACTGCCGATCACGGCAACGCCGAAACCATGATCGATCCCGTCACCGGCGGGCCGCACACCTATCACACCACCAACCCCGTCCCCTTCATTTTGCTCACTGACGATGGCCAAATAAAATTAGCCTCGGGTGGTTCGCTGCGCGATATCGCTCCCACCATGCTCGGTGTTCTCGGCGTCGCCGAGCCGGGAGAGATGACCGGCCGCGACTTGCGCACGCCCCCAAAATAAATCAAAACTTCGCGCACCGTCGCGAAAAGGAGACTCGAGAAAAATGGAAGTAGAACCCGGACGCGACGACAAGAAATCCGAGATCATGGGTTACGCGCGCCCGATGAATGCTCTCTGGCTCGCAGTGCTTTTCGCTGCCACCTGGGCCTTTTGGTCTCTTAGCGCCGCCTTCATCCTGCTCGGCTTGCTGATCGCTGCAACCGTCCTCGGTTTTTTCTTTCGAAAAAAACACCCATGACCCGCACCATTCCCGCCGAAACAAAATTGCTGATTTGCGTCTGGCACCGTTTCTCGCTCTGGAATCCTCCCCCGCTCATGGCTGAACGCGTTCGCGAGCGCTGGCCCGAAATGCGCGTCGCGCATCTGCCCACCTACGACGGCCTGCAGACCGAGCTTCCGGACACGAACATATTCGTCGGCTTCTCGCTGCGCCCCGAAAAATTCGCCTGGGCCCGCAAGCTCCTCTGGCTTCATTCCACCGCCGCGGGGATCGGGCAACTGATGTACCCCGAACTGCGCCGCAGCGGCATCGAAGTCACCAATGCCAGCGGCGTTCACTGCGTTCCCATGGCCGAACATATTCTCGGCACGCTTATCGCGCTCGCCCACCGCTTCCCGGACTACTTCCGTTTTCAGCAGCAAGCGAAGTGGGCGCAGCAGGAATTATGGGACGCGCCGGTACGACCGCGCGAGCTTCGCGGACAAGTCGTGCTGTTCATCGGTTTCGGTGCCATCGGCCGAGAAGTTGCAAAACTCGCCCGGCCTCTGGGAATTCGGGTGTGGGCTGTCACGCGTACGGGCAAAGGCGACGCGGACCTTGCGGAAAAGTTCTTTCCATCTTCGAAATTGCTGGAAGCGCTTCCACAAGCTGACTTCGTGATACTCGCCGCGCCCGAGACTTCAGAGACCCGCGCGATGATGGGCGCGCGGCAATTCGCGCTAATGAAACCTTCCGCATATTTCATCAACGTAGCTCGGGGCGCTCTTGTGGACGAACCCGCGCTGATCGCAGCGCTTCAGCAAAATAAAATTGCCGGCGCTGCGCTCGATGTTGCCTCGCAAGAGCCGCTGCCGCCGGAGAATCCCTTGTGGAAGCTCGACAACGCATTCATCACGCCGCATGTGAGCGCTGTGAGCGAACATCTGTGGGAGCGCCAAACGGATTTGCTGATGGAGAACCTTGAACGCTGGTTCAGCGGTCGCGAATTACTGAATCGCGTGGACCTCGAGCGAGGCTATTAGGGGATACAACCAAGGTTTGGATTATCACCACTCGCCGTTCGGCCCGGGAGACACGGCGCAAGACGGCGTCGGGAATCAATCGCCGGCCGCGGGCTTCGGCGAAGTGTACCCTTGGCGGGCTATCACGATTACCTTCTTCATCTTTCCTTTTTTGTCCGGCTGCATCATCGGATTGCCCTGCTCGTCCACAATCTCCAGCTTGAGCTTGTGATATTTTCCGTCCGGAGAAGTGGAAGGCGTGAAGCCCAGCGTGTACTGGCTCCTCAGAAATGTGGCAACGGTGTTAAATATACCGTTCATCTCGCCCTGGAACCTTGGAAACCAGGCATATCCGCCGGTCATCTCGGCAAATGTAGTGAGCTGATTTTTCGCCTGGAGATAACCGATGCTGTCTCCACCTCTGGGGTTTCGCACATCCCTCTCTTCCGCCATGCCGACGGAGAAAATCGGCACGTCGGTTTCCTTAACCCGCCTAAGCGTTTGGTCCAGCGTATGCTTGCTAAAAGTATCGTAGCCGCTTGCGAGCAAAAGAATGGACTTCTTTCCTTTCACGTCGCGAAGTTCGTCCAGCGTCTCGAGCAATGCATCGAACAAGTTTGCCTCGTGGAAAGTCGGAAAGTACAGCTGCGCCACAGCCTGCGCCACTTCCTGTTTATTCCTTGTGAAGTCCACCAAAACGTGTGTTTGCAGGTCGAAGGTCTTCAGCGCGACGTAATCTTTATCAGTCAGGTGGCCGAGGAAATTGTAGCCCCAACTCTTCGCTTCGTACGCATACCACTCGCCTCCCAGTTGGCTGAATTCCAGCAAAATGACGATTGTGATCGGAGCCTCGCTGGGAGCAAAGTTCGAGATCTGCTGCGGCTGGTTATTGTCGAGAACTCGAAAGTTTTCTTTCTTCAGATTGGTGAGCAAGTCGCCATCCTGATCGGTCACCACCGCATCGATATTGACGACGTTCGACTCCACGGAGATGGATGTTTGCGGAGGCGGAGCCTGCCCTGCCTGTTGCGGCTGTTGTTGTCCCGTGGGCGGATTGGGCGGAGCTGGTTGCTGCGTCGGCGCGGGTTTTTGCGGTCCCTCCTGCTGCTTGGCCCGGGCAGTCAGAGCGCCCGGAGGTATGCCCAAAGCCGCCAGGAGAATTCCCAGAAGAACCGCGCGAACCCACATCTTCGAATTCATATATTTCCTCTCCCCGCTTTGATGCTGCCGGAGCCGTTTGTGGATGGTCTATTGCCATCCAGAAAACGCCGCGCTCCAAGCGCCCGATTACATCGTGACGCCATGATAATATGAATCGCTTTTCCACTTATCGATGTAATTCAAAAGTAATTGGGAGACTCGAAAGAATGGCGCGTCCGAACCTTCGAATTTTTGCGTTCGTAGTCTGCGGCATCCTTTTCTCCGCCACATACACTGGCGGACAGGGTCTAAGGGAACAGTCGTCGCAACCAGCGACCCCCAGCGCCGACCTCTCGAGAATTCAAGGCGAAGCCATCATCTGGCTCCAGGATCTAATCCGCATAAACACCACAAATCCGCCGGGCAACGAAATTGTGGCCGCAAAATACATCGCTGACATCCTAAAGAGAGAAGGAATTCCTTCGGAAATTTTCGAGAGCACCCCGGGCCGGGGGTTCTTAGTCGCGCGCCTTTCCGCGACGGCGGTCCCGGATCCCTCCCGCGCGTTGCTGTTGCTGGGTCACCTTGATGTGGTTGGTGTGGATAAGAGCAAATGGTCTGTCGACCCCTTCGCCGCCGTTATGAAGGATGGCTATCTTTACGGCCGTGGCTCCATTGACGATAAAGGAATGACGGTTGCCAATCTTGCCGTGCTCGTCGCATTGAAGCGCTCTTCGGCGCACTTGAACCGCGATGTCATTCTGCTCGCCGAAGGCGACGAAGAAGCGGGGGGCGAGTTTGGAATGAAATTCGCCGTCGAAAAACATTGGGACAAAATCGCGGCTGGTTTCGCGCTTAACGAAGGCGGCCACACCGTTCTGAAGAATGGAAAAGTTCAATACGTCGGCGTGCAAGCCACCGAGAAAGTAGCCGTTAATGTGGATGTAATCGCGACCGGGACTTCGGGTCATGCCTCGATCCCGCGCAAGGATAATCCTGTCACGCACCTCGCCGCGGCGATCGGCAAAATTGGAGCCTACGAAGCCCCGGTGCAGTTCAATTCCGTCACGCGCGGTTATTTTGAAGGAATCGCTCCCTTGGAGGATGAAGAGACCGGCAAGTGGCTGCAAGCGCTCGAAAGCCCGGACCGCGCCGATCATGCGGCTCGATGGGTATCCAACACCAATCCTATCTGGAACGCGATGCTGCGCGACACGGCCACTCCGACCATGCTTCAGGCCGGCATACGGCAAAATGTGGTGCCCTCTGAAGCGCGCGGCGTCCTGAATGTTCGCCTGCTTCCCGGCAACCAACTCGACCCGCTCATTGGCAAGCTAAAACAACTCGTGAACGATCCACAGATTCGCTTTGAAACACAACCGAATGGCGGAGAAGCCGCGCCATCTTCATCGTTGGAGACTGATCTGTACGCTACGATAAAGACCGTAAGCGCCCAGGAATTTGCCGGTGCGCCGGTGGTTCCGTATATGTCCACCGGCGCCACCGATTCAGCGCGCCTGCGCATGCGCAACGTGCAAGCCTATGGGCTCGATCCTTTTCCGCTTACCGAAGACGACTTGATGCGCATGCACGCGGACGATGAACGCATTCCCATCGATTCCTTCCGCAAGGGAATTCAGTTTTACTATGCGGTTGTCAGCACCTTTGCCGTGGCCAAATGATCGTGCCCAACCTTCGTAGGGCCAAAATCGTCTGCACTTTAGGACCCGCAAGCTCCACTCAAAAAATGATTGACGAGCTGTTGCACGCTGGCATGGACGTTGCTCGGCTGAATTTTTCACACGGCACCCCGGAGGACAAAGTTCGGCTGGCGATCTGCGTGCGTCGCGCCTCCGCGCGTTACAGCAAGCCCGTTGCGATTCTGGCCGACTTGCAGGGGCCGAAAATCCGCACGGGCGCGCTCGCGCAGGGCAAGCCGGTGCACTTGAACTTCGGCCAGCGTTTCGTGATCACCACAAAGAACGTGATCGGCACCGAGCAGGGTGTCAGCACAACTTTTCGCGCTTTGCCGGAGTCGGTTCGCAAGGGCGACCGCGTTCTCTTGAACGACGGCGAAATCGCTCTCCGCGTTGTCTCTACCCGCGGGCAAGAAGTTGTCTGCCAGGTTGAAAACGGCGGGGAACTGGGTGAACACAAGGGCATCAATCTTCCTGGCGTGAAACTGAAAATTCCTTCGCTCACTCCCAAGGACCGCCGCGACCTGAACTTTGCGCTGCAAATGGGCGCGGATTATGTTGCGCTGAGCTTCGTTCGAACGGCCGCGGACGTGCGAGCCGGGAAGGCCGCCATCGCCCGCGACGGAAAAGACACGCCCGTTATCGCCAAGCTCGAAAAACCCGAAGCCATCGACAACCTGGAAGAAATTCTTGCCGTCGCCGACGGCGTGATGGTCGCGCGCGGAGACCTGGGCGTGGAAATGAGTCCGGAAAAAGTGCCTGTCGTGCAAAAGCGCATCATTTCCAGCGCACGCGATGCGCTTGTTCCGGTGATCACGGCCACGCAAATGCTCGATTCCATGCAGAAAAATCCCCGGCCCACGCGAGCCGAAGCCTCCGACGTGGCCAACGCAATTTTCGACGGCAGCGATGCGCTGATGCTTTCCGGCGAGACGGCTGCCGGAAGCTATCCTCTCGAATCTGTCGCCATGATGGATCGCATCATTCGCGAAGCGGAAGCCAGCGTCACATCGCTGCCGCGTCCGGCACGCTCGGGCGATTTGTTGATCAGCGAAGCCATAGCCGAAGCAATCTGCCACGCGGCCGAAGAATTGCACATGAAGATAATCGCGGTTTTCACGGAATCCGGATCTTCCGCGCGACTCGTTTCAAAGTACCGTCCGCGCGCGCCCATCGTTGCGTTTTCGCCGGTACAGGAAGCGCGCCGCCGCCTGAGCCTGCTCTGGGGCGTGCTGCCCCGCACCATCGCGCGCGTTCATGACATCGACCAGCTTGCGAAAGCTGCGGAAGCCCGGCTAACCGAGGAGCACTTGGTAAAACGCGGCGACATCGTAGGTGTGATCGCCGGCACACCGCTCGGCACCACCGGCTCCACAAACTTGATGCGCCTAATCCGCATCGGCGGCTAACGCGTTCTTATTTTCACGCAGAATTCTAGGTCGGGAACCGCACAGCAAAACTGTTTTCGAAAGCAGTCTAGGTTTTTAGGGGGTCGGAGCTTCAGCTCCGACATGAAGCTTGCTTTCTCATCAGGGGTTTTAACCCCTCAGGCGTCCGTCTTGGGTCTTTCCCCAGAGTATAAGGCGGATCCTCAATTCACCCAGTTATCGGGATTTGATGGCGGTTTTTCGTTGTGGTCGCGGACGTACACTTCGAATTTCTTGCGCAGCCGCCGGCGTTTCCAATCCGTAAAAAAATTCCTGTAGTTATAAAGGTAAGAGCCGCGCCGCAAGTAAATGTAGCCCACCAGCATCCCGCCAAGATGGCAAACGTGGCTCACGCCGTCACCGGTTGAACCAATCGTGCTGAAAAATTCGATGGCGCCCATCACAATCACGAAAATTCTCATGGACACCGTAACCGGCAAAGGAAACACCCACACTTGACGGTGCGGCATCACGATCGCTACCGCGAGTAACACGCCGTAGATCGCTCCGGAAGCCCCAATCGTCGGCACCAATGCCGTGCCCCGGCCGTGCGGGTCCAACAGCAGCTTTACGATGATGTCAACAATCCCCGCGCCAACTCCACACACGAAAAAATAAATATAGAACTTTCGCGCGCCCCAGGTGTGCTCCAGGTCCGCGCCGAACATCGCTAAATAGAGCAGGTTGAAAAGAATGTG
>PLZZ01000171.1:1888-4401 GCA_003153585.1 Acidobacteriota bacterium | reverse complement strand
GCGCATCGGAGTCAAAGAACCAGGGGGGATTCTCCTCCCATACCTTAGTGCGGCATCGCTAAAATTTCTTTGTGGAATCCTCGTACGACGTTACTTCGCAACGTCTCCACGGATCATTGCCGCAGCCGCGCTGAGCCAGCAGCCGAGCCGTATCTCTATTGGCGGCACAATCGCGGCGCGGCCGACCGCCCCCGCTGAATGCCAATCATTGCACGCGGAGACCTCCGCATGTACATTACGACTCGGCGTCTAGTGAAAAGGAACCACCAGTGAAACGTCTTGGAGCCGACTTCGCGCCGAGAATGCGCCACGTTCCGTTTTCTTTGCCACGCCGCTTGCGAAATTCATTGAGTGAGAGGAAAACCGTGCTACGACTAAAGCTTCGCGCTACCGTTCTCTGTCTTCTTGCCGCTCTACTTGTGGCTTCTTCTGCCACCGCTCAAACTAAGCTTCTTCGCTTTCCTGATATTCATGGCGACCAAGTTGTTTTCACTTACGCCGGCGACCTCTGGCTCGCGTCCACCTCCGGTGGATTGGCCACACGCCTCACCGCCCATCCCGGTGTCGAGCTCTTTGCCAAATTTTCCCCCGATGGCAAATGGATCGCTTTCACCGGCCAATACGACGGCGACGAGCAGGTGTACGTAATTCCCGTCACCGGCGGCGTCCCCAAGCAGCTCACTTTTTATCCCGCGCGCGGCCCGCTGACTCCGCGCTGGGGCTACGACAATCAAGTGTACGGCTGGACTCCCGACGGCAAGTCGGTCGTCTTCCGTTCGCTGCGCGAATATTTTGACCTTGGAGACTCCCGCCTATACACCGTTTCGACGGATGGCGGCCTGCCGCAGGCTCTGCCCATGCCGAAATCCGGCGCGGGCGATTTTTCTCCAGACGGTTCCGAAGTTGTCTATTCGCCTCTCTTCCGCGACTTCCGCACGTGGAAACGCTATTCCGGAGGCTGGGCCCAGCAGTTGTATATTTACGACCTCAAATCAAACGCGCAGGAAAAAATCACCGAAGATGTCCGCGCTCATCGCGATCCCATGTGGGTCGGGGACAAAATCTATTATTCCTCCGACAAGGACGACACGCTAAATCTTTACTCCTACGATCCCAAGACAAAAGCCACTGAGGAGCTCACTCACAGCACGAAATGGGACGTTCGCTGGCCCAGCACCGATCATAAAGACCGCATCGTTTACGAAATGGATGGCGAGCTGAACATTTTCGATATCGCCTCCGCTAAATCCACGCCTATTTCCATCCAGGTTCCCACCGACGCTCTGGCTATGCGCCCTTCGCGCGTTTCCGCGGCCAATCAAATCGAGTGGACTGAATTGAGCCCGAAAGGAGAACGCGCTCTGTTCGTTGCTCGCGGCGATGTCTTTACCGCACCTATCGAAAAAGGCGCCACGCGCAATCTCACCAACTCATCGAATGCCCACGACAAGTTCGCCCAATGGTCGCCTGACGGTTCAAAAATTGCCTTCGTTTCTGACATGGATGGCGAAGACGAACTTTACCTCATCAACCAGGACGGATCGGGGAAGGCTGAAGAATTGACCCACGGTTTCCACGGCATGCTTTATCAGCCTAGTTGGGCGCCGGACGGCAAACGCATCGCGTTCGGCGACAAAGACGGAAAACTTTACGTTTTGACTCTCGAAGACAAGAAGGTCTCTCAAATCGCACAGAATCCCCGCGGACGCATTCCCGCGTATCCATGGTCGGCAGACGGCGGCCATATCGCTTTCATCATGGGTGAACCCAGCGGCTTCTCGTGCGTTTACGTGTGGAGTGTGGGCGACGGTCAAGTCCATCGCGTCACCGACCCGCTTTACGATTCCGGCGATCCTGCCTGGGATCCCGAAGGAAACTATCTCTATTTCATCGGGACTCGCGAATACGCTCCGCAATTGAGCCGCATCGAATTCAACTACGCCACCAATCGCGGCAATTCTCTTCTTGCTCTCACTCTTCGCAAGGACGGGAAAAATCCTTTCCCGCCGGAAAGTGATGAAGTCACCATCACCAAGCCGGGCGAGGAGTCTTCTGACAAAGACAAGACCGCCGAAAAAGCCGGCGAGAAAATCGAAGACAAAAAAGATGGCAAGAAAGATGGCAAGAAGGAAGACGACAAAAAAGAAGAGAAAAAAAAGGAATACATCCGCATCGATTTCGACGGCCTCGCCGATCGCGTCACTCGTGTCCCCGTTGATGCCGACAACTTCAACGGTCTGGTGATCACTAAGGACTATCTGGTCTACGCGCGCTCTGGCGCTCCCTTTTACGGTCGAGATTCCTTCCCGCCTTCCTCGCTCGTTCTCTTCGCCTTCAAAGATCGCAAGGAAACCACTCTAGTNNTTCTCAGGATGGCAAGAAAGTCTTGGTGCGCGACGGGCGCAGCTTCAAACTCTACGACCTCAAACCCGAAGGCAAATCGGGCGCCAAGAATGTTTCCACCGACGGCCTCATGGTCGACCGTGTTCCGCAGCAGGAGTGGGTCGAAATCT
>PLZZ01000171.1:0-1852 GCA_003153585.1 Acidobacteriota bacterium | reverse complement strand
CTCAACTACGTCATCGGTGAGATGATCGCGGAACTCAGCGTCTCTCACGCTTACATTGCCGGCGGCGATTTTGAAATCCCTCAACGCCCGCAGGTTGCGTTGCCGGGCGCTCGCATCGAATTGGACGCAGCCGCCGGCCGCTACCGCATCGTCAAAATCTACAAAGGCCAAAATGAAGAAGAGATCTATCGCTCTCCGCTCACCGAAGTTGGCGTCGACGTCAAGGAAGGCGACTACATCCTGGCCATCGATGGCCGCGATCTCACCGCCAAGGACAATCCATACCAGTTCTTGCGCGACAAGGCCAACCGTCCCGTCCAGCTCACCGTCAACTCCAAGCCCACCATGGATGGCTCGCGAACCATTTCATATCGCCCCATCACCAGCGAAGCCAATCTCATCTATCTCGACTGGGTCACCCATAATCGCGACGCCGTGTCGGCCGCGACAGGCGGGAAGGTCGGTTATATCCACATCCCTGACATGGGCGCTGACGGCATCCGTGAATTCATCAAATATTTTTATCCGCAGATTCGCAAGCAGGCTTTGATCGTCGACGTTCGCGGCAATGGCGGCGGCAACGTCTCGCAGATGCTTATCGAACGGCTCAAACGCGATTTGCTCGGCACCGATTTCGATCGCGTCGACCAGCAGACCAACACTTACCCCGGCACAGTGTTCTATGGCCCCAAGGTTTGTCTGATCAACGAAACTTCCGCCTCCGACGGCGACATTTTCCCCTACATGTTTCGCCAGGCAGGTCTCGGCCCTCTCATCGGCAAGCGCACCTGGGGTGGTGTGGTCGGCATCAGCGGCCGTGGCCCGCTTATCGACGGCGGCCAGGTTTTTGTCCCCGAATTCGCCACCGCCAGCATCGCAGGCCAATACGTCATCGAAGGACACGGCGTCGACCCCGATATCATCGTAGAAAACGATCCGGCTTCGGTGATTGCAGGTAAGGACCCACAGCTCGAACGCGGCATCGCGGAAGTGATGAAAGCACTGGAAGCCAATCCCAAGAATCTTCCGTCGCGCCCGCCCGACCCCAACAAGGCGCCTAAGCGCTAATTTGCCGGCGTGAACGGAGCGCTCCCCGCGCAGGACTTTATGTTTTATTCAGCTTCTTCCGCGCGAAGTAGAATAGCGAAGCCGCCAGAAGAATGAACATGAAAAGCCCGAACAGGTTGCTGGTAGCCAGCGACCCAAGAATCTTCGGACCAAACGCGAAAAGGTCGGGACGCCAAGGCAGCCGGAACGTAGCGACAACCCAGTGCGGCACGTGAGTCGAAATCTCCGGGTCTTGTAGAAGATTGATCACGATGCCGAGCAGCCCAAACACCCCGCCCGCGGCGATCAACCCGCTAGAATAAAGCGCCCCAGGGCTAGCCTCACCTTCCTCCGTTTTCTTCGACGAAGCTTCCACCANNAGCCGCCACGGAAGCCGCTGCGTCAGGATGCCGTTGATCACCGTCGCCATCAGCCGCGCCTGCGGCGCCGGAGCTTTGTCTCCGCCGATGCCTTGCACCCACTGAATCTCAATTTCCTTCGTCGCCGGATCGTACAGATATTCTCCGTCTGCAATCTGCGCCGACCCCAGCGCGTTGATCAAAACGTAATTCTTCCCCTGATACGTAATCGAATTTCTCTCCACTTTCACGCCCGTAGCCAACGCTTCCACGTTCACCGGAATCCGCGTCGGCACGTATTTCTGCAGCCCCGTGTTCATCAGGTTCAGCGTCGCCCCAATCGCGATCGTCGAAACGGTCACGCCGATCAGCAAAGCCATCTGCTGCCGAAATGGCGTCGACCCCACCAGGTACCCAGTCTTCAGATCCTGCGAAGTAGCTCCCGC
>PLZZ01000042.1:5972-10128 GCA_003153585.1 Acidobacteriota bacterium | reverse complement strand
ATCGTAAATGAGCTGGGCCAAATCTTCGATGCTGTAAATGTCGTGGTGCGGCGGCGGAGAAATCAAGGACATGCCGGGGACGGCGTGGCGTATGCGAGCGATGAAGGATGTGACTTTCAAGGCGGGAAGCTGGCCGCCTTCGCCGGGTTTCGAACCTTGCGCCATTTTGATTTCGAGTTCGTCGGCGCGAACGAGATATTCCGCGGTGACGCCGAAGCGCGCGGAGGCAACTTGTTTCACGCGGTTACGCGCTTCGGGCTCGAAGCGGTACACATCGGCATCTTCGCCGCCCTCTCCGGTGTTGCTGCGCCCGCCGAGGCGATTCATCGCGATCGCAAGAGTGCGGACGGCTTCGGGGCCGAGCGCGCCGAGCGACATGGCCTGCGTGCTGAAGCGAGGAAGAATCGCGGTGTCCGGCTCGACTTCATCGAGCGAAATAGGAGATTTGTCGGGAGCGATGGCGATCAAATCGCGGACAGCTACAGGCTCGCGGGTTTCGGCGAGTTCAGCGAAGACCCGGTAGGCTTCGGGAGTGGGCGATTGAATGTATTTGTGCATGCGGCGCACCAGCTCAGGCGAACTGGCATGCTGCTCGCCGGTCTGGCGGAAACGGTAGAGACCCGCGTCGCGCATTTCGGGCGACTCGGACCTGAACGCGGTGGCGTGACGGTCGAGAGCGTCGCGCAGAATGCCGGCGAGGGTTTTGCCGCCTAGGGCTGCGTCAGCGTCTTCAAAGAATGCGTCGAGAATATCGGCGTCGAGTCCGACCGCTTCGAAAAGATGGCTGTTCCGGTAGCTGCCGATGGTGGAGATGCCCATGCGCGCGATAACTTTGCGCAGGCCGGCTTCGATTCCGGTGCGGTAGCGCGCGGCACCGCCCGGCTTTAAGTTTTCGGACAATTCGAGCGCGAGATAGGGGAAGACGGCACTGGCGCCGACGGCCACGAGCATGGCGAGGTGATGGGTCTCGATCACTTGCCCGGTTTCGATCAGCAGGGGAATGCGGCAGGCGTCGGATTCGACCAGAACTTTCCAAGCGGCGGCGAGCGCAAGCATCGCGGGCAGAGCGGCGCTGGCGGTGCTGGTCTTGCGGTCGCTCAGAATAATCAACTGAGGCGGAGAAGATTCGGATGCGGCTGCACGGGTTTCGGCGCGAAGACGATCGAGCGCGGCGAGCGCGCCTTCGACGCCTAAGGCTGACTCGAAGGTGAAATCGAGCGCGCGCACGAAACCTCGAAAGTGCGATTGAATTTTTTCGATTTGGGCGGCGTCGAGGAGCGGCGATTCGACGAAGAGCGTTTTGCCCAANNTTGCAGTAATCCCACAAGGGACGGCGGGCGGAGGAGATGAATGCGGGAGGAGCGTCGTCGCCCATGCTCCAAACCGCTTCTTTGCCTTCCAAGCCGAGCGACTGGAAGAGCATGCGGTATTGATCTTCGCTCCAGCCGAGAGCGGCGGCGACGCGCTTGGGATGTTCCGTAAGAGGGCCGGAAAATTCAACGGAAGGCTCGATCTTGCGCGCGGGACGCCAGCTTTCGCTTGCGCCACCAACATGCAGGATTTTAGCGATTTCATTGCCGCGCCAGACCTGGCCTTCGGCGGGGTCAACGACGATCATTTCGCCGGGGCCGAGACGCATGCGGGCGTCGATGCGCTTGTCATCAAAATTGGAAAGCCCGGCTTCGGAGCCGGCCATCAGCAGACCGTCGGCGGTGATGGTGTAACGCAGCGGGCGCAGGCCGTTGCGGTCGAGTTTCGCGCCGACGTAGCGACCGTCGCTGAAAACGAGAGCGGCGGGTCCGTCCCAGGGTTCCTGCTCGCGCGCCTGTGTTTGCAGGAAGAGCTTGAGGCCGGGGCTGAGGTCGGGATCGGAGTCCCAGGCAGGCGGGACGAGGCGGAGCATGGCGGCGGCGATGCTGTAATCGCGGCGCAGGTGGACTTCAAGAGCATTGTCGAAACTGGCGGAATCGCTGACGCCGGATTCGAGAAGGCGGCACCATTCCGGCGCGTCCATTTCCCGGAGAATTGATTTTTCGCGCGCACGCATCCAGCGGCGATTAGGGCCGATAGTGTTGATCTCACCGTTGTGCGCGACGAAGCGGAACGGCTGCGCCAGAGACCAAGTGGGGCGGGTGTTGGTGGAATAGCGCTGGTGAAAAACGGCGAAGGAAGCCTGGAATTGAGAATGAGCGATGTCGGGATAAAACTCAGGGACTTGCCAGGGAGCGAGCAGGCCTTTGTAAACCACGGAGCGCGAGGAGAGCGAACAGAAATAGATGCCGGGAGTGCCTTCGGATTCGACGCGTTTGCGGAGCAGGAAAAGCTGGCGTTCGAAAGCTTCGCCTGTTTCGCTGGAGCTGAAAAAACACTGCTGAATCGAGGGGAGTGAAGCGGCGGCGGACGGGCCGAGGATCGAGGAGTCCACGGGGACTTTGCGCCAGCCGCAACATTGGACACCGCATAGGGTGGAAAGTTTTTCGACTGAGGCGCGCGCTTCATTTTCCCGACCGGGCGGAAGGAAAGCCATGCCGACGCCGAATTCCACCGGAAGATTGATGAGCTCTTCTTTAGCACGGGCGCGGAAGAACTCTTTCGGGATAGGGAGGAGCAGGCCGGCTCCGTCGCCGCTGGAGCCGTCAGCATCCACTCCACCGCGATGAGTGAGGCGAACGAGGGCGGTGAGAGCGCGCTCTATGACGTCGCGGGAGCCGAGGCTGCCCAATTGAGCGACGAAGCCCACACCACAGGCGTCGTGATCCGGATGTCCGCGGAGGCGCGCATTCCCCATGTTCCATTACTACCCCGCCGCACGGGCGAAAGTACAATCGTCAAAATGGATGCGACGCATCGAAATTTCTCATGCCGGCGGGCGTGAGAAGCGACAGAAACTATTCCTCTGTTATAATCACGCGAACTGGACCATGGATTTCACACAACTCACGACGTTTCTCGAGGTGGCAAAATCGGCTAGTTTTTCGCGCGCGGGGAAAACCGTGTTCCTCTCGCAGCCGGCGGTGAGCGCGCAGATTCGCCAGCTGGAACTGGAATATGGAACGCGATTGTTCGACCGCCAGGGAAAGAAGGTGCGGTTGACGGTGGCGGGGGATGCGCTGTTGGAGTATGCCGAAAAACTTCTGGCGCTGCGCAATGAATCGCTGCGAGCGGTGGCGGACCGGGCGAATACGCCTCGCGGCACGCTGCTGATCGGCGCGAGCGAAGCGACGTGCTTGTACGTTCTGCCCGAGGTGTTTGCGGAATATCACCGGCTCTATGCGGACGTGCAAATCAATATTTATCGTAATTTCAGCCACAAAGTATTGGAGAAAGTGGAAGACGGATCGGTGGATGTGGGAATCGTTACGCTGCCGATCAAATCGCCGAGCCTGAAAACGCATTCGATTTTTCAGGACCGGTTGCTGCTGATGGTCAGCCCGAAAAATGCTCTGGCAAAGAAGAAGGTGGTTCGCGTGAGCGAAATCGTGGAACAGCCGCTGATCTATCCGAAGACAGGGTCCACCCGCCAGATGCTGGACAAGCTGTTTCGTCCGTACCGCTCGCAACTGCACATCACCATGGAATTGGCGAGCGTGGGGATGATCAAGGCGTTTGTAGCCGCCAATCTGGGAGTGTCGCTGATCAGTGAGACGTTTGCGCGAGATGAAGTGCGGGCGGGCGAAGTGAAGTTAATTCCAATTGCGGATACGGATTTGTGGCGGGAGTTGGGGCTGGTTTACAGGCGGGATCGAACGCTGCCGCGAGCGGCGGCTGCGTTCGTTTCTTTGATCTCGCGGAGGGCGGGAACGAAATTGGGCGGGCACGTTCGGGAGCGGTGAGGTAATTGGCGGCCGGGCGATTTTTGCGGCGGCGCTGCTGGCCGGTGGATGAACGGATACGAAAATCAAAAGAGCCGGCGAGACGCCGGCGCTACGAAACCCGCGGTTTCCTACGTCGGTTCGCGAGAAAATTTATGGCATGCATTCGAAATTACGATTGGACATGGGGAGCGGGGGCCGCTAATTTCGTATATGGACACCGCAACCACAACCCGCGGCACGGATGTGGACCTGCTGCACGAAATGGGCAGCCGCATAGCCGCATCCGACCAAGACGCGCTGCATGAAGTGCTGGACAGGCTGGTAGAGTTCGCAGCCGCGCT
>PLZZ01000042.1:2228-5936 GCA_003153585.1 Acidobacteriota bacterium | reverse complement strand
CAGAATGCATCGAAGGACCCGCGCTTCAAGCTGTTCAACGAATTGCCGGAGGACACTTACCAGGCGTTTTTATCCGTGCCGTTGCTGTGCCGTGGAAGGCTGGTGGGCGTTATCAACCTGCAGCACATCCAGCCGCACGTTTATAAACAGCGGGACATCCGGCTGATTACGACAGTTGGATTTCTGGTGGGCGCGGAAATTGAAATGGCGCGGCTGGAGACGGCGAACTCGCAGCTTTCCGAACAACTGGAAACGCGCAAGCTGATTGAGCGCGCCAAGGGAATCCTGCAAAGCGAAATGGGGATGACCGAAGAGAAAGCTTACCGCACGCTGCAGGTGCAGAGCCGGCAGACGCGAAAATCGATGAAGCAAATTGCCGAGGCTATTCTGCTGACGGACGAAGTGAAACGTGGTTCGCGGACGGCTTGAGGGGAGGGAAATGTTCGCCAGACGGGAGCAAGCTTGCATGCAGCGCACTCCCGCCCGGCGTGAAACCGCCTGGCCTATTTAGCCGCGGAGTAGGAATCCGTCTTTTGTTGCGACGTGGTCTTCTTTTGCGACATTTCGGCTCTGGTTGTGCGCGCGTTGTAGTGGAGCACCAGACCGAGCTTCTCCACGTACACAGCGGTCACCACCGTTTCACCGTCCTTGATTTCGAGGGCGATTTTCCCCTTTCCGGGATATTCAATTTCCGTGACCGAGGAGGGGAAAACAAATCCCTTGCCCGTACCGTTGGAAGAAAAGATTACGACCAGCGGCAACGAGCTGTTTTCTTCGACCGCGTAGGCATACTCGCCGGCAGGCAGGACGATGGATCCCCACTTTGTTTCACCGGAGAGCGTGAACCTGCCGGCAATGGTGGGCGCGGCCCCCGCAGTCGATGGGAGCGCGACCGATGAAATCAAGGAAAGAAGCAAAACTTGAATCCTGGAATACTTACTTACGGACGTCATAAATTCCTCCTAAGGAATTTCTTCAAATCGCGCGGCGATACTGTGCCGGGAGCGTTGATCGGGTTGGTCTTCTGCGGACGACAGGGTCAGCAAGTGAANNCAGCAGGCGGTGGGGAAGTCCAATCGAAAGAATTATTACGAGCGATAGGTTTTAGTGCTGGCTGGAAGCCAAGGGCACTGGCATCTTGTTTCATTTTCAGCGCCGGTATCGGAAGTCACGGAATTCATTCCGCAGGTCTGAGGCCTTCCTGCTAGAGGGCGGCAGGAAATGCCTTGCGTGCGGCTTCCAGACGCCAGTGTTCCACTTGAACTTCTTGCAGCCCGGCTTTCGCGACAAGGTGTATGAAGTCCGTGCCCTGCAATCTGATGTCGGTGGGGGCGACCGCGGCCAAAGCGCGCCACAAGGCCCATTTTCCGTGAATTCCGAGCATTAAAAATTCCAGCGCTTCGAATGTCCTGAGACCGTTTTCGTTTTGGCCACCGAGTTTGACCCGGCTCATTTTGTCGGTCATCCATGCAGCGAAATTCTTAAGTGCGTTGGAACCCGCGCCGATGCGCTCTGCGAGAGCTTGCAAAACGTCGCGGTCGGCCTGGACTTCGACCTGCAGACGCTCGGCGAATTGGCCAAGCGGCTGGCCGGCGTGATCTTTGCGCATGGAATCGAGGAGCTCTATAGCCATCGATGCGCCGGCGAGGTGGTCATGCAAATAGACAGCAAGTGCCTCAGTCATCGAACACTCCTGAAAGCGTGACTTAATCATCGGAAATTGTAGAGCGGCGCGCCTTGCATGGAGTCAAGGCGCGCCGCTCGGCGTCGGGCTGGGTATTTACTTTGTTGCTTTTACTGCAGCTGCGGGCACAACTCCATTATCGAGAATGGTCTCTCCGAAAACGGCCGGGGGTTGACCGGCGCCGCCGTTGAACAGGAAGCCGTTCAAGTTGGCTTGATCTCCGACGGTTAATCCGTTGAATCCAGTCGTTGCTGCGGTTCCTCCGAACGTCGTTTGCGCGCCAGTTTGGAAATTAATGTTCTGAACGTTGTTGTCGGTGAAGAAATTGTTCAGGCCATCGATGGTCACGTTTGGCGAGTTAAGAGCGGAGAGCGTGCCGCTAAATTCCGTCGGTTCCAAAACGAGCTGGTCCGCCGTAGTGGTGGAAACGCCACCTGCAGTGGTGACTCCAGTGGAATCGACCATTACATTTTGTCCATCCACTAGATCGCCTGACCCGGCGAACGAAACGCCCGCGGGTAAGGTTTGGCCCGCCGGCAGTGCTACGGAGAAGCCTGCACTCGTCGCGGGAGGCACGAGAGTAAGGGTTTGGCCGACGGTGACGCCCTGGGTGTTGCCCGCCGGGACGGAGGTAACCAGGATCATCGGGGTCGCACCAGTCTGGATGACCGTGCCTTCGAAGCCCTGGCCAAAAGTGATGCCGCCATTGTCGGAAACGGAGGTAGCGGTGTCCACCAACGAAGTGGTGCCGCTGACTCCGAAGTTGACGGTGACGGTCTGGTTGTTTGCGACACAAGCCAGGTTATTGGTAGTGCAGCTTGTAAATCCGTTGAATGTGGTGGTAGCGCTGGTGCTGATTGGCAAGAGCTGTCCCGTGACGCTATCCGTGACGTCAAAGCCTGTGGAACTGACGTTCGATACGGTCCCTGTAACTTCGCTAACGTCGAGGAGGTTGCCATCCGTGCCCACGGTGGTGTTGTCTGTCACCGTGAAGGTCGGATCAATTGTGAAAGTGTTGTTAGCTCCCGCGGTGGCTTCGATTAAGGAGTTAGCAACGTTGAAGTCGATAGCTATATTTGCGGGTTGGCCAGAGGTGAGAACGGCAGCGGTGCTAAAGGGCACGGTGACAGAAGTAGGATTCACCACGGGTGATAGCTCGCACACCGAGGGCGTTGCCGCCGCGGTGCAAGAATTTGTGGTATCGGTGTCAGTCGTGCCGGGATCCACATTGATTGCTGCTGTGGATGTGCCGAAGGTAATCAGGACTGCGGTGTAGGTGCCGGCTTGTACTTGAGTCGAAGCCAGCACATCGGACTCCTGGGACGTCTGCAGATCTTCGAGCTGGACCGTAACCGGCGTGGTAATCAGACTTTGGGCTCCGGTGCAATCGGTGTCCGCAGCCTGAGCGCTGGTGAGGAGGCAGGCGGAGGTGATCTGAAGATCGAAGGAAAGGACGCCTAAGGTGGACGCTTGATCGGAAATCGAGACGACGACCGGTACTTCACTGGGCGGTGGTGTCGTGTGATGATTACTTCCGCCGCAGCTAGCAATGAATGCTATTACCACGGGTAATACTGATAGAACTGAAATTCTTCTTCGCACGTTAATGCCTCCTAGGAATTTGAACTGCGTTCGTATGATGCAAGTTCGAAGGGAGCTTCGCGTCAGGTGAATCGCGTATATTCAATTAATGAAATGCCTAAAGTGTTTCTCGCAACGCAGCGAAGGTTAACGGGAGCTTCTGCCGGGGAAAGGGAATTGGGCGTACAATACTCGGCGTTTCCGAAAACAAAATCGTAATTTGCGGATAAGGAGCGTGCCGTGGGCGAACCTGCACTTGATGCGGCTGGATTTAATCAAACGGATCGTTACGCGGCCTTGATGGACATCGTGCGGCATCGCATGACAAATCGGGCGTTCGCTGCGTACTCCGTGCCGCGGGAGCATTTTGAAATGATCCTGGAGGCGGCTCGCCACGCGCCTTCGGGCGCCAACGCGCAGCCCTGGCACTATGTGGTGGTGAC
>PLZZ01000042.1:0-2170 GCA_003153585.1 Acidobacteriota bacterium | reverse complement strand
TGCTGCAGTCCGTGGCTGCTTCGACGATGTCGGCGCACCTTGCAGCGGCGGCTCTGGGCTATGCGGTCTGGTGGATTACTGCCATCGGGCAGGACGACATCCAGCGACAAATCAAGCCGATGCTCGCGGTTCCGGAAGAGCTGTCGGTGATTGATGTGATGTGTTTCGGGCCGCCGGCGAAGCCTTCCTACAAGCGCTGGAAAAAGCCGCTGGACCAAATCATGAGTTGGGACCGCTTCAATCCGGAATGCGCTACCACGGTGGCACAGATTGACGAATGGATAAAAAGCATGCGGCACAAAGTGATGTACCGCGACGAATCGAAGATTGACTGAAACCCAGGCCGCGCGTTCAGGCTGGGCCGCGCGACAGCGGGCGCAGCTGCTGCGCCCAACGGCATATTGCGACGGGAACACACGTTGGAGCCGTCTCAGCAAGGAAATCAAAAGAGCCGGCGGGACGCCGGCGCTACGAAAATCGGACCCTGCATGCGCCGAAGTGTGCTCGTCAGAGCAAATCTGCGTAACCAAAACTGAGCCCGCAAGATGTGAGCTGCGCGGGAGTCGCCGACAAAAGGCTCAGGACTGTATACTTGGGTGGTTAGATGTATGTTCCGGCAGCTTGGGTGGAAGCAGCGATTGGCTTGAGCGCGAGGAGGGCAAGGTGAGGGCGAAACATTTTTGTCGCGCGGGCCTGATCGCGGCGCTCAGCGTGGCGATGATTATGGTTCCTTTGGCGAGTGCTGGAGCGCAATCAAGAGTGCAATCGACGAGACCGGTGCCCGAAACCCCTCTCCCCAGTAACGGTGAACTTCATGCCGCATTGTATGGGATTATTGCGGCTGTGGTAGTAGCCGTGATCGTTGTGATCGTGCTGATTCACAGATCGCACCGAACGGATAAGTCGCGGATGATTACGGGATGCGTGAGTTCGGCAGACAATGGGATGAGCCTGACGGACGAAGGCGACAAACGAATTTACGCGCTCTCCGGCAACACAAGCGGCATCAAGGCCGGCGAACGAATGACGTTGCACGGGAAAAAGATAAATTCGGATGACGCGAACAAGCCGCTTGGCTGGAAAACGGACACGATCGTCAAGGACTTCGGAGCGTGCCAGCCGTAGAATGCGGCACGGGCGGCGTTTAACCCTTCGGTTTCGGGAAGGCGTCGGGGCCGACGACGGCACGAACATCGTCGTAATATTCGGGGTGCTTCACGAGAATGGATTTAATCTCCTGGGCCAGCGGACTTTCGGAAAGCCATTTCTTTTGCTGGTCAGGAAACATCGGGAGCATGAGCGGCTTGGCCTCTTGTAGCAATTGCGTTAGCCGGAGATGGTCCGGGCTTTCACTTTGAGCCATTTTCGATCCCCCTATATCAGCGAATAATTTATGGCGTGCGGCAGAGCACGTCTGTCGCTGTGAACACTATCGCATTTCAATTTCAGATTCAATGATTCAGGCGATGTCCGGGGAGTGACGCCATCGCAAGGCTGGTCCGCCAGACCCTCGGTATCAGTGGGCCCAGATTTTGGCAGGGTCGGTCTCGAACGGGTACACGTGGACCATCCAACTGAAGATTATGGGAATCCAGCGGCCGCCCGCGGCTTCGCATGCATCCTGGGTGGCGATGGAGCCGCGCAGGCCGAACTCTTTCCAATTCGCCTGCTTCACTCCGGAGGCGCCTTTCGGCGGCCAACAGAGATTCACGTGCTCGTGCCAGCGCGCGATGCTCAGCGGGACGCGTTCGTTTAGCTGCTCTTCGCTAAGACGCCGCGGTGCGGTGTACATGGCGCCCTCGAGCTCGTAACCGTCGCCCACTTTTTTGTAGAGCAAAGAAGTGGGATGCGCGGGGTTGAAAGTGAACTGCGCCTCCATAGCGTAGCGATAATTTGTGAAGTGATAATGATCCTGGGGAACGCCGGCGCCGAAAATCTTGAAGCCGTCATCCAAGGCTTTGTGGTAGTCCTTGTATTGTTCGATGGCGGGGCGAAGTTTATCCAGGATTTGCTGCGCGCGCTGTTCATCCTCCGGAGAGGGTTTGCGCAAGTCGGTCATGTGCATGTGCGGACCCATGTCCATGTGCATATCGGACATCTGTTCGTTCGCGGCCATAGCGGCCTGCGGAGCGGCCTTGGTGTCCTTCTGCATTTCGCCCATGTCCATTCC
>PLZZ01000130.1:30256-30528 GCA_003153585.1 Acidobacteriota bacterium | reverse complement strand
CCTCCGGGCTACGTAGGCTATGAAGAAGGCGGACAACTCACGGAACAGGTTCGCCGCCGTCCGTATTCTGTGATTCTGCTGGACGAAATCGAAAAAGCGCATCCCGATGTTTTCAACGTTCTGCTTCAGATTCTTGACGACGGCCGCCTGACAGATGGCAAAGGCCGCGCGGTAGATTTTCGCAACACCGTAATCATCATGACTTCCAACGTCGGCTCTTCGGCAATTTTCGAACTCGCCGAGAAAGATCCAAAGAAGGCGCGCGAACAGGC
>PLZZ01000130.1:0-30242 GCA_003153585.1 Acidobacteriota bacterium | reverse complement strand
CTCGCCGAGCGCCAGCTGACCATTCAGCTGACTCCGGCGGCTAAAGCCTTGCTCTTCCGCGAAGGCTACGACCCGGCCTACGGCGCGCGTCCCATGAAACGCGCTATACAGCGTCTGATTCAGGATCCTCTGGCGCTGAAACTCCTGGATGGTGAAATTCATCCCGGTGACCAGGTGCTTGTTGACGCGGATTCCAAGACTGGCGAAATGAAGATCACGCGTGGTGTTATGAAAGCAGGCGCTGCCTGAACTGAAGTGCGGCGCAAAGGCTGAATTCCATGAAAACTCTAAAAACCACCTTCCTCCTCACGGCCTTAACCCTACTTCTGCTTTTTATAGGCGCATCCTTCGGTGGCGAGCGCGGCATCACGATAGCTCTCGTCGTCGCTGTCCTCATGAACGGCACCGCCTATTTCTTTTCCGATAAAATCGCGCTCGCGTCCAGCGGCGCGAAGCCGATCAGCAGAGAAGAGGCGCCGCGTCTATACGCCGTCATGGAGCGCCTCGCCGCGAAAGCGAATTTGCCCATGCCAAAGTTGTATCTGATTCCGCAGCCGGCCCCCAACGCATTCGCTACCGGCCGCAACCCAAGTCACGCTTCGGTTGCCGTCACCCAGGGCCTGCTCGAACTCATGAATGACGACGAACTGGAAGGCGTCATCGCTCACGAACTATCGCACGTCCGCAATTACGACATCCTCACCTCTTCCATTGCCGCCACACTTGCCGGCGCGATTATGTGGATTGGCCACATGGGCCGCTGGGGACTAATCTTGGGCGGATGGGGCGGACGCGACAGCAATCGCGAAGGCGGAGGGCTCACTGCGCTCTTGATGCTGATTCTCGCGCCCGTCGCCGCTCTATTGCTCCAACTCGGAATCTCTCGCCAGCGCGAATATCAGGCCGACGCTTCCGGGGTGAAGATGATCGGGCAACAGTACGGCCTAATCAGCGCCCTCGAAAAGCTAGGCGCTTACAATCAGAGAATCCCGTCGAACATTCCGCCATCCACCGCAGCGCTCTGTATCGTCGCGCCGCTCGCGCCCAGGCAATTCCTTTCGGGGCTTTTCAGCACGCACCCGCCGCTTGCGGACCGCATCGCCGAGTTGCGGAACATGACCATCACCCGCTAGGCGATCGCGCTGCGCTGTAATATCAGGAGAAAACGAATAGAAAGTATTCGCGTAGTGCCACGAATTCTCCACCACGCAGAAATATTTAAAATGACGTAAAAATTGCAGGTACTAGCGTCGCCCGACGCTCTCAGGTCTTGCTCTAAAGCAAGTCAAGCCTATATAAATCAGTCGCTTAGACCGCTCGCTGGCCGCGTGCCACTTTGGTTCTGCGCTTGCTCCTACCGAGCCTGCACGTGATTCACACAGGAGAAAGCAATGAGCGAGCAAAGGCAGGATTTCATTACAGAGGACGCCTCCGCACCCCGCTGGGTCGGCATCGTGGTCGTCGCTCTGGCCGTCGTATCTCTGGTGGCGCTAGGCGCGGGCTGGACCGCCTCCACGCGCTCGAAAGACCTCGAGCAAAATTTAGCCGCCCAGAGCGAACAGTTTAAGAAAAACGAAGAGGTTCTCGATCAGCGTTTGGCCAAGGCTGAGGACACCAACGCGCAGCTTCAGGGCGAGCTCAGCGTCGTGACCGACAAAATGAAATTGACCGAAGGCGAACTTGGCAAGGCCCGCCTCCAAGCCAAGAAGATCAAGGAAGAAGACGCGAAAGAGTTGTCGGATCTGCAAAATCAGACCAGCGCCCAATTGGCCACCAAGGCCAGCGTGGACGATGTCAACAAGCTCGGCACGGACGTCAATGGCGTGCGATCTGATCTCGACAACGAAAAGAACAGCCTTCAAATGACTCGCGGCGAATTCGGCACCCTGATCGCGAAAAACCACGACGAAGTGGAAGAACTACGCCGTCTCGGTGAACGCGATTATTACGAGTTCAGCATCGAAAAGAAAAACGATCGCGAGAAAGTCGGCAATTTGATGGTTGAACTCCACGGGACCAATATCAAGAAGAGCCAGTACACCGTGACCATCTTTGTCGACGACCAACGCCACGAAAAGAAGGGCCTCTCGGCTAACGAGCCGCTCTATTTCTTCGAAAATGGCGCGCGCGCTCCGCTTGAGTTTGTCGTGAACCAGGTTGGCAAAGACAAGATCACTGGATACTTGAGCGTTCCGAAAGTTTCACAGGCACACGCGCAGGCAGTTTCCGGCGGTAACTAAGGCAGCGAAACTCGCGCACGAGCGGGAGCGAGCGGTACGACAAAAGGGGGCGTCCTGGGACGCCCCCTTTTTTATTCCGATTTCTTCAGAGCGCGCTGTTTGCGCGTCAGGAACTTCTTGGCAAGTGCTGAAAGCTGATCGTGCTTCAGTTTTCCTTGTTCGTACAGTTGAACCTTCTTCTTTGCGACTTTCCGGCGGCGACGTTCCCGCTTCTGTGCTACATACCGCTTTTCATTTGCCATTCAATACCCTCCGGGAAATAGGCGACATCTGATTGTAGCGGAGAAGGAAAATGATGCAAGGTTCGCCTGTGTCTTTGCCGCGGAGTTCGAGTACGATTCTTAGGCTATGCCCGTCACCGCTATTTATGCGAGCCGCATCCTCACTCCGCAGGAGGAGCTTCTCGACGCCGTTATTCTCGTTGAAGGCGGCCGCATCACCGCAATCGGTCATCGCGACGAAGTGAAAATCCCAGAAGGCGCCGTGGATTACGTCGCTTCCGGCATGACCGTCGTTCCCGGCTTTGTTGACGTGCATATCCACGGCGCTGGCGGCCATGATGTAATGGAAGCGACTCCTGCCGCGCTTGACTGCATCACCTCCACCGTTGCGCGCCATGGCACCACGTCGATCCTCGCGACAACCGTTACCGCTCCGGTCGACGAAACATGCAAGAGCCTTGAGGGAATCGCTCAATTCATCCGGTCTCACGAGCACCAGGAAAATACCGGCTTGGCCGCGGAAATCTTGGGCATCCACCTGGAGGGCCCGTTTATTTCAAAAACTCGCCGGGGAGTCCATCCATCCGATAGCATCACGCGGCCGTCCATAGAAATCCTGGATAAATTTCGCGCCGCCTCGGACGGCTTGATCCGTATCCTCACCGTTGCTCCCGAAATCCCCGGTGCCCTGGATTTGATCCGCGCCGCAGTTACAAATGGGATCGTGGCCGCTATCGGCCACACCGACGCGGATTACGAACAGGCTCGCGCCGCTATCCAAGCCGGAGCGCGCCATGCCGTGCATTTCTACAACGCCATGCGCCCGTTCTCGCACCGCGATCCAGGCGTGATTGGCGCTGTCCTTACCGAGCCCGATGTCACCGCTGAAATCATCGCCGACGGCATTCACGTCGCCGGCCCTGCTATCCAGGTTCTGCTGGGCACAAAAGGTTTCGACACCGTACTCCTCGCAAGTGATGGAACGGCGGCCACCGGAATGCCCGACGGAAATTTTCGTCTCGGAAATTTCGAAGTAACCGTGAAGGACGGCGTTTGCCGGAACTCGGAAGGAAAACTCGCCGGCAGCACTCTGACTCTCGATCGCGCGCTGCGATACATTGTGTCTCTCGGCGTGCCTCTCATCGACGCGCTGCGAATGGCCACAATTCTGCCCGCTCGTCGCCTCGGCCTTGCGGGAAAAAAAGGAATCATCGCGATAGGCGCCGACGCGGACTTGGTGGTTCTCACACCGGATTTGCGCGTCGCAGGTGTAATGACGCGCGGCGCAGGCCTGGCTTAATCTGCTACTTGTTCAGCGGAATCTTCAGTTCTTCAGCAAGTAAGTAGGGGTCGAACGGGCTGCATGCGAAAAAGCGCCCATCGACTTCCAACGTGGGAACTTTGCGCTTGCCATTGTTCGCGCGCAGCACGATCTCTTCCGCGTCAGGCGACTCATCAATATTTACCTCGCGAAAAGGTATCTTTCGCTCGCGAAGGAACTGTTTCGCGCGCCTGCAATCGCAGCACCAGCATGTCGAATACACAGTGATTTCAGCCATTCAGGTCCTTCTGTATGCTACCTATATTTGATGCTGGCAGGAACAAGCGGATGCCGACTTGTGCTAACCCATTACTCCCACAGCAGTTAGTGCGTGGAACGGCGTGAATCCTGCGGCGACCCCGAACCGCCGCCTTTCGAAGCTGTCTGCAGCCGCGCTGTAGCCCGTTCAACTTTTGCCTCGGCTTCACTCGATTCGGCTTCCTGCGTCCCGGGCTTTGCCGCTTCTGCTTGTGCCCGTTCAAGCGCGGCCCGAGACCTCGCCACGTCAATTTCCTCGGCGCGTTCGGAAAGCTCGGCCAACACGATCACGCGGTCGGGCAAAACTTCAGCGAATCCATTCATCACCGTCAGGTAACGCGTCTCCGCGCCTTTGTGATACGTCAGCGTGCCCACGCCTAGCAACGTAATCAGCGGGGCGTGCCCCGGCAGGACGCCCAGGTAGCCGTCTTTTGCCGGCATTTCCAGCGATTGCACGTTCTCGCTCAGGACGTGCCGCTCGGGCGTCACCACTTGCAGTTCGATGGCTTCAGGTAGCATTTACGCTCAGGCTCGCGCGGCCGAAAGACTACGCCGTCGCCGCCATTTTCTCCGCTTTTTCCCGCACTTCTTCGATTGTGCCCACCATGTAAAACGCTTGCTCCGGCAAATCGTCGTGTTTTCCCTCGACGATTTCCTTGAATCCGCGCACGGTGTCTTCCACCTTCACGTACTTGCCTTCGAGCCCCGTGAATTGCGCTGCCACGTTCATGGGCTGCGAAAGGAATCTTTCGATCTTGCGGGCGCGAGTCACCGTCTGCTTGTCGTCATCGGAAAGCTCTTCGATTCCGAGAATCGCGATGATGTCCTGCAATTCCTTGTAGCGCTGGAGCACTGATTTCACCGCTCGCGCCACATTGTAGTGATCCTGCCCCACGATACGCGGATCCAAAATTCGCGAGAAACTCGCCAGCGGATCGACGGCCGGATAAATACCGCGTTCCACAATCTGCCGGCTCAAGTTCGTCGTCGCGTCCAAGTGCGCGAATGTCGCCGCCGGCGCCGGGTCGGTGTAATCGTCGGCCGGCACGTAAATCGCCTGCACCGACGTGATCGATCCTGTCTTGGTAGAAGTAATGCGCTCCTGCAACTCGCCGATTTCCGTGTTCAGGTTCGGCTGGTATCCCACCGCAGAAGGCATGCGGCCCAGCAGCGCGGAAACTTCCGATCCCGCCTGCACGAATCGGAAAATGTTGTCGATGAAAAGCAGTACATCCAGATGCTCTTCGTCGCGGAAATATTCAGCCACCGTCAAACCGGTCAATCCCACGCGAAGACGCGCGCCGGGCGGTTCCGTCATCTGTCCGAAAATGAGCGCGCAACGCGACTTCTCCGAGTTTCCCGCCACCACCACGCCCGATTCCTGCATTTCGAGCCACAAGTCGTTGCCTTCGCGCGTGCGCTCGCCTACTCCCGCAAACACCGAAACGCCGCCGTGCTTCATGGCTACGTTGTGAATCAATTCCTGAATCAGCACGGTCTTGCCCACGCCCGCGCCACCGAACAATCCAATCTTGCCGCCTTTCAAGTAAGGCTCGATCAGGTCCACAACTTTGATGCCCGTCTCAAACATCTCAAGCGTAGTGGACTGATCCTCCAGCGACGGTGCCGGCCGGTGAATCGGATACCGCTTGTCGGTTTTCACCGGACCGAGGTTGTCCACCGGCTCGCCCAACACGTTCAGCACGCGTCCCAACGTCGCGCGTCCCACTGGCACGGAAATCGGCTCGCCCAGGTTCTCCGCCTTCATTCCGCGCACCAGCCCTTCCGTGGGCTTCATCGCCACGCAACGGACTCTCCCTTCCCCGAGTTGCTGCGCAACTTCCGCCACGATGTCCAGCGGCTCGGGAACGTTGAATCCTTCGCTCGTGATGCGCACCGCATTGTGAATAAACGGTAGGTGATGTTCTTGAAACAAAATATCCACGACCGGGCCTATGACCTCGACGACGTGCCCAATCTTCTCTTGATCTTTGTTTTCTGCCATTCCGTTTCTCCCTGAGTCTCGTTGGAACGATATGCTTACGACATCGCGGAAGCTGCGCCGCTAACGATCTCGATAATTTCCTTCGTAATCGCGGCCTGCCGGATCTTGTTCATCTGCAATGTCAATTTATCGATCAGTTCCGACGCGTTTCGCGTNNTCGCCGCCCCGTGGCGCTTGTTCCATGGGCAGCGAGCTTCCCGGCCCGGCGTGGCTGGCAAGCGACTTTTCCCCGTCTTTCTCTCCCGCGCTCACGACCTCCGGATCGACTGGCAGCAATTTCTGCGCTTGCAGGTTCTGCACCATCACATTCTTGAACTCGTTGTAAATCGCGTACACCGCATCCACTTCGCCGCTGATGTAAAGCTCGGCTATACGCGCCGCGATTTCCTTGGCTTTCGAAAATTCCACCTTGGCGGACACATCCAGATACTCGCCCGAGAACTTCAGCCCGCGCTTCCGAAAAGTGTCCCGCCCCTTTTTGCCGACCACGATCAGCTCGATCTGCTTCGACGAATGCTCCCGCATGAATTCGCTCGCGTGCCGGATCACGTTCGAATTGAAAGCTCCCGCCAGGCTGCGGTCTCCTGTAAGCACTACCACCAGGATCTTTTCTTCGGGGCGCCGGACCAGCAGCGGATGCGCCACATTTTCCATGCGCGCCGCCGCCGAGCGCAAAACCCGCAATATCTCGTGCGCGTACGGCCTCGCCGCAAACACACCTTCCTGCGCGCGCCGCAGTTTCGCCGCCGCGACGAACTTCATCGCCCGCGTAATCTGCTGCGTGTTCTTTACCGAGCGAACCCGCCGCCGATAATCAAGTAGTGTAGGCATCGATAGCTGTGTCTAGTCTTCGGCGCTCGAATTAATGCGCCGCCGGAGCCGGCGCCGCAGCCGGTTTTGCTGCCGCGCTCGCTTCCTTTTTTGCGCCGGCATCCGCTTCCGCCTTCGCCGGATGCGACGCCCTAAATGTTTCCTTGAATGCATCCAGCGCTTTCTTCGCTTCCGCGCGAATCTCGTCGTCAAACGCCTTTTTCTCGCGTATGGATTTCAGCAACCCGCCGTAGTTTGTTTCGATAAACGGATACATTTCCAGTTCGAACTGGCGGCACTGCGATACCTCCAAATCCTCGAGATACCGGTTCGCCGCTGCATAGATAATCAAAACCTGCTTTTCCACCGGCAGCGGCTGATACTGATCTTGTTTCAGAATCTCCACCAAACGCTGTCCGCGTGCGAGTTGCGCTTGCGTCGCTTTGTCCAACTGCTCGGTTCCAAACTGTGCAAACGCCGCCAAATCGCGGTATTGCGCCAGGTCCAGCCGCAGTGTGCCCGCCACTTGCCGCATGGCCTTAATCTGCGCGTTGCCGCCGACGCGGCTCACCGAAAGCCCCACGTTCACCGCTGGCCGCACGCCGCTGTTAAAAAGATCCGCTTCGAGATAAATCTGCCCGTCCGTGATGGAAATCACATTGGTCGGAATGTAAGCCGAAATATCGCCCGCCTGCGTTTCGATCACCGGCAGCGCCGTCAACGAACCCGCTCCCAGTTCATCATTCAATTTCGCTGCGCGCTCCAGCAGTCGCGAGTGCAAAAAGAAAACGTCGCCGGGAAACGCTTCGCGGCCCGGGGGTCGCCTTAGCAGCAAGGAGATTTCGCGATAGGCCTGCGCGTGCTTCGAAAGGTCGTCGTAGAAGCACACCGCGTGGCGTTTCGTATCGCGGAAAAATTCGCCAATCGCGCATGCCGCGAATGGCGCAATGTACTGCATCGACGCCGACTCCGAAGCCGACGCGGCCACCACGATGCTGTGTTCCATCGCTCCGTTATCGGTCAGGATCTTCACGATCTGCGCGATGGTCGAACGCTTCTGCCCGATGGCGCAATAGATACAAATCATGTCGCCGCCGCGCTGGTTGATGATCGTGTCCAAAATGATCGCGGTCTTTCCGGTCTGGCGGTCTCCGATGATCAACTCGCGCTGTCCGCGCCCGATCGGAATCATCGCGTCGATGGACTTGATTCCCGTTTGAACCGGCTCGCGCACCGGCTGCCGGTCAATCACNNCCAGGCGCCAGACGCTCCAGCGCATTTCGCTTATCGGTTTGAATGGGTCCCTTATCGTCCACCGGGTTTCCCAGCGCATCCACGACGCGCCCGAGCATTGCATCGCCCACCGGCACGGACATAATCTTGTTCGTCCGCTTCACGATGTCGCCTTCTTCAATCTTTGTGTAGTCTCCCAGCAGCACCACGCCCACCTGGTCTTCTTCCAGGTTCAGCGCGATTCCGAAAACGTCATTCGGAAACGCAAGCATCTCGCCCGCCATGCATTTATCCAGCCCGTGAACGCGCGCAATTCCGTCGCCGACGGAGATCACCGATCCCACTTCGTCCACCGCCAGCGTTTGCTGGTAGTTCTCGATCTGTTCGCGCAATATTTTTGTAATCTCGTCCGCTTTGATGTTCGCCATTCCCGCTCCTGAATTTCGATCGCCTATTCCGTTTCCAATCGCTCGCGCAGCCGGTTCAACTGCTCGCGCACCGACCCGTCATAAATCGTCGTTCCCACGCGTACCACCGCGCCACCCACTAGCGTTTGGTCTTGACGAAAGCTTGCTTCGATTTTCTTCCCCGTGCGCCGCTCCAGCATCACGGTCAATTGCTGTTTCTCCGCTCCGCTCAATTCCCTCGCCGAGCTCACTTCCGCCTCCGCGATTCCCATGCGCATATTCAACTGCTGCTGCAAAGCGGCGGGAATCTCGTGCAGTATCTCGGTGCGGCGATGGTCCACGATCAGGTAAAGAAAGTTTTGCACCGCGGCATCCAACCCCATCTTCGAGGCCACTTCGTGGATCACCTTGTGCTTTACGTCGTTGCTCACCACCGGGCTTTCCAGAGCGTTCCGCAGATCCGCCGAGGAAAGAAATACCTCAACGAACGCCCCGAGATCGCCCTTCACCTTGTCCGCGAGTTTCCGCTCCAGCGCCACTTCCGCCAGCGCCGCTGCGTATCGTTCCGCCACTGCGCTCAATTGACGCTCCTCTCGAGTTCCGCCACGAATGTCCGAAACAGCGCCGTCTCAGCTTGCGGCGTCATCTCTTTCGACAGCAAAACTTCCGCGCGCTCCACCGCCAGCCGCGCAGCCAGCGCTTTTAATTCCAAACGCGCAGCGCGGCCCGCCGCTTCTATCTCCATCTGCGCCGCATGCTCAATTCTGTCCGCTTCGGAACGAGCCAGCGCGCGCAGCCGCTTTGCTTCCGCTTCCGCATCACGCTTCGCTTCGACACGCAGCCTCTTAACCTCTTCCTCAAGTCCCGCCAGTTTCTTCTGAATTTCTTCTCTCTGCCGGTTAGCAGCCTCGCGCGCCCGCGCGCCCTCGGCGATTTTTCCCGCCGTCTCTTCCGCCTGCGCCCGGAAATAGGGCCCGCCCCACTTCACCGCCGCGAACGCAATCACGCCGAAAACAATCGCAAAATTAAGCCAGCGAAATACCAGGCCCATGCCGGTTTCCGTCGGCGGCGGCGTTTCTCTCTCCGTCGCCAACACCGGCAACACCGCGACAAACAAAAATACGGCCAAGAACCCGGCGGTCCCTAGCAGGCGTTTCATCGCGACGCTCCGCCTTGCATCGGCGAGGGATTTTCGAGAATGATCCGCGCAATTTCGCGTGCCAGAATATCGGTCTGGCTCGCCGCGTCCTTGCTCGCCGACTCCAGCTCACCGGCAATTTTCTTCTTCGCCGCAGCCACTTCCTCTAGCGCGCGGCTGCGCATTGCTTTTAGCAACTTCGCGCGCTCGTCCAGAACCAATTGCCGCGCGGCCTCTTGTTCCACATAAATTTCCGCGCGCGCTTTTCTCAGCGCTTCGTTGTAGGCCTGCAATTCACTCGCCGCTTCAGCTTCCATGGCGGCGGCTTCCGCGCGCGCACCTTCGATCTTCGCAGCCCGCTCCGCCATCGCTTTTTGAATCGGTGTGAAGAATGCCCAGCGCAGGAATAAGTAGAAGAGAAAAACAATAATGACTGTGGGCACAGCTTGAAGGAACAGATCAGCGAGCTGGTGGAGAATTTCCATGGTCAGGAGAAATTACGGATCTGCGCCCCGTTTAAAAATTCTTCGCATGCATCCGGAGCTCACCCTCGCTCGCCGAAGCACGCTTCTAGGATCAACAAAGCTCGTGATTATCGCATCGCCATCCGCTAACGTCAACGCCGAGCTTGTTGCCGGCGAAGAGCGCNNTTCCGGCTGACCACGATCCACAGCAACAAACTCAGCAGCGGCACCGCAAATATCACGCCAAACCAAATCGGAACGTGCATCGGGGACGGCGGCGTCCCCAAAGTGCCCTGCATATCGCTCAACATCTCGCTCATGGCCTGCTCGAAACGCGCCTGCGTCCCCGGGATCAGCACCATCGTCAGCGAATTAAAAATCAAGAACTGAAAATAGTAAATCGCCAGCGTGCGCCCCCAGGGCCTCAGTTTCAGCAATCCAAAACCTATAAGCGACTGAACCAACGCGAGCGCCAGCATCAGCACCGACGCATAGGTCCCCTTAAAAAAGTATCCCAGAAAAAAAACTGGCGGATTCACCGAGAGACCAAGCACGCCGATGAACCCGCTGATCAGCAGCCACCAAGCGATCAGCGTGATGCTCAGCGGTCGCGCGTAAGGCGAAATAACCTCCGCTCCAGGCATTCCCTCCAGCCCGGGTATCCTCACTTTCAGAAATTGGTCCTTCGTCGATCGTTTGTTGAAGAAGTAAATCCACCAACCGCCCAGCGCCGCCAGGATTCCGTAAAGTACTGCCATGAAAATCCGCGTTGCCGCCAGCATCTCCTTCGTCATTTCCGGACTCGGAGCCGTCCCCGGCGGTGGGAACGGCATGAACAGGAACATCAGAAGCCCGGGAATACAAACGAAAAGCAGCAATGCGCTGAAAACCAGCATCGAGATTCTCGACCACTCTCGCAGTCGCATCAGGCCCGTTCCCGACGCGATGCCCCAGGCCGCAGCCGCGAACAAAACGAGCGCAAGGAAAACCATGAAATATTTCAAGAAATGTACTTGGTTTTCAGGAATTGGAAGGTCGCTGGACGAAGCGAAAAGCATCATCACTCCCGCCAGGAGTGTTAGACCGCTGCCGAATAACACGATAACTGCGGTCACCGTCACGCCAACCGATCGATTCATACCCCACCTTGTGCAAGTTTTGGCCAGAAGTATACATTATTGCCGCTAGCTGCTTATTGAGTCAGTCTGCAAGACTCTGCTCCAATGCCCGGCGAACCGGAGGATTCTATGGCAATTAATATCAGAGGTCTCGCTCCCCTGCTCCAGGTTTTCGACATGCCCACCGCCGTCCACTTCTACCGCGACATACTCGGCTTCGAACTTGTCACCACCTCTCGCCCCGGAGACCACTTCGGTTGGGCGCTCCTCAAACTGAATGGCGTGGAAATAATGCTCAACACTGCTTACGAAGATGATCAACGGCCAGCCGCCCCCGATCCCGCTCGCGTGGCCGCGCATAACGACACCGCTCTCTTCTTCGGTTGCGAAGATCTGGACGGCGCTTACCGGCATCTCCGCGCTCATGGTCTCAGTGTGAAAGAGCCGGCCGTCGCGCCCTACGGCATGAAGCAGTTGTACGTCACCGATCCCGACGGCTACGGCCTATGCTTTCAGTGGCCAGCCGATCAGAAGACCCAGCATCAATGGAAGGCCTGGTACGGCCTCGACCCCAATGCTCCTAAACAGAGCTAGTACGGGAAACGATGGGTTCGGGAGTTACATCTGAGAACGAGACTGCGGATAAAGCCTCCTAATCGCGATTGCGATCCCGGCGAAGACGAAAATCATCAGGTAGCTTCCTTCCGGGCCGGCAGATCCTCCCGTAATCCAGATTGGCCCATGAACCCTCGGAGCCAGCCAGCTTCCCGGGACGATCACTCCGCTGTCCGGCACGCCATAAATAAAACTCTGCGCGAAATCCCACATCGCGTGAAGACCGATTGCGAACCACAACGACCCGCTTCGAAGGAATGAATAAGAAAGTACGACACCATATAGCCCGGCGAAAATTAATCCCGCGTACGACTCCTGCCCGTGATGCGAATGGCTCGCCCCGAAAATAATTCCCAGCACAATAGCAGCCGGCCAAAACGATATGGCTTCCGTCAGCGAAACCAGCGCGTAGCCGCGAAATAGCGTCTCCTCTCCCAGAGCGACGACGAAAAACAGAGTCGCATATACCAGCGCATAACCTGCTAGCGCCTCGCCATGCGTGATGGCATTCCCGAAGAAATACATCCCACTCAGCCGCAGCGCCACCAGTAGCGCGGTGAGCGCCACAAAGCCGCACGCAACACCGCTCCCAAATCTTTTTCCGCATGGACTCTTGCCCAGCCCGTAGTAGCCAAACGCCCGCTGGTCCAGACGGGCCATGACGGCCGTCGCGGCAAACGCAGCGATTACAACCACCGCGTTGCCGAACAGCGCCGACCAATAAAGTGCGTGCAGGCGAGCATTAATCGAAGAAGTAAGAAAACCCAGAATTTTCAGAAACGCGAAAACTATCACCGCAAAAAGGGCGAACCGGCCCGTCGCAAGCAGCCGCTCCTGCAAAGACCGAGCGCTGTCTGCTCCGCTGCCACCTTCCGGAAATGGGTTGTGCGATTCCGCCATCTTCTATTGCCAATGGTCGCGGCATCTTAAGTCACAAACAGTCACCGCGGGAAGCCGATTCGAGAACCCATGAGTTGCAATGTCTCTGGAACGGGTCTCGCTGGCGCGGCAGGCCGTGGGTTCGATACAATGTCCGTTTGGCCGCTGTGGCGAAGTCTTCTCCGTGCGTCGCAATGGCTAGCCGTCCGTATTCTTCAAGGAGACATTTGATGCCATCATTCCCCGGGGTCGATTTCCTCGACTTCGATTCCCTGCTGAGCGACGAGGAAAAACTTGCTCGCCAAACCGCTCGTCAGTTCGTCGATGACGCCATCATGCCCATCATCGAGCAGTACAACCGCGAAGGAAAATTTCCGGTGCAACTCGTCCCGCAAATGGCCGATCTCGGTCTTTTCGGCGCCAGCCTGAAAGGCTACGGCTGCGCGGGAATGTCCAACGTCGAATACGGCTTGGTCACCCAGGAACTTGAACGCGGCGATTCCGGCTTGCGCAGCTTTGTTTCCGTTCAGTCCGCGCTCGTGATGTATCCCATCCACGCATTCGGCTCCGACGCGCAGAAAGACAAATGGCTTCCGCTGTTGCAACAGGGAAAAGCAATCGGCTGCTTCGGTCTCACCGAACCTCAATTCGGCTCGAATCCCGGTGGCATGCTGGCGCGCGCCGTAAAAAAAGGCGACAGCTACATCCTGAACGGCGAAAAGATGTGGATCACCAACGGCTCCATCTCAGACGTCGCCGTCATCTGGGCAAAAACCGAAGACGACAAAATTCGCGGCTTCCTCGTTGAAAAAGGCACTCCTGGATACAAAGCCTGGGACGTTCACGGAAAATATTCGCTGCGTGCTTCGGTCACTTCCGGCCTGGCGATGACCGATTGCAAAATCCCTGCCGAAAATCTTCTCCCCGGCGTCGAAGGCCTGAAGGGTCCGCTTTCCTGCCTGAATCAGGCGCGCTACGGAATCGGCTGGGGCGGCATCGGCGCGGCCATGGCCTGTTACGACACCGCGCTCACCTATGCCAAGCAGCGCAAACAATTCGACAACAAGCCCATCGCTTCGCACCAGCTCGTTCAGGAAAAACTCGTCTGGATGATCACCGAGATCACCAAAGCGCAGTTCCTCGCCCTACAGGTCGGCAGATTGAAAGATAAGGGCCGCGTGCACCCATCCCACATTTCCATGATGAAAATGAATAACGTGTGGGTAGCGCGCGAATCCGCCAGCAGAGCCCGCGAAATTCTTGGCGCAAACGGCATCGTGGACGATTACTGCGTCATGCGCCACATGAACAACATTGAGTCCGTCTACACCTACGAAGGCACGCACGACATCCACAAGCTCATCATCGGCGAGCGCATCACCGGAATCTCGGCTTTCTGATGAGCGCCCAAAATAAGTTTCGCGCCGCTACTGCTCTTCTCTTCTCGCTTCTGTTAATTGCACCTGCGGGGAAGGCTCAAAGCGCATCCGAATCTGCTTCAAGACCGAAAATTCGCGCAATCACGGCTTTCGTTCGCCTCGACCGCGCCCGCTACAAAGATCAGATTCAAGACGCCCTGAAATTTCTGCGCGACGCTAAAGCCGCCTATGAAAAATCCGGATACGAAGTTCAGACGATTCGCATCACCACGCAGCCTTTCCCCGAATACACGCGCGATCTTTCCGAAGAACAAACTCTCGCCTTCTTCCGCGAGTATGACGCGCTGGCGATAAAAGAAGGCTTCGACGCCTCCATCGGTCCGGCCATGATGAAAGACACCGACGACCCGCGCGAAGCGGAGTTGCTCGGAAAAATTCTTGCCAATGCAAAAACTTTGGAAGGCTCCATCTTCATCGGCGGCGAGGACGGTATCCACTGGAAATCCATTCAATCCGCCGCAGGCGTGATGAAGTATCTGGAAGCCAACACCTTGCACAGCCAGGGGAATTTCAACTTCACCACTTCCTCCTTCGTTCCGGACGGCACTCCGTTTTATCCCGCATCGTATCTCGCGAGCGAAGGCAAGCGCTTCGCCATAGGCTTGCAGTCCGCCAATGTCGTGGCCGATGCTCTTGCCTCTACGAAGTCCCCCGAACTTGCAGAGGAGCACTTGAAAGCCTCTTTAACCACCTACGCTCAACAAGTCGAAAAGACCGCGAAGGAAATCAGCCAGAGCAGCGGCTGGACATACGGCGGAATCGATCTCTCGCCTGCGGGACTGAAAGATGTTTCCATCGGCCGCGCAATCGAGAATTTCCTCGGAGCGCCCATGGGCTCCAGTGGAACGCTGACCACCACCGCGCTGATCACCCGCGCTCTCAAGTCCATCCCCGTCACGCAAGCCGGCTATTCCGGCCTGATGCTGCCGGTCCTCGAAGACTCCGTCCTCTCGCAGCGCTGGAGCGAAGGACGTCTCTCACTCGATGAAATGCTTTCCTACTCCGCGGTCTGCGGTACAGGCCTTGACGTCATTCCGCTTCCCGGCGACGTCTCCAACGATCAGCTCGCCAAGATTCTCGGCGACGTCACCAGCCTTTCCGTGAAATGGCACAAGCCGCTTTCTGCCCGCCTGCTGCCCGTAGCCGGAAAGAAAGCTGGCGATCAAACCGAATTCGACGATCCCTTTCTTGTGAATGCAAAAATTCAACCGTTGCCCTGACCACAGCAAGAAATCGCTTTCGAGACTTCGCCTTGTTTGAAAACATCCTAATTGGATTATGATAGGCCCCCGGGCGCCCGCGTGGCGGCTGTCCCCGCCGCTCGGATTCATTCTCGTACTTCAGGAGCACTAATGGAGAAAGCACTCAGTCTGGAATTCTTGCGCGTAGTGGAGCAAGCCGCCATCGCTTCGGCCCATACCATGGGTCTCGGGGACCGCCACAAATCCGATCAGATGGCCGTCGAGGCCATGCGCTCGGAAATGGATTCGGTTGGCATGGACGGCACCATCGTCATTGGCGAAGGCGAACGCGACGAAGCTCCCATGCTTTTCATCGGCGAAAAAGTCGGCGCCGCTGTGCGCGATAAAACNNGCCATCGTTGTTCTCGCCGCCAGCGAACGCGGAGGATTGCTGCACGCCCCTGATCTTTACATGGAGAAAATTATTGTCGGGCCCTCGTGCAAAGGCGCGGTCGACCTGGATGCGCCGGTGGCGGACAATCTGAAATCAATTGCAAAACGTCTCAACCGCAAAGTCGAAGACCTTGTCATTATCGTGCTCGACCGCCCGCGCCATGAAGAACTGATCAATCAGATTCGAGCCACCGGCGCTCGCATCAGGCTCATCTCCGACGGCGACCTCTCCGCCGGAATCAGCGCCGCTGTAGTTGGCACCGGCGTCCACGCCGTAATGGGCACCGGCGGCGCCCCGGAAGGCGTTCTCACGGCTGCTGCTCTGCGCTGCCTGAACGGCCAAATTCTCGCGCGCCTGGTAGCGTCAAAGCCCGAGCACCACGAGCGCCTCGCTCAGATGGGCATCAAAGACGCTAAGCGCATTTACGCCACGGAAGATCTCGCTCCCGGAAAGAAAATTATTTTCGCATGTACCGGCGTCACCGGCGGCGGACTGCTCCGCGGCGTGCGCTTCTTCGGCGAAGGCACTCGGACCCATTCCCTGATCCTTACATACGACGACCGCCAGGTCCGCTTCATCGATACCGTGCACCTGAAAAAGAGCCCGGATGTAAAAGTGGTTTTCTACTAGCGACGTCACGGTGCAAAGCCATGCTTGGCAGGAAACAATTTGCGACCATAATGCGTAACTAGATTCGACCGCTCGAGGGGGAAAAATGTCGGCCACACCACCACTACCACCCATCTACACACAGGCCCAGCCGCCTCGAAGAAACAACGCCATTTGGTGGATCCTCGGCATCGTCGCCGCAGGAATTATCGTCATGTTTCTTTTCGGCGTAACCCTCGCCGGCCTTTTCATCCACCACCTGAAAGTTCGCAACTCCGGCGACAAAGTTGATATCCAAACCGCTCTCGGCTCGCTTTCAGTCAACAAAGGCGGCCCCCACGCAACCGGCCTGGAAATTTATCCCGGCGCCTCGCCTTCATCCGATGACAAGGGTGCCAACGTCAACCTCAGCGCGAACGACACCGGTGTCGGCATCGCCACCGAGCAGTATGAAACCAAAGATCCCATCGATTTCGTGCAAGCCTGGTACAAAAAGCATCTCGGTCCCGATTTCCGCCTGGAAGCTAACAAGGCCGTTCCCGACCACTCAAACGGTCTGGTGAAAATGAATGACAGTGACGTTGCGTTCGTCGACGACCACCACAACGGCGTGCGCGTCGTGGCTCTGAAGAAAATCTCTGAAGGCACCCAGATCACTTTAGTACGCATCGGCAAGAAAGAAACGCAGTAGCATCCACACCATTCCCATCGGAGCGCTCGCAACCTATCTAAACAAGGACAGCCCGGCAAGTCGCCTCGTGGCGAGCTTGCCGGGCCGTCCTTACTAATTTCGGTTGTGCCGCGCTTTTCGTTCCGCGGAGCTAGCGGTGCAACACCGCCGCAGAATGGCCCGCTGGCTGTTGCCGCCGGGGCATGTTGTGGGGCAGCCTGTCAGCAGTCTGCGGCGGCATAGGGCGCACGCTGTGATTCGTGCTCACGTGCTCGCTAATCGCCTGCAACCTCTTCAGGATGCCTTGCCACTGTGTCCAATCGAGTTGCCTTAAAAATGGTCGAAGCCCCTGAATGAACGGGTCCTCGAGTACCGTCTCCCCATTCGTTTCCGGCACGAAGAAGCGGTTTAGCCCGACTCCCAGAGCTTCGGCAATTTTCTCAAGCGTGCCAAGACTGGGCGTCATCTGTCCGCTCTCTATACGGGACAAGTACGAACGTGAGACTCGCGAACGTGCCTGTAGTTGGCTTTGCGTCATGCTCCGCGACTCCCGCAACTGTCTTATTCGCTGGCCGATGTTCTCCACAGTTTCGCGATTCGGCCAGTTCTCGAACAGTTGGCGGTCGTCCCCCGGCAGATCCTGAGGTGACGGCGTCGGTATCACGAATGACACCTTGGGGGGCAGCATGCGCAAGCACCGACGACAATTGTCAGTACGTGTGCGGTATTGAACCAATCCACAGACTTGACAGCGAATTACTTCACGGTCGAGATCCATGCTTGTTGCTGTGCTTTCTTTTTCCGCCACCGGTTCTCCTCGCAGACTATTCCGGCGATGCGAAGAAGAGGGCTCTTTTGACAGGGGGAAGGCAGGGACGGCGCGCGAGTGATTGTCGCCAGGGTGCCATTTCTTGTCAAGTGTTATTTCGCTTGCCCGAGTCGCCAACTTTAAAGCCATCGTCTTGCTCCTTACAAACTAAGCTGCTTGGCCCCGCCTGCGCCACCGATAAGACTTTTTTTATCTTTCGCCTGACGCTTATGGTCTGCTATCCATCTGAGCACATCGTCGCGCTGCGTCAATCGGTGACGCTTTTTGCCTTACATTTCCATCTCTTGCACTTCGAGTTCCGAAAAGGTTTCCCTTTTCGTTTTTCCACAATGAATCGCCCGACTTCGTTGTAAGCGTCTTGCTGGTCGCTAGATACGTTATTTCTTCGCCTTCATTCCCACCGCAGCGCGCCCCAGCCGCATCGATTGCACTGTCTCAATGTGGACTGGAGCCGTCTCATCTAGCACACCCCTGTCTCATTCTAAGACGCGTCATATTTCTGGGTTCTCGTGCTCTATCTCAGGCGGGCGAGGCACGCGCTCAACGGGACAGCACTCCCGGCATCCCAGCATCGCTCTTGCTTTCGGGGTCCTCATCTTGCAGCATTGTCCTTCCCGAGGAGACCATGCCAACCCGTGAAGATGCCTGGAAGCTTCTGTGTGAATACACTCAAGGAGAGAGCCTCCGCAAACACGCTCTGGCCGTCGAAGCCTGCACGCGTGCTTACGCGCGAAAACTCGGCGCTGACGAAGATCTCTGGGCCCTCACGGCCCTGCTTCATGATTTCGACTACGAGCGCTGGCCCAACGCCGCCCATCACCCGACGCAGGAGCATCCCTACGAAGGCTCGAAGATTCTCCGCGAACGCGGTTACCCGGAAGAAATGATTCACGCGATCCTCGGCCACGCCGATTATTGCGGCGTCGCGCGTGTATCCCCGCTTGACCGCGCTCTTTTCGCCTGCGACGAGCTAGCCGGCTTTCTCACCGCTTGCGCCCTGGTCAAGCCCAGCAAAAGCATTCACGAAGTCGAAGCCGCCTCGGTAAAGAAAAAACTGAAAGACAAAGCCTTCGCCCGCGGCGTCAACCGCGATGATGTCTACAAAGGTGCCGAAGAACTCGGCGTGCCTCTCGAAGAACACATCGCCTTCTGCATCGATTCTCTCCGCGCCATCGCCCCACAGCTCGGTCTGAATGGCCCGGCTTAATGCCTCACGCCTCCCAACCGTTTCAGAACAAAAATGTCTTCCTCTCCGCCGAATGGCGTGATCTCGTGATGCTGAATTACGAAGTGAGCCCCCGCCTATTGCAGCCGTACATTCCACGCGGCACCGAACTCGATTCATTCGAAAGCAAAACATTCGTCAGTCTAGTCGGCTTTCGTTTTCTCAATACCAAGCTCTTCGGAATACTCCCAATTCCCTTTCACACTGATTTCAACGAAGTAAACCTTCGCTTCTACGTTCGCCGTCACGAGGGGGGAACTACTAAACGTGGTGTGGTTTTCATTCGCGAAATCGTGCCCAGGCGCGCCATCGCGCTGGTAGCGCGGCTCGCTTACGGAGAGAACTACGTTGCTCTGCCCATGAAGCACAAAGTTTCAGTGCACGGCGCCACCGTCACCGCCGGCTATCAATGGCAGCTCAACGGCCAATGGTGCGGCCTGCACGCAGAGGCCCCAGAACCTTCCATCCAACCAGAAGAGGGAAGCCTGGAACAATTCATCACCGAGCATTACTGGGGCTATGCCGCGCAACGCGACGGCCGCTGCAAGGAGTACCACGTAGTGCATGTCCCCTGGCGAGTCTGGGCAACGACAAGTGCTGGCGTTGATGGAGATTCCAATGTTCTCTATGGTCCGGAATTCTCGCGAATTCTGAAGGGCCGCCCCGATTCCGCATTCATCGCCGACGGCTCGCCCGTCCGCGTACTCCATGGCGCGCGCGTCTCATGACCAGCCGGTTGATGAGCGGCTTCTGCTCGTGCACTACGGGTTGGATTGATCGGAATCGGTCCGCTCCGGGTCGCCTATCTGGGACGAAGGTTCACGATAGTCGGTCCGCGCGTTCCACTCGCAACGTGTAGCATCCCGCCGTCGTGCTGCGCACGTGGATGTAGTCCACTTCACTGCGCGCAAAAAGCTTCTTGAGCGCCGCATCCACATTCCCATCCTCGACGTATTCTTGCGCCAGCAGTTGTCCGCCCCGAGCGTACGCGTTCAGCGTTCGTGGACTGTTCCGAAGCTCCGCAGGAAACCCTCCGTCTTCTGGGTAGCGTTCGCACGATTCCGCATGCACGTAAACCGGCCCGGGCAAAGGAAGCTTCTCGATGCCCTCGAAAGCGTCGTGCGTGAAAAGCGTCCACCGTTCTCCTGGAGAAATCATTCGAAGACAATGCCTGCACGGCGCGCTGCCTGCAGCGACTTCTGTATATGCTGGGAAACCGTACCGCGGATCTTTCATCGTCTTTCGCACCGACTCCGCGATAGCGGTCGAAATAGCGATCACACGTATCGGAATCATTTGCCCTCCCTAAAACTCCACATCTCGCATACAGTCTCCTCAATTCCGCGAGTCGAAACTATCCGCTTCTCGCGCCCAAACTTTCGCCAGCAGTTTGTTGTAGCTTCCGAGATTCGTTGCGCAGACAGTCTGTGTTAGAATCCGCCATCCATGGATCGTGCCGGAAAACTTCTTGGCGGTGTCCTGCGGCGGCTCGACCGCCCCGAGGCAGCTCTTGCTTGGCTCACCAGCGCGTGGCCCAAGGTCGTGGGAAAAATTCTTGCGGCACACACCAAGCCCATTCGCTGCGAAGCCGGGCGCCTCGAAATCGTGGCCGATGGCAAAGCCTGGCAGAAACAACTTGAATCCATGAAAAAAGAATTTTGCGAGCGAGTCAATCAGGCTTGGGGCGGAAATCTCGTCCGCGAGGTAAAATTCATCGCCAAGCCTGGCCCCAAGCGCGTCTCCCGCGAAATGGACAACGAGCACATCCCGTTCATCCGCAGCCGCAAAGGCAGTTAATCGTTTTAGTACCTATTCCGAGAGGTCACCAATTAGATGACCATTAGCCGCGATGACGTTTTGCGCGTCGCCGAACTTGCTCACCTCGAGCTAACGCCCGATGAAGCTGAGATGTATCGCGGCCAGCTGGATGAAATTCTGAACTACGTCGGAAAGCTCCAACAGCTCGACCTAACGAATGTTGAGCCCATGACCCAAATGTCTTTCGCGACCGGAGAAACGACCTCTCCTCTCCCCGGGTCGAACCAAGAGGCCGGAACCCCGCTGCGGGACGACATCGTNNTTTTTTCGCGTTCCCAAGGTAATTGAAAGATGAGCGCCGCGCCTTGGACCATCGCCGGCATACATGCCGCTCTTCAAGCGAAGAAGATCTCGGCCCGGGAAATCGCGAGTGGATTTTATGCTGAAATTGATCGGCGAAACCCCGAGTTGAATGCCTACCTGACGCTCTCGCACGAACGCGCCTACTCACAAGCCGACCGCGTGGACGCAGCCGTGGCTCGCGGTGAGAAATTGCCTCCACTCGCCGGTGTGCCGGTCGCGGTCAAAGACGTTATCAGCACCTCCGGCATCCGCACCACCTGCGGCTCGAAAATTCTGGAATCCTACATTCCTCCGTATGACGCCACTGCCGTAACCCGCTTGGAGAACGCCGGTGCCGTTATTTTGGGCAAGACCAACTGCGACGAGTTTGCCATGGGCAGCTCCAATGAGAACTCAGCATATGGCCCTGTACGGAACCCCTTAGCCCTTGATCGCGTCCCAGGAGGCTCCAGCGGCGGTTCAGCTGCCGCCGTGGCTGCTGGGTTGGCTGTGGTGGCCCTTGGAACCGACACGGGAGGCTCGATTCGCCAGCCGGCAGCCTGTTGCGGCATTCCTGGCCTTATGCCGACATACGGTCGCGTATCTCGCTATGGACTGATTGCCTTTGCCTCTTCCCTTGATCGCATTGGCCCCTTTGCCGGGAATATCGCGGATACCGCAGCCGTCGTGGCCGTTATTGCTGGACATGACGAGAACGACTCCACTTCGGCAGCCGCTTCGGTCCCTCATTACGACGTGCAAATCGAAGACCCCATCCAGGGCCTTCGCATTGGCGTCCCCGAGGAGTATTTCGGCGAAGGCATCGACAGCGAAGTGAAGGAGAAGGTCCTCGCTGCCATCGCTCTAATGGAGAAACTCGGTTGCCGTCGTATTCCGCTCAAGATGCCGCATACCGAGTACGCGATCGCCACCTACTACATTATCGCCACTGCCGAAGCCAGTTCGAATCTGGCACGATACGATGGCGTACGGTTCGGCCTGCGTGTCCCGGGTGCCACACTTCTCGAGATGTACCGCAAGACCCGCGAGCGCGGTTTCGGCTCTGAAGTGAAGCGCCGCATCATGCTGGGCACCTACGTTCTGTCGTCGGGTTACTATGACGCATATTATCTGCGCGCGCAGAAAGTGCGCTCCTTGCTCGCGCGGGATTTTTCGGACGCTTTTCAGAAGGTGGACGCCATTCTGGCGCCGACTTCGCCCACCCCGGCATTCAAACTTGGCGAGAAAACCTCTGATCCGCTTCAGATGTATCTAGCTGATATATATACAGTTACAGGAAGCCTTGCGGGAATTCCCGGCATCTCAATTCCCTGTGGAAAAACAAAAGCCCAGCTCCCAGTCGGCCTCCAGATCTTGGGCCCGCACTTTAGCGAGTCTAGGATCCTGCAACTGGCCCGAGCTTTCGAGAAGGCCGGTGGCTTTGGCATTTGAAGGCATATCGCGTGAAGAACCTCGCACCGATTCTCAGCCTCCTGCAAATGTCGCGGGACAGATTCTTCGCAATAGCCACCGAAGTCCCAGCAAACCTCTGGCGCGAATCACCCAATGCTGCTACCTGGTCGCCCGCCGAAATCGCGGCGCACGTAACCATGGCCGAACAATTCATCATCGCTCGCTCGAAGACGGTTTTGCAGGCGCCGCCAAGACAGGTGCCGGTGCTCTTGAGATTTCACTTGCCTGTGGTTCTCGTCGCTTGGCGGGGCAGAAAGCGAAAAACGCCCATTCAACTGGACTCTTCGTTAGTTGCCGACAGACCAGACGCGCTCAGTCGCTTGGCTGCAGCGCGGGAAGGAACGCTGGCCTTTATTGAATCCACGCGAGCCCAGGATCTGAGCGCCTACCGCTCCCCGCATCCATTTCTAGGCAGCCTGAATATCTACAATTGGATCCGTACCATCGCTTATCACCAATTACGGCACGCGAAACAAATCCGTGAAGTGGTAGAAACATTTCCTCAGTAGACTTTAGTTTCCATTTTTGGAGCAAGGCACTGCCCGTGTGCTGCTTCTCCTGAATTTCGCATAATTTCGGCAACCCATAGAATGCAAGAGAGTTCTCGCTGTATTCATAGGCCTCTGGTTTACCTCGAATAGAACGGAAGGACTATTGCAAGCGTAATTAGTGACATTTATTCTGTCCCTGCATCAAAGTGAGAGAGGGAACGCATGGTGCGCATCAAGTCGAGCCAGAAGACCTTCACCGAAACCGAAGTATCTACCCTGACCGGTATATGCTTGGACCATCTTCGCGGTGTCGCGCGGAATAAGCACTTGGGCACCATCGCCCGCGCTGCGGAAGCCGCTGGCGCCGAAGCTGAAAAGTGGCTGTTCACCAATTCCGACCTCATGATTCTCACGGTTCTTCAACCGCGCTGCGACCATTAGCCTTCTTTATAAGCCCTCTCCTGGAGTCTTCGGAATCCCGTTTTATCGGCCCCTCCCACATTGGCGTTTGCCCCTCTGCCTCATCTTTTAATTCGCTTTGCCTTCGTAATTCATGCGCACAGTTGTAGTCGCCCGCGTGCCGGATTATCCTGAGTGCAACCAAACTTCCGGGCTGGAAAACGCATCGTAGTAGGAGCGCAGAGAGCAAGTTGGGGGACGCGATCACCATGGCACCGCAGTGGCAAAGCAGGGATCAACGGCTTGGGCCACGGGGACGAATCCTAATCCTCGCCGTTGCTTTACCTTCACTTGCACTCGTCGTTCCCGCTCCTGCACGGGCGCTCCAATCTTCCGCCCCCAATCAACCCCCATCTACCTCCTCCTCCACAGCGTCCCTCCCGCGCGGGAAGAAGCTCATCTTGCGCGATGGGAGCTTTCAACTCGTTCGCGAATATAACGTCGAAGGGGACAGAGTCCGTTACTACAGCATCGAGCAATCGCAGTGGGAGGAAATACCGGAATCACTTATCGACTGGGACGCCACGCACAAAGTAGAAGCCGACGAGGCCAAGCGCGACGCGGACGTGATTGCCAAGGTGCACGCTCGTGAAGCCGGACGCACAGCCCAAGCCCTCGATATTGACGCCAGCCTGGAGGTCGCTCCCGGAGTTTTTCTGCCGCCCGGCGAGGGTCTTTTCGAATTTGACGGCAAGGGAGTCTTTCCAATTCCGCAGGCGCCCGCGGATATCAAGTTCAGCAAAAAACAGATGTTAAAGCAGGTGCTGATCCCGATTCCCATCATTCCAACCAGGCACACAGTTTCACTAATCGGCCCGCGCGCGAAACTGCGCATCAAAGCCGGCCAGACGGAGTTTTATATGCGTACCGCCGACGGCCGTGAACCGGAGTTGGAATTGCTTCGCGCGAAAGTGAAAGGAGACAGCCGGTACCTTGAAAATCTCGATCAGCTATTCAAGGAGCAAGGAACCACGGGACAGACGACCTTGCTCATACAGCGCTGGTTGATTGCGCCGGGCGTTTATAGATTTACTTTGGAAGAGCACATCGACCCGGGCGAATACGCTCTCGCGGAAATTGTCCAAGGTGGCGGAACGAATCTTTACTTTTGGGATTTCGGACTGGATGCAATGCAGGTGCAGCCCACCTCAAAGTCGAATAAATGACTCGGCCCTGTTCTATTTCGCAATAACCGCCTGCGATTGCAGAAGTTGCGTCAGCAATTTAGCCAACGCTGCCACGTGGAACGGTTTCTGCAGCACGGATGCACCTTTTTCTTGGAACTGCGTCACCTGCGAGTGGTCTAGCAACGCCCCGGTCATAAAAACGAATCGCGGAGTTGCAGACTGTAGCTGCGACCGTACTCTCTCGAAAAGCCGTTCCCCATTCAATCCCGGCAAATTGAAATCGCAAAGCACGAATTCGTAATGGCCCGCGATCAGGTGCGACAGCGCTTCCTCCGAGCTCGCCGCGCCTTCCACGATCATTCCGCGAGCCGCCAGCCCTTCCTGCACGATCTCGCGTATGCTCTCTTCATCGTCCACCACAAAAACGGAGTGTCCCCGTAATTCGGCTGAGCCGGAGAGCGGAGGTGCGGCAGCCCGCGGGATAGCTGCTTCAGGTGAAACTTCTTCGACCGCCGCCGGAAGCAGCACTCGGAAAGTGGCGCCTGCGCCTGGCGACGACTCGACCTCGATCTTTCCTCCGTGCTCCTTCACAATTGCTTGGGAAATCGTGAGCCCGAGTCCCGTCCCGCCGGTTGGCCGCCTGGTGGTAAAAAAAGGATCGAATACCTTTCCCAGGGTTTCCGGCGAGATGCCTGGGCCGTCGTCGGAAAACGCCAGAGTGATTTTCCCGTCCGCGAACCCTGCCGAAATTCGAAGCGTTCCGCTTTCACGGACGGACCCGATTGCCTGCTCGGCGTTTGAGATCAGATTCGAGAATCCCTGCACCAGAAGTTTCGGGTCTCCTTCGATGGGTGGCAGATCGCGCGCGCCCTGAAACTGTACCGTAATTTTCTTCTGCTGCAGCGACGTGTGCTGGGCATCCAGCGCCTGTTTGACGATTTGATCGAGTTGTACCCTCGATTTGCGCAGGGAAGACGGGCGGGAAAAGACCAGAAGGTTCTGTACGATGGTCGCAGCGCGCCGCGCTTGTTTCAACACCGTCTCAATCTGGTGGCGCATAGCGTCATCCAACGCGCGTTCACGAATAAGGTCGGTTATGCCCAGGATCGCCGTAAGAGGATTATTCAATTCGTGGGCCACTCCCGTCATCATTTCGCCCATCGCCGCGAGCTTCTCTTTTTGCACCAGTTGTTGTTCGATGGTCTTGGATTCCGTGACGTCCCGCGCCGAGGCTACCACGCCATTGATCTTTCCCTGCGTGTCGTAAAGCGGGCTTGCACTGGCGCGAAGCATCCGCCAAGTTCCATCCGCATGATGCGCACGGTACTCGAACTGGCTGCTCGTGCCGCGCCCGGTGGCAACTTTCTGAAAAATCGCCTGGAGCTTCGTAAGATCGTCCCCGTGAACTTCCCCGCCCAGCGGCTTTCCGATGAATTCCTCCGCAGGCCGGCCGAGCACCTCCTGCACTCGCGGACTTATGAAGGTATAGGTGCCCTCGAGACTCAGCACCGCAATAACGTCGGGGAAGCTGGCAACCAGACTCCGAACAAACTCCTGCTCTTTATGCAGGTGCTCTTCCATTTCCAGCCGCTCGCTCACGTCCACCAGCGTCCCTTGAATGCGCAAGACGCGGCCCGCAGCATCGCGAATCACGGCGCAGGAGTTGAGGCAATGGATCGTCTTGCCATCCTTGCGTCGCAGGATAATCTTGCGGTCTTGTACCGATCCGTTTGCGAGAACGTCGCGAATCAGTGAATCCCGCTCGGATGGGTTTACGTAAATATCTCGAACGTTGCGAGTTTGCAGCTCCTGCTTGCTTTCGAAACCCAGCATCCGAACGAGTGCGGGATTCGCATCCAGCAGTTTTCCCTCAGGCGTGCTTAAAAAGATTCCTTCGCGAAGGGTTTCGAAAAGCTCAGCAAAACGAACCTCGGATTGGCGCTCTGAAGTGACGTCGCGCGCCCAGCCGGTCACCGACGTGAATTGGCCATCCTCACTGAGCGCCTGTACCCAGCAATGAAATTGCCTCGCTTCGCGGTCCTTTCTTAAATGCACGGTTACGGTTCCGGCCCATGACCCGGCCTTCAGAAGAACAGGAAGCCACTGCTGGAATTGGGCGTAGGTGGGCAGCTCGATGAAGTCCGTTAGCCGCCTGCCGATGAGGTGCTGAAAAGAAACATCCAGAAGCTCCGACAAGCAGCGATTTGCAACCCGTATCTCGCCGTCAAGAGCCAGAGTGAAGACAGCGTGATCTAGATTATCGATGAGGTCGCGGTAATTGCGCTGCGAACCTGAAATCACTGCGACGAGTTCGTTGTACTCCGCTTCGCTGGGAGAAGCGAACGCGGGTCTCTTAGACTGCTTGTCGGTCGACTTTGCAGACATAACGACGCTCTTGCCGTATTTGGCGGCGGCCCTGCTACCAAGGCTGTGACCAGGGCTCTCTAAAGTTTACGGGCGGGAAGCGTTGCGCGGCGAAACAAAACAGCAGCCTATGCCAAGTTACTCAACAGGTAAAACCTGCCTAATCGAGCACAAATGAAAAAGGCGTCCCGATTTGCACCGGGACGCCCTGACTAAAAACCGCGGAGACTAGCTCTCTGCGACCGCGTCGGTATCCTTGCGCAGGAAATCGAGCGCCGCAGCTTCTTCCGGCGTGAGCTCCGGCTCCATCTGCTGAACCTCTTCCTTCGGAATTTCCGTGAGCAGCTGGATATTCCGATAGCGATCCAGACCCGTGCCGGCAGGAATGAGCCGGCCCATGATGACGTTTTCCTTCAAGCCGCGCAGGTAATCGACCTTTCCGGAAATCGCCGCTTCGGTAAGGACGCGGGTGGTCTCCTGGAAGCTCGCCGCAGAAATAAAGGAATCGGTCGAAAGCGATGCCTTGGTGATTCCAAGGAGCAACGGACGGCCTGTTGCCGGACGCCCGCCATCGTGAATGATCCGGTCGTTTTCTTCGCGGAAGCGGAACTTGTCCACTTGCTCTTCCAGAAGGAACGTCGTATCGCCCACGTCCTCGACTTTCACCCAGCGCATCATCTGGCGAACGATCGTCTCGATGTGCTTGTCGTTGATGTTCACGCCCTGCAGACGATAGACTTCCTGGATCGAGTTCACCAGGTATGCCTGCGTGTACTTTTCTCCCAGGACGGCGAGAATATCGTGCGGGTTCAGCGGCCCGTCAATCAATGGCTCGCCGGCCCGAACGTGTTCGCCTTCCTGTACGTTGATGTGCACGCCGCGCGAGACGGAATATTCTTTCACCGTTCTTCCATCTTCGCTCTCGACGAAGATCTTGCGCTGGCCCTTAACGATGTCGCCGTACTTTACGATGCCGTCGATTTCGCTAATGACCGCGGGATCCTTCGGCTTGCGCGTTTCGAAAAGTTCCACAACGCGCGGGAGACCGCCCGTGATGTCTTTCGTCTTGGTCGTTTCTCGCGGGATCTTCGCCAGAACGTCGCCCGGTTGCACCTCGTCCCCATCCGCGACCATCAAGTGCGCGCGGGAAGGCATCAGGTACTTTTTGCGGACGCGTCCCTGCGGATCGCGAACGAGAATCGTGGGCTGATGCTTTTCGTCACCCGGAGGAAGCGTGACGACCAGCTGCGACAACCCCGTGACTTCGTCCACCTGCTCCTCAATCGTGATTCCGGGCTGCAAATCCTTGAACTGGATCGACCCGCCCGTCTCCGTAAGGATCGAGAAGGTATAAGGATCCCACTCAACCATGGTCTGGCCGAGCGTCACCGGTTGGCCGTCTTCCACCTTGAAGCGCGCACCGTACACCACGTGGTGGCGTTCCTTTTCGCGGTTCTTTTCATCCACCACCGCGATCAAGCCGGAGCGGTTCATAGCCACCATCGTTTTGTTGCGGCCCTCGACCACGTTCAAGTCGATGAATTTCACGAAGCCGTTGTTGCGCGCTTCCACCTTCGACTGTTCGGTGACGCGGGTTGCCGTGCCGCCGATGTGGAACGTGCGCATCGTCAACTGCGTGCCAGGCTCGCCGATGGACTGCGCCGCGATCACTCCGACAGCCTCGCCCATCTCGACGAAGCGGCCGGTTGCCAGGTTTCTGCCGTAACACCGAGCGCAAACACCGCGGCGGGATTCGCACGTCAACACCGAGCGAATCTTCACGCGCTCGATGCCCGCCGCTTGAATCGCGTTGGCCAGTTCCTCGGTGATTTCCTGGTTGATCTCGACGATCACGCTGCCTTCGTAGTCTTTGATCTTTTCGAGCGATACGCGGCCTATTACGCGGTCGCGCAACGATTCCACCTCGACGCCGGCTTCGAGAATCGGTTCGACGTAAATTCCGTCNNCCGGAATCGGCGGTCTTAAGCGCCGTATCGGCCAAGCCCTTGCGAGCGCCGTGCGTGGAAATGAAATATTGCAGCACCGTGAGGCCTTCGCGGAAATTCGAAGTGATCGGAGTCTCGATGACTTCGCCCGAAGGCTTGGCCATCAAGCCGCGCATTCCGGAGAGCTGGCGGATCTGCTGTTTCGAACCGCGCGCTCCGGAATCGGCCATCACGTAAACTGGGTTGATAATGCCCTGCTTGTCTTGCTCTTCCAAAGCCTTGAACATTTCGTCCGCGACTTTTTCAGTCACGTCCGACCAGATGGCGATCACTTTGTTGTAACGCTCGCCGTTGGTAATGGCGCCGTCAAGATATTGCTGTTGCACCTTGACCACTTCGTGTTCGGCCGCGTCCACCAGCTTGAACTTCACGCTGGGGATAACCATGTCGCTGATGCCGATGGAGACGCCGGACTTCGTTGCGTACAGGAAGCCGAGCTCCTTCAGCTTATCGAGCGCCACCACAGTTTTTTCCAGACCAAAGCGCAGGTAGCAATACTGCACCAGCGCCTGGACACCCTTTTTCTTGAGCAGGCCGTTGACGAAAGGCATCTCCGTGGGCAAGTGATCGTTGAAGATCACGCGTCCCACGGTGGTGTGCAGGAACTGGCGATTTAGATTTACAGGTTCCGTGTGTGAGACGTCCTGATCGTCATACGCATTGGTAAGGTCGATTACCTCGCCGGTGTAACGCATGCGAATAGGCGTCAACAACTCCACTTCGCCTGCTTCGAGCGCCATTACGCACTCATCGCTCGAACCAAAAGCGCGCCCTTCGCCCTTCGCCTTCGGCTTGGACTTGGTCATGTAATAAATCCCCAAGACCATGTCCTGCGTCGGTACTGCGAGAGGATACCCGTTTGCCGGCGACAAAATATTATGCGAGCTGAGCATCAAGACCGAAGCTTCCACCTGCGCTTCCGGCGAAAGTGGAATGTGTACCGCCATCTGGTCNNTTCAGCATCACGGGATGTTCGCGAATCACGTCTTCGAGAATGTCCCATACGATCGCTTCTTGCGCTTCCACTAGCTCTTTCGCCTGCTTGATCGTCGTGCAGTGTCCTGCGGCTTCGAGCTTGTGATAAATGAACGGCTTGAAAAGCTCGA
>PLZZ01000221.1:17386-17512 GCA_003153585.1 Acidobacteriota bacterium | reverse complement strand
AGTGGGACGCAGTGGTAAAAAGTATTAGAAAGCTTTAGAAAGCAGGGGCGCACCAAAGAGTGATTCTCACGCGGTACAAGCCGGGCGCGGTTCTGAAAGGCTTCCATGCTTCGGGGCAACTATCTA
>PLZZ01000221.1:370-17298 GCA_003153585.1 Acidobacteriota bacterium | reverse complement strand
AAATTTTTGGCGCGGGTGAACTATTACGGCCAAGTAGTAGAGGTGGACGGGCACGGGCGCATTCTAATTCCACCAACGCTACGGGAATCGGCGCAGATGAAGGGCGAAGTAGACGTTCAGGGCCAGCTGACTTACCTGGAAGTCTGGAATCACGCGCAGTTCCTGGAACAACTGAACCGTAACCCCATCACGGCGGAAGACGAAAAGGAATTGGATTTACTGGGCATCTAGCTTTTGAGCGTTCTGCACACGCCGGTTCTGGTTGAAGAAGTTTTGAACTGGTTGCGGATTCGGCCCGAGGGCACGTACGTGGATGCCACGGTCGGCACGGGCGGGCATGCCATTGAAATCGCCCGGCGGCTGACCACGGGGCGTTTAGTGGGGATGGATCGCGATCCGCGCGCACTGGAAATAGCGCGGGAGCGTCTGGGGCCGCACGAGCGGCAGGTGACTTTGGTGCACACAGAATTCTCGAAGATCGGCGAAGTGGTGGAGAACCTGAAACTTCCTCCGCTGGATGGCGTGATTGCCGATCTGGGGATTTCAAGCCTCGAGCTGGACACTCCCGAGCGCGGATTTTCTTTTCGTTGGGCCGCGCCGCTCGACATGCGCATGAATCCCGATTCTCCGCTCACCGCGGAAGAAATTGTGAACTTCTGGCCGGAGAAAGAACTGGCCTACCTTCTCTACAAGAATGCGGAAGAGAGGGACTCACGCAGAATCGCCAGGGCAATCGTTCGCGCGCGGCCGATCCGCGACACCGAACATCTGGCAACGGTTGTGGCAGGGGGACGAAAAGCAAGGGGAAGGCAGAGACTGCATCCCGCGACAAAAACGTTTCTGGCGCTGCGGACAGCGGTGAATCGAGAAGAGGAGGAACTCGGGCAGTTTCTTTCGCGGACCCCTGCCACTTTAGCTCAAGGAGGACGGATGATCGTCCTCAGTTACCACTCGCTGGAAGATCGCATGGTGAAGCATGAATTCCAGCGTCTAGCACGGGAGAAAAGTTTTCGAGTGCTGACCAAGAAAGTGATTCTGCCGGGCGACGAGGAAATCCGAAACAATCCGCGTTCCCGGAGCGCAAAGATGCGCGTGGCGGAGAAGGTGGCGACGGCGGAAAGCTCGGCGCCTGAGGCGTGGTCATGATCGAATATCACACAGTAAAACATATCGATAATTCGCGGCTGGTTCGTCCGGTATCGCCCGCGCGCGTGGCTGATTTTTGGCGGCGCGTGGCCGCGGGCGGCGCTCTGGCTGCCTGCCTGCTGGTTTATACCTGGCAACATTTTGAATGCATCCAACTGCGTTACGAAGTGGAGCAGCTTGAATCGCTGCGGGCGCAGAGCTCGATATTGAATCAGCAGCTGAACCTGGAAGTGGACACGCTGACCTCGCTGGACCGGGTCTATGCGATCGGCGGAAAAGAGCTGGGATTGACGATTCCGGTGGTCGGCCAAACGGCTGCGGTGGAAGCAACCGGAGATCGAGTGTTGGCGCAAGCGCGCACCGTTTCTCAAACGCAGCTTCCCTGACACGAAATTTGCAGCGGCCTGGCTTACCGGGCGCGTCCCCGCGAAGCAATCCGAACTTTCGCGGGGTTGAGTTTTTTCTGGGATAGGCCGGTGTACCATGGAGCAGCACAGCCCGCGTCGCCGCTGGTTGGTAGTAGGGGTCGTGGCGTTGATTTGGATGGCGGCGGTGCTGGCGCGCCTCAGTTATCTCCAGCTCTTCTGCTATGGCGAATACTTCGCAAGAGCCCAGCACCAACAACGGCACGTATTTGAAATCAGCCCGAAACGCGGCACGATCTACGACCGCAAGGGTCAAGAACTGGCTATCAGCATCCCGATGGATTCCGTATTCGGCGATCCTACGGACATCAAGGATGCATCGCTCGTCGCCAGGCTGCTCTCGCGCGTTCTGAATATTCCCCCCGAAGAAATCGAAACAAAAATACGAGAGGCGCGCACGCCCGTTCGTCTGGCAAAGAAACTTTCGCCTGAAATCGTCCAGCGCATTGACGACATGAACTTGAAGGGCGTCTTCTTTCAGAAGGAAAATCGCCGGGTCTATCCGCAGCGGCAGAGCCTGGCGCACGCACTGGGCTATGTGGACGTGGACGAAAAAGGCATCGGCGGCATCGAGTACGCCTTCGACAAACAGATTCGCGGAAAGCCGGGCCGCATGATGGTGATGTCCGACGGAAAACGGCGCTGGTACGACCGCAGCGAAGCCGCCGCGGATCCCGGTGCCAGCGTGACGCTGACCGTGGATGAAACGATCCAGTTCATAGCCGAAAAAGAATTAGCGCGGGGAATGGAAGAGACCCACTCCAAATATGGGACGGTGGTGATTCAAGATCCAAACACCGGGGAACTGCTGGCCATGGCAAATCTCCCCACGTTCGATCCCAACGACGCCGGCACTTATCCCGACGAAGTGCGCAGGAACCGCGCCGTTACCGCCGCCTACGAACCCGGTTCCACCTTCAAAGTGGTCACCATGACCGGAGCAATTGAAAACGGAGTCACGGATCCGGACAAACTCGTGGATTGCCAGATGGGCTCAATCCTTGTCGCCGGCAGGCTGATTCATGACTGGCATCCGTTCGGAGTTCTCAGCGTTCGCGACGTTCTTGCGAATTCCAGCGATGTTGGATCGATCAAGATTGCCCTCGAGCTCGGCGCTCCCAGGTTTTACGACGCGATTCGCTCTTTCGGAATCGGCCAGCTTACCGGAATCGAGCTGCCCGGGGAAAATCGCGGAAAACTTCGCCCTGTTGAGAACTGGAATGCAAGCGCTATCGGGTCGGTGGCTATTGGGCAGGAAATCAGCGTGACGCCGGTACAAATCATCTCGGCGATTTCCGCCGTGGCGAACGGCGGATTGCTTTACAAGCCGCGCATCGTCAAAGAGATTCAGGGCGGAATTGCTTCGGGGCCACTCCCGCGGCCCGTGCCGCAACAAGTGACGGACGCGAAGACCGCGGCCACGGTGCGCGGAATGATGGAGACGGTGGTCTTGAGCGGCACCGGCAAGCTCGCGCAGCTTAATGGATACACAGCCGCGGGCAAATCCGGCACCGCACAGCAAATTGACCCCGACACGGGGCGCTATTCGCCCAACAAATACATTGCTTCGTTTGTCGGGTTTGCGCCGGTGAACGAACCGGCGGTCACCATCCTCATCGTCTTTGATTCGCCGCAGGGCGCGCATCACGGCGGAGAAATCGGCGGACCGGTATTCAAGCGCATAGCGGAACAAGTGCTCGCGTACTTAGACGTTCCAGGCGACATACCTGAGCCTTCAGAAACCGAAACGGCGAAGAATGTGGGACACGCTCGCGTTCCGGAAGAAGATTTGAGCAATGGAATTAATGAGGCGCGTTTCAAAGCGGCGACCGAGCAGCAGGATGTCTCGTCGGCTACAACGGTTGCGTTCAGCGACGGGGACGCTGTGATAGTCCCGGACCTGGCGGGGGAGACGGTTCGAGGTGTCACGGAGGATTGCTCGCGCCTGGGATTAGTTCCTTCGCTGATTGGCAGTGGAGTTGCGTTGGAACAATCGCCGGAGGCAGGTACGCGCGTGGTGCATGGGAGCCGCGTGACTGTGCGGTTTGGGCGCGTGGCGGCGGAAGAGCCGACCACGGCGGCGCAAAGGAATGTAAATTGAAATTTGTGATGGAGAGTGGGCCCGAAGTGAATTCAGGAAGCGGTGCAAAGCGCCAGGATAAACAAAGCACAACTCTGCGTGAGCTAATGGAGGGCGTTGAGCGGGTCAGCGTGAGTGGAGCTGAGAACCTCAATATCCTCTCCGTGGCGTGCGACAGCCGTCAAGTTACGCCGGGCGCGCTGTTCTTTGGCCTGCCGGGACAAAAAGCGGACGGGAATAAATTTGTGTTTGACGCGATCGCACGCGGCGCGATTGCAATCGCGAGTCCGGAACCGCGAAGCGCGGAGATAAAGCCGGGTATTGCGTGGGTGGAACTTGTCCCAGGAACCGAGCGCCGCGCGCTAGCGATAGCAGCTGCGAATTTCTACGGGCACCCTGCAAACGCGCTGAAGCTCATCGGCGTCACCGGAACAAACGGGAAGACCACTACAACTTTTCTCATAGATTCCATATTGCACGCCGCGGGATTCACAACCGGGCGTATCGGNNTTGCAGCAAATGTTTGCGGAAGTTCGCGACGCCGGCGGAACGCACGCCGTGCTGGAAGTGAGCTCGCACGCGCTGGCCATGGAGCGCGTCTGGGGCTGCCACTTCGCCGTGGCGGTTTTTACAAATCTGACGCGCGATCATCTTAATTTTCACAAAACGTTCGAAGAGTATTTCGCCGCCAAGCGACGTTTGTTTGAGGGCCTGGGTGCCGGAGCGCCTGATGTCGCCGTAGTCAACGCCGATGATCCTTATTCGCCCCGCCTGGAGGGTCTTGCAAAACACACGCTGAGATATGGCCTGAGCGAGACGGCCGAGCTCACCACGAAATCGTTTTCACTGCGGTTTGACGGCACTCAATTTACGGCGCAAACGCCGGCCGGGAAAATCGAAGTGCGCTCGTCGCTGGTCGGGCGCATCAATGTGTACAACATTCTGAGCGCGATCGGCGCGGCCATCGCGCTTGAAATACCTCGCGTGAAAATCGAAGAGGGGATCGCGAATCTCGAATTGGTGCCCGGCCGTTTTCAGCAAATCGACGAAGGCCAGCCGTTTCTGGTAGTGGTTGACTACGCCCATGCGGACGATGCTATCCGCAATTTGATTACGACGGCGCGCGAACTGAATCCGTCCGGGCGCATCATCACGCTTTTCGGAGCTGGAGGAGAGCGCGATCGTTCCACCCGCCCGCTGATGGGTGAAGCCGCCGGAGCGCTGAGCGACCTCGTGATTCTCACCGATGACAATCCTCGAAAAGAAGACCCACTGCTGATCATGAACGATGTGGTGGTGGGATTGCAGAAAGTGAATGCGAAGTACCGGATCGAGCCGGATCGCGAAATAGCCCTTGAAATGGCGATCGATGAAGCGCAACCGGGCGACATCGTGCTGCTGGCCGGAAAAGGTCACGAAAACTATCAGATTTTGCGCGACCGGACGTTCGAGTTTGACGATCGCGAAAAAGCCCGGGCGATATTGCGGCGCAAGGGTTATTTGAAGCAATCGGCCAAAAAGTAGGCGATTTCGCACGAAAATCTGAGTTTTTCGGAAAATCAGATTCTGAGAGCGACCATCAGCCCCTGGGAGACGCAATGCGGTGGACAGCAGTTCAAGTGGCTGAAACTCTGGGTGTCTCAGTGCCCGCGGGGCTTGATCCCATGGCCCGGATGGCCGGCGTCTCGATTGATTCTCGCGCCGTTCAGCCTGGAGAACTGTTCCTTGCCATACGCGGTCCGCGTCACGACGGACACGCTTTTGTGGCCGGGGCGCTTTCTCGCGGAGCTGCGGCCGGGGTGGTGGCGAGCGAAAAGTTTCCAGAGTACTCGGAAGAAGTCCGGCGCAAGCTCTTTGCCGTGGACGACACGCTCGTCGGGCTGCATCGTTTGGCCTCGCGCGCCAGCGAGATTTGGCGCAAGGCGAAGCCGGGCAGGCGAATCGGCGCTGTGGCCGGGTCGATTGGCAAAACTACCACGAAAGAAATCCTTGCGGCGCTTGTGGCCGCGCGGTTCCGCGTACTGAAGACGCAAGGGAATTTGAACAACGAGTATGGTCTGCCGCTTACGTTGCTGCAGCTCGATGATGAGCACGATGCGGCCGTNNTGGCCCGGCGCAACGGCGGTGCTGAACGCAGACGACGAGCGTGTAGCTCGGTTTGCCGAGGTGGCGCGCGGGAATGTGATTTGGTTTGGAACCAGCGCGCGTGCGCAATTCCGCGCCGAGAATATCGAAGAACGCGGTGTGGAAGGCACAGCGTTTGAATTCGTGTCTCCAAGCGGCCGCGCGCGGTTGGAGTTGCCGTTGATTGGCCGGCACAACGTGATGAACGCGTTGGCGGCACTTGCAGCGGCTAGCGTTTGGGGCATCGGTGCGGCAGAGGCGCAAGTTGTGTTTCCAACTCTGGCACCTGCCGATAAGCGCGGCGAAGTGGTTCGGTTTGAAAACGGTCTTGCGGTGATTAACGACAGCTACAACTCGAGCCCGACTGCGTTGAACGCACTGGCTGAGCTTCTCGCAGCGACGCCCGGATATCGGCGGAGAATTCTCGCGGCGGGCGAGATGCTGGAACTTGGTACCTCGGCCGCGGCGCTGCATCGCGAATGCGGAAAGCTCGCCGGGTCGCTCTCGGGAATTGACTGGATCGTGGGCGTGCGGGGTGATGCAGCGGAACTGGTCCGCGCAGCGATCGATGCCGGGCATGCGCCAGAGCGCGCGAAGTTTTTTGAGAATTCGGATGAAGCGGCGAAATTTCTAGCGGAGTTCGTCGCAGGCGGAGATCTTTTGCTGCTGAAGGGTTCGCGCGGCGTGAAGATGGAAAAAATTCTCGAGGCAATCGACGCGCGTCAAAAGCGGACCGGATCGACAGGCTCCGTGGAAGCCATCGAAGCCGGGCGAAAAGGCTCGCGCTGATGCTTTACTACCTCTTCTTTTACGCGCTGAGGCCCTATTTCAGCCCGCTGAACGTATTTCGCTACATCACCGTTCGGACCGCGGTGGCCAGTGTGACGGCGTTTCTGCTTTCGCTGCTGATGGGCCCGTGGGTAATCGAAAAACTTCGCGAGCTGCAAGTGAAGCAGTACATTCGCGAAGAAGGCCCCAAGGCGCATCAAAAGAAAGCGGGAACTCCCACGATGGGCGGCGTGTTAATCGTGGCCGCCATCGTAATTCCCGCGCTGCTTTGGGCCGATTTGCGCAGTCCCTACGTGCTGCTTGCGATTGGAGCTACGGTCGCGTTCGGCGCCATAGGTTTCGTGGACGATTACAATAAAGTTGTGCGACGGAGAAATCTCGGGCTGTCCCCGAGCAAGAAATTCTTTTTTCAGGTGTTGACCTGCGTGGCGGTCGGCGTCGCGTTGCTCGTGTTGCAATCGCACGGCGCGTATTCCACGCAGTTGAGCGTGCCGTTTCTCAAACGGCTGCATCCGAATCTGGTGATCGACTCGCTGTTGGTCCGGAATTTCGTATGGCCGCTGGCGTTCGTTCCATTCGTTCTGTTTCTTGTGTTTGTAATCGTGGGCAGCTCGAACGCGGTGAATTTGACCGACGGCTTGGACGGCCTGGCCATCGGATGCGTGCTGGTTTCTTCCACCGCGCTCACCGTGCTTACCTACGTCTCCAGCAATGCGCGCATGGCTGAATATTTGGAGATCCAAAAGATACCAGCGGCGGGCGAACTGGTAATTTTTTGCGGCTCGCTGGTCGGCGCGTCGTTGGGATTTCTCTGGTACAACGCGCATCCGGCCGAGATGTTCATGGGCGACGTAGGCTCGCTCGCGCTCGGAGGCGCAATCGGCGTGGTCGCCGTAATCATCAAGCAGGAAATTCTGCTGCTTTTCATTGGCGGCGTTTTCGTTCTCGAAGCGCTTTCGGTAATCATTCAGGTTGGCTCGTTCAAGCTCACGGGCAAGCGGGTTTTTCGCATGGCGCCGCTGCATCACCATTTCGAATTGATGGGATGGAGCGAGTCAAAAATCATCGTGCGTTTCTGGATTGTGGCGCTGGTATTTGCGTTGTTTTCGCTGACGACTTTGAAATTGAGGTGATGCAGCTTTGAGGCCTGGAATCGATCTCGCGGGGAAGCGCGTGCTGGTGGTGGGATTGGCGCGCACAGGCGTGGTTACATCGCTTTTCTGCGCGGGCTATGGAGCAACCGTGACGGCCACGGACGAACGTCCGGAATCCGAGCTGGCCGAAACTGCCTCAAAGCTGCGCGCGGCGGGCGTGAAATTCGAGCCCGGCGGGCACGTTTCCAAAAGTTTTCTGAATCAGGATTTAATTGTGGTCAGCCCCGGCGTCCCGGCAAAGCTGCCCGCGTTGGAAGCTGCGCGCGCGCACGGAATTCCGGTTTGGAGCGAAATTGAACTTGCGTGGCGTTTTCTGCGCGGAAAACTTATCGCCATCACCGGCTCGAACGGCAAGACCACAACGACTTCGCTGGTCGCGCACATCCTGAAGACCGCGGCGATTCCGGTAATGGTTGGCGGCAATATCGGGACTCCGCTGCTGGCGCTGGTGGAAAACTCCATGGATACCACCGTTACCGTGGCGGAGATCAGCAGCTTCCAACTCGAAACAATCGAAAAGTTTCGGCCGGAAATCGGGGTGCTGCTGAATCTGACGCCCGACCATCTCGATCGCCACGTTTCATTCGACGAGTACGCCAGCGCGAAGATGCGCATGTTCGAAAATCAAACCGAGCGCGACATCGCCATCCTTAATGCGGACGATCCCGAAATTACGCGCCGCATGCCCTCCAAACCGCACATTTTCTGGTTTAGCCGGCAGAAGCGGGTGGCCGCCGGAGCCTTTCTGCGCGATGGACAGATTTTTTTTCGCAACGAAGGCTCGGAGGTGCCACTTGCGCGCCGCGATGAAATCACGCTGCGCGGCGAACACAATGTCGAGAACGTATTGGCCGCCTGTTCCGCGGCTTTCCTCGCGGGCGCCGATCCGGCGGCCATTGCGAACGGCGTGAAATCGTTCAAAGGCGTGGAGCATCGCTTGGAATTCGTGGCTGAAATAGCAGGCGTGCAGTTTTACAACGATTCAAAGGCCACAAATGTGGACGCAGCGGTGAAGGCAATTGAAGCATTTCCGGGGCCTCTTATCGTGATTCTCGGCGGAAAGGACAAAGGGAGTCCCTACACGCCGCTGCGCGAGTTACTGCACGATCGCGCGCGCATGGCCATCTTGGTAGGCGCTGCCGCGGAGAAGATTGCAGAAGACCTCGGCGATTCAGTTCCCGTAACGAACGCCGGCACGCTGGATCGTGCCGTGCAAATTGCCGCTGAGCGCGCGCAGCCGGGCGATACCGTGTTGCTTGCTCCGGCCTGCTCCAGCTTCGACCAATTTGAGAATTACGAACATCGCGGCCGCAGTTTCAAAGAGCTGGTCGCGCGTCTGGAAGATCACAACAAATCGGCCGCGGGAGCTTCCGCGCAAAAAGGATGACGCATGCCACGTAGTCTGCAACCCGACCGGAAATTATTCGGCGTCACGCTGGCGCTTTGCCTGATCGGTGCGGTGATGGTTTTCAGCGCCTCGGCCATCACCGCTCGAGAACAGGGCGGCAANNCCACGCGTGATTTTCACCGCGGTTTCCATCACCCTCGTCATGTTGATTTCGGTTTTCTTTTTGGATCGTTCGCATGCCACGCATCGCTGGTTCAGGCTGGGCCCTCTGAGCCTGCAACCGTCGGAGATCGCGAAACTGGTCTTAATTTTCTATCTCGCTTGGTTTATTGAAATCCGGCGCGGCCCGAAAAGTTTCGGCATAAACGACCCGGTGCACACGCTATTGCCCGCGCTGGGAACGGTCCTGCTGATGGTTGGCCTGGTTCTGGGGGAGCCGGATATGGGTACGGCGTGCATGATCCTGCTCATCGCAGCGGTGATGCTGTACGTGTCGGGCCTTTCAATGCGATACATCGTTGGCGCCGTGCTCGCGGCGATCCCCGTCGTCTATCTGTTAATTGAAAGCACACCGTATCGGTTGGAGCGCTTCAAAGCATTCTTGTCGCCGAGTACCGACCCGCAGGGCCACGGCTTTCAATTGTTGCAATCGCTCATCGCCATCGGCTCCGGCGGATTCACGGGCGTGGGCTTGATGGAAGGCCGCCAGAAGCTTTTTTTCCTCCCCGAGGCGCACACCGACTTTATTTTTGCCGTGATTTGCGAGGAGCTCGGATTTATCGGCGCCGCGATTGTGCTGACGCTCTTCTTTGTGTATGGCTGGCGGGGATTTGTGGCCGCCATGAAAGCTCCGGATGAATTTGGACGGCTACTCGCGCTGGGGATCACCGCGATGGTGATGGGCCAGGCGCTCGTCAATCTGAGCGTGGTACTGGGATTGATGCCGACGAAAGGGATTCCGCTGCCGTTCATCAGCTATGGCGGATCGAGTTTGATTGGAATGTTGTTGGCCACCGGCGTGCTGTTGAACATCAGTCAGCACGCGGATGAGATGTGAAGCAGGATGCAAACAGTTTGCTAATCGCCGGCGGCGGCACCGGCGGGCATGTTTTTCCGTCGATTGCCGTAGCGCGCGAATGGCTCGGGCGCAAGCCCGAAGGAGAACGAAGCGTCGTGATCGTGGGAACCGAGCGCGGAATGGAAGCGAGGCTGGTGCCGCAAGCCGGACTGCCGCTCGAAACAATCCGTGTAGCGGGCTTGAAGGGAATCGGCGGCGCACAATTTCTGCGCAATGCCGCGATTCTTCCGCAGGGATTGTGGGACTCGGAGAGAATTCTGCGCCGCCACAATTTTGGAGTGGCATTCGGTGTTGGCGGCTACGCGTCCGGCCCGATGATGCTCTTAGCTAGAATGCATTCGATCCCCACTGTGATTTTCGAGCCCAATGTCGAGCCGGGATTCACCAACCGCGTNNGTGCGCCAGGAATTTTTTGCCGTTCCGAGTAAAAAGCACCGAGATCCCTTCACGATTCTGATTACGGGCGGCAGCCGAGGCGCGCTGCCGATAAACCGCGCCGTCGTTGACTCACTCGATCTGTTGGCGCCGCGAAAAAATCAGCTTTTCATCGTGCATCAGACTGGTGAACGCGACTATAATGCGGTGCGAGTAGCTTATGCGCGTCGCGAATTCCGAGCGGAGGTTGTGCCCTTCATCGAGAATATGGCGGAGCGGTTTGCCCAGGCGGACTTAATCGTCTGCCGGTCGGGGGCGATCACAGTCGCGGAGGTATCTGCCGCCGGACGCGCCGCTATCTTCATCCCCTTCGGCGCTGCCACCGATGCGCATCAAACCCGCAACGCAGAAGCCATGCAGGACGCGGGCGCCGCGCGGATGTTGCCGCAAGGCGAGTTGACGCCGGAGCGCCTGACATCAGAAATTTTCTCCCTGCTTGACCAGCCCGGAAAAATTGCGGAAATGGAAGAACGCGCGCACGGATTGGCACGCCCCCGCGCTGTCGAGGATATTGTGGACTTGCTCGAAGCTCAACTCGAAAGCCCGCTGAAAGGAATGGTGCGCGCATGAGCGTAACCTTCCGCAATTTTCAGCGCATTCACTTGGTTGGCATTGGCGGCAGCGGCATGAGCGGCATCGCCGAAGTCCTGCTCTCCAGCAATTACGCGGTGTCAGGCTCCGATTTGAAAGCTACTCCCGTGACGGAGCGGTTGCGAAAATTAGGAGCTACTATTTTTGAAGGCCATCTGGCGGAAAACGTTCGCGGCGCGCATGTAGTGGTGATTTCTTCGGCCGTACGCGCGAACAACGTGGAAGTGGTGGAAGCTCATAAGCTGAAAATCCCCGTCATTCCTCGCGCCGAGATGCTGGCCGAGCTGATGCGCTTGAAATATGGAATCGCAGTGGCCGGCGCGCACGGGAAAACGACGACCACTTCCATGGTCGNNGGCGGACGCGTGAATCATGCCGGCTCGAACGCCCGCGTCGGCCAGAGCGAATACATGGTGGTCGAAGCGGACGAAAGCGACCGCTCGTTCTTGCTGCTTGCTCCGGTGCTGGCCGTAATCACCACCATCGACCGCGAGCATTTGGACCATTACCATTCGCTGGAGGAAATTCAGGAAGTTTTTCTGCAATTTGCGAACCGCGTCCCGTTTTACGGCACGGTGATCCTCTGTATCGACGAGCCGAACGTGCAAGCGATTCTGCCGCAGGTAAAGCGTCCGGTGATCACTTACGGCACATCGAGCCAGGCGGACCTGGTCATCAGCGAAGTGCGGCTGATCGGACTCGCGAGCGAGTTTCGCCTGAAATATCATGACGACGATCTCGGAATCTTCCGGCTGCCGTCGCCGCCGGGAATTCACAACGTGCGCAACGCCGCTGCGGCTGCCGCCGTGGGCCTTTCGCTCAACGTCCCTGCAGACTTGATTCGCGCGGGCCTCGCAAAGTTTTCCGGCGTAGGCCGGCGCTTCGAAATCAAAGGCGAGTTTGGCGGCGTCACCTTGATTGACGATTACGGCCATCATCCCGCCGAAATTCGCGCCACGCTCGAAGCCGCGCGCGGTTGCGGTTACAAACGCCTGCTCGTGCTGTTTCAGCCGCACCGTTATTCGCGCACCCAGTTTCTCTGGGAAGATTTTCGCAGCTCGTTCAATCAGGCCGATATTTTGGTGATGACGGAAATTTATGCGGCCGGGGAAGCTCCGATCGAAGGCGTCAACGGCGAAATTTTGTCCGAAGCCATCAGCACGGCGGGCCACAAGAATGTAGTCTTCACCAGCACGATGCAGGCGGGTATGGAATTTCTGTATAGGGAAGCGCGTCCGGGTGACGCAATCCTTACCATCGGCGCCGGCAGCGTTGGGCGCGTGCTCGACCAACTCGCCATGCTGCTTGCTTCCAAGGTGCCGAGTTCNNATTCCCGAGGTGATGCGTTTGCTGGCTGACGAAAAAATCCCTCACCGTTTTCTAGGTGGTGGAACGAACGTGCTGATCGACGACGGCGAGCTGCCCTGGGTCGTTTTGCATCTGCCGACTTCGCAACCGGGCATGAGAGTGGAAGGCAATGCAGCCTATGTCGATGCTGCCGCCGATCTCGGCGGTATGGTTACGTTCTGCGCGAAGCGCGATCTCGGCGGTATGGAAGGGTTGATCGGCGTGCCCGGCAGTGTCGGCGGCGCGTTGCGAATGAACGCAGGCGCTTACGGCACGCAGATTGGATCGTACGTGCGCGAAGTGGAGCTGTACCGCGCGGCGACAGGCGAAATTGAAACGGTCCGCGGCAACGATATTCGTTTCGATTATCGGCACACTTCCTTTGCGCCGGACGACGTAATGCTGCGCGTGAAACTGGAGCTGCCGTCCAAGCCATTCAAGGAAATTCTGGCCGGCATTAAGGTGTGCAATGAAAAGCGCCGCGCCAGCCAGCCGCTCAATCAGAAAAGCGCCGGATGCATTTTCAAAAATCCTCCGGGTGGTTCAGCCGGACGCATGATTGACGAACTGGGCTTGAAAGGCCACCGCGCGGGCGACGCGATGGTAAGCGATCGCCATGCCAATTTTTTTATTAACGCAGGCAAGGCCAGCTGCGCCGACATGCTCAGGCTGATTGACGATGTCCGCGAGCGCGTGCGCACCAGATTCGGCATGGAACTCGAGAACGAGGTCATTCTCTGGAAAAACTGAAGACCATGGACGCGGACGCTTATCCCCAGGAACTCCTGGCCGACGAAGAGCCGAAGTATCTTCGCAGGCAAAAGCCTCTGGAGATTAAGCGGCGAAAGTTTGGCCGGAAGGCCTGGAAGACGTATCTCCGTGTTACGGTCGGAGTGGGTGTGGGAATCGTGGCCGCATGCGTGGCATATGCCTGCGGGCATTTCCTGTTCGCGTCGCCGCGAATGGCGCTGATTCATTCCAGCCAAGTGGAGCTAACCGGGAATAATTACGTCTCTCGCGGCAGTGTACTCGCAATTTTTAAAGCCGATCAAGGCCGTAGCGTTTTGCGCATTCCGCTTACTGAACGGCGGCGCCAGCTCGAAGCAATTCCGTGGGTGGCGCAAGCCACCGTTCGGCGAGCATTGCCCAATAAGATCGAAGTAGAAATCACGGAGCGGGTTCCCATCGCGTTTCTTCGGCAGGGAAGCGATCTGGCGCTCGTGGATATTCATGGCGTGATTCTTGAACGGCCTTTGAAGGCGGGTTTTCATTTTCCGGTGGTCACCGGCGTCAGCGAGAATATGACGCCGGACGAGCGCGAGCGGCGCATGCAGCTCTTTGCCGGATTCACTCAGCAAGTGGAATCCGCGCGGGCCCGAGCGATGGAACAAGTAAGCGAAGTGGACCTTTCGGACGTGCGTGACTTGCGCGCCTCGATCTCCGGTTTGAATGGCGAAAGTACTTCCGGCGGGCAGCAAACAGATTCGCTTGTTCTCGTGCATTTTGGCGACAACGATTTCGAAACAAAGTATCAAACCTTGCTGAATGACTTCGGACAGTGGCGCGCGAAAACAGGGCGCATAGAATCGGTGGATCTGCGCTTCAACGGGGAAGCAGTCGTGAATCCGGACGCTGCGGTGGCGCAGCAAATTGCTCCTCGGCCGGCCGCGCCATCGAAACCCGCGCCGAAACCGGTTCATGCAGCACACAAGATTTCGGGGAAAAAGTCACGATAGCGGATGTAAACGGCTGAAATTATAAGGAGCGGATTTGACGAAGAAGGAACGGCATATCGTAGCGCTGGACATCGGCAGCACGAAAACTTGCGCGCTGATTGGCGAACTTGGTGACGACGGTGGCGTGAAATTCGCCGCCTTGGGCGCGGCCGAATCGAAGGGTTGGCGCAAGGGCCAGATTGTGAATCTCGATCTCGCGGTGAGTTCGATCCGCCGGGCGGTCGAAGAAGCGGAAACCATTGTCGGCGTGCCGGTGGAATCCGCGCTGATCGGCGTCGCAGGCACGCACGTGCGCGGCGTGAATAGCCGCGGCGGAATCACCGTGGGAGGCCGCCCGCGCGACATCCAACGCGAGGACGTTCGCCGCGCGGTGGAAGCTGCGCGCGGCATACAGCTTCCCGAAGATCGCGAAGTGTTGCACGTTCTCCCGCAGGAGTTTTTCCTCGACGCGCAGGACAACATTCGCGACGCAATTGGAATGGTCGGGCAACGTCTCGAAGCCAACGTGCACATCGTCACGGCGTGCGGCTCGGCGACGCAAAATATCGTCACGGCCGTAAATCGCGCGGGCGTGCGAGTGGACGACACGGTTCTCGAGCCGCTGGCCTCCGCGGAAGCCTGCTTAACGCAAGATGAGCGCGAACTGGGCTGCTGCCTGCTTGACATCGGAGGCGGAACTACCGAACTGCTCGCCTATTCAGGCGGCGTCGTACGCCACACCGCGGCAATTCCGGTCGGAGGCGACCACTTTACAAATGACCTTGCCGTCGGGTTACGAACTCCCATCGATGAAGCGGAAAAAATCAAGCGCGAACAAGCCTGCGCGTTCCGCGAACTTCTGAAGGACGATTTTGCAATTGAAATCGCCAGCGTCGGCGATCGTCCGCCGCGAACTGTTTTTGCCCGCATGTTGTCCGACATAGTGGAACCGCGCGCCCAGGAATTATTGATGCTCGTCCGCGATGAGCTGCGCCGTGGCGGCGTGGAATCGTCGATTCCCGCCGGGATTATTCTCACCGGCGGCGGAGCGCGCCTGCGGGGGTTTTGCGAACTCACTGAGAAGATTTTCAATCTGCCCGCGCGCGTCGCCGTTCCGCGCGGACTATCGGGGATGAGCGAAGAAGATTCCCAGCCCGAGTATGCAACAGCCGTGGGACTTGTGCTTTACGGTGCGCGCACGCGGCGCAACGCGGGAACGCGTCCCAGCGGCTGGGTGGGCAAATTTAAAAGTATGTTTGCAGGAGCGTCATAGGGACTTGATCCAAAATTTCAAGAGGGTGAAAGACTGGGGAGGAAGCATGTCACCAAAAGAATCGAGCCTCAAAGTTTCATTCAGTGAAGAAGCGCAAACTGGCGCCAAGATCAAAGTGATCGGTGTGGGGGGCGGCGGTTCGAACGCCGTCAACCGCATGATCCGCGCCAAAGTGGAAGGTGTCGAGTTCATTGCCGCCAACACCGATTTGCAGGCGCTCAAGCTTTCACAAGCGCCGGTAAAACTGCAACTCGGCGCCAAGTTGACGAAAGGACTGGGAGCGGGCGCTAATCCGGAGGTCGGCCGCAAAGCTGCGCTGGAGGACACCGAAAAAATCCTGGAAGCGCTCGACGGCGCGGACATGGTTTTCGTCACCGCTGGATTGGGAGGCGGCACGGGGAGCGGAGCTGCGCCGGTCGTCGCAAACCTCGCCAGCGAATTGGGCGCGCTCACCGTCGCGGTGGTGACCAAGCCGTTCGCGTTCGAGGGAAAACGCCGGATGGAGCAGGCTGAGCAGGCTCTCGCTGAGCTGATTGGAAGCGTGGACACCGTCATCGTGATCCCGAACGAACGCCTGATGGAATGCGTCGAGCACGGAACCAGTTTCTTTGAAGCGTTCCGCATCGCCGACGACATCCTGCGCCAAGCGGTTCAGGGCATTTCCGACATCATCACCATTCCCGGCATCATCAACCGCGATTTCGCGGACGTGAAAACCATCATGTCCGGCCAGGGTTACGCCGTGATGGGCACGGCTGTAGCTTCCGGATCCAACCGCGCGATTGATGCCGCGAACCGTGCCATTAACAGCCCGCTGCTGGAAGACAATTGCATCCAGGGCGCGCAGGGAATTTTGATCAACGTCACGGGATCGTCCAGCCTCACCCTGCAGGAAGTGCATGAGGCCTCGTCCATCATTCAGAAAGCGGCGCACGAAAATGCGAACATCATTTTCGGCGCGGTAATGGATGATGCGATGAAAGAGTCGGTGAAGATCACCGTAATCGCTGCCGGTTTCCGCGAAGTGGCAGGCAGGAAATCCCAGTCGCGGCCTTCGTATTTGCCGAAGACGTGGAAAGCTACACGCGAGCCTGCCCCGGCGCAACCCACCATGCCGCAGCACACGAATGTGGTGCAGCAGGTATCGAGAAACGTCAACGAGGTGGTGCACCAAGTCGCGCGAAATGTCAGCGACGTTCGTGAGGTGCCGGCCGACGATCTCGATGTCCCCACATTCCTTCGCCGCCAGGCTCAAAAGGCATAGAGCGAGATTCGATTGCTAGTTGGGTTGCAGGGTTCGCTCCCTGCAACCCTGCACCTTCGTCGGCGGAAAGCTCATCAAGCCGCGGAAGCCTGCGGCAACAGCGTGCAAAGATTCCAAGCAGGAACTCCTCGCGGTAAAATTCGAAAGATGGCAGACGTG
>PLZZ01000221.1:0-246 GCA_003153585.1 Acidobacteriota bacterium | reverse complement strand
CTGTTCGCGCCTTCTCGATTCGCGATGGAAAAGCGGCCGAACTGAATGTCCTAATCGTCTAAGTCGAATTGAGGCTGCTACCGGCGTGGAATTTTTAGTGCAATCGCTGTGATATCGTCGTGCTGCAGCCCGCCAACGGCAAAGTCCTTGGCTTCACGAAGAAGGGACTGTAGCGATTCGTCGGCTGACATTCCCTGGCACCCCCTCCAGATGTCAGCCATTCTTTGCCAGCCAAAATCATCGCCG
>PLZZ01000053.1:474-3226 GCA_003153585.1 Acidobacteriota bacterium | reverse complement strand
GGCGGAAGCGGCCCTGCTTGCCTTTCAGCGTGTCGGAAAGCGACTTCAGCGGGCGGTTATTCGTTCCGCGCAAAACGCGGCCGCGGCGTCCGTTGTCAAACAGCGCGTCCACCGCTTCCTGCAACATGCGCTTTTCGTTGCGAACGATCACGTCCGGCGCGTGCAATTCCATCAGCTTCTTCAAACGGTTGTTGCGGTTAATCACGCGGCGATACAAATCGTTCAAATCAGACGTGGCGAACCGGCCGCCATCCAGAGGCACCAGCGGACGCAACTCCGGCGGAAGCACCGGAATCACATCCAGAATCATCCACTCCGGCTTGTTTCCGCTCTTGCGGAATGCTTCCAGAACCTTCAGCCGCTTGGCGAACTTGATTCGCTTCTGCAGGCTGGGGTCCGTCTTCATCTTTTCGCGAAGCTCTTCGGAAAGCTTTTCCACTTCCACGCTGCGCAAAAGCTCCTTGATAGCCTCTGCGCCCATGCCTGCGCGGAATTTTCCGAGATTCTCTTTCTGCAGTTCGCGGAGTTTTTCCTCCGGCAGAATATCCTTCTGCTTCAGCGAAGGCACCTCGCCGGGATCGAGGCAAACAAATGTCTCGAAGTAAAGAATGTGCTCCAGGTCGCGCATGGTGATGTCCAGCAGGTAGCCGATGCGGCTCGGCAGNNCATGCGCTTGTACTTGCCGCAGAGACACTCCCAGTCCGTCACCGGGCCGAAAATCTTGGCGCAAAACAGGCCGTCGCGTTCCGGCTTGAAGGTTCTGTAATTGATGGTTTCCGGCTTGGTTACTTCGCCGTGAGACCACGAGCGGATTTTTTCCGGACTCGCCAGGCTGATGCGAATGGAATCAAAATCTGCTATCTGGCTGGCACGATCGTACGGGCTCGAACGATACAAGGGCAGATCCTCCTCTCCGGCAAGCCGGAGCAAAAACCAGTTAGGAATCTGTAAGCACCGCCCCGGTGATTTGGGGCGGTGCGATAATTAGTCCGCCGCTTCGGCTTTTTCCAACTGCGGCTTCTGGCGCTTCATCAATTCGACGTCCAGGCACAGCGACTGCAATTCGCGCACGAGAACGTTGAACGATTCAGGCACGCCGGGTTCGATTCCCGGCTCGCCCTTCACGATCGCCTCGTATATCTTTGCGCGGCCATAGACGTCGTCCGACTTCGCGGTGAGCAGCTCCTGGAGGATGTGCGCCGCGCCGTAAGCTTCCAGCGCCCACACTTCCATTTCTCCAAATCGCTGTCCGCCGAACTGCGCCTTGCCACCGAGCGGCTGTTGCGTGATCAGTGAGTACGGGCCGATGGAACGAGCGTGAATCTTGTCGTCCACCAAGTGCGAGAGCTTGAGCATGTAAATGTAACCAACGGTAACTTCCTGAGCGAAAACGTCGCCGGTCATTCCGTCGTACAGCGGAATCTTCCCGGTCTGCGGCAGCTCCGTGAATTCCAGCAAGTGGCGTATGTCGTGCTCGCGTGCGCCGTCAAACACCGGCGTCGCGAACGGCACGCCTTCGCGGAAGCTATAGGCTAGGTCCAGGATCGCATCGTCGTCCAGATCGGCGATGGTCTTCCACACCGACGTAGGTCCGAATGCGTCCTTGAACCATTTGCGCACGCCTTCCGCGCGTGTTTCCTTGTCCAGCAGTTTCGCCACCCGCGCGCCAAGCTCTTTCGAAGCCCAGCCGAGATGCGTTTCCAGAATCTGTCCCACGTTCATACGCGAAGGAACGCCGAGCGGGTTCAGAACGATCTCCACCGGCGTGCCGTCGGGCATGTACGGCATGTCTTCTTTCGGAACGATACGCGCGATGACGCCCTTATTCCCGTGGCGTCCTGCCATTTTGTCNNGTAATTTTCCGCAGCACGTCGATCTGGCGCGAGGTCATTTCCTCGATCTCGTCGATTTTCTCGATTAGCAGCGGGTCCTTATCGTTCAAGCGCAGGCGCTTCAAGTTGCGCGTGGTGATCTTTTCCAGAATGTCGCGCGTCAACTCTGCGCCCTTAATCAGCAACCGCTTATTCGTGCGCTCATCGTGCAGGTCGGCGGTCAGTTTCTGTCCGCCTAGCAAGTCGTTCAAGCGCTTCAAACGCTCGTCGGTGAGAATGCGAATCTCGTCGGCGAGGTTCTTTTCGAGTTTTGCGATCTGCGTACCTTCAATGGCCTTGTGGCGTTCGTCCTTCTCCGCGCCTTTGCGGCAGAAGATCTTCACGTCCACAATCGTTCCTTCGATGCCCGGCGGGCAATACAGAGAAGCGTCGCGAACGTCTCCGGCCTTCTCGCCGAAAATCGCGCGCAGCAGTTTCTCTTCCGGCGTAAGCGTGGTCTCGCCCTTCGGCGTAACCTTGCCGACGAGAATGTCGCCGGGCTTCACCGTTGCTCCAATTCGAATCACGCCGCTTTCATCCAGGTTGCGAAGGAAGCTCTCGTTGATGTTGGGAATATCCCGCGTGATTTCTTCGGGTCCGAGTTTCGTATCCCGCGCTTCGATTTCGTATTCCTCGATGTGAATCGAAGTGTAGTAATCCTCTTCCACCAGCTTTTCGCTCACCAAAATCGCGTCTTCAAAGTTGTATCCGCGCCACGGAAGGAACGCGACCAGGACGTTGCGCCCCAGTGCGAGTTCGCCACGATCCGTGCACGGACCATCCGCCAGCACTTGACCCTGCTTCACGCGGTCGCCCGCACGAACCATCGGCTTCTGGCTGATGCAAGTGTTCTGGTTCGAGCGCTTGAACTTCGTCAGCAA
>PLZZ01000053.1:0-400 GCA_003153585.1 Acidobacteriota bacterium | reverse complement strand
CGTTGCATGTTCGAACCCATCAAAGCGCGGTTCGCGTCGTCGTTCTCGAGGAATGGAATCAAGCTCGCCGCCACCGAAACAAGCTGCTTCGGCGAAACGTCGATGTAATCCACCTCATCCCGGCTCTTCAGAACGAAGTTGCCCGCCTGCCGGCAGTTGACCAGCTCCGTCGTGATTTTTCCCTTCTCGTCGAGCGAAGCGTTTGCCTGCGCCACCACGTAGCGGTCTTCTTCCCAAGCCGAGAGATAGAAACAATGCGGCTCGACAACCACGCGCCGCCGCTTCAGCTCTTCGTTGGTATCCTCAACTTTTTCCTTTTCCACCACTTCGCCGGCCTTGAATTCGCTGTCGCCGGAATTGATGATTTGAACGAAGTCGATCACGCGCCCGCCGCGCACCT
>PLZZ01000005.1 GCA_003153585.1 Acidobacteriota bacterium | reverse complement strand
TCGATATCCCGCCTCGCTTCGGAGGATAGCGGGACAGTTTGTTTGCGCTAGGCTGGGCACTCTCCGTGGGTGATGGTCCAGAATGCTCGTACAATACTGCCCAGAGCAGGCAAGGCACGGCAAGAATGATGCAGTAGCCCATGAAAACTCCCAGGGCCCAGAGGACCCAGGGAACCGCCATAACCGCCGCAAAGATCGCAACCGGTCGCATCGCGAGCAGAAAATATCTCCGAATGCGCCGCCCTCGGCTTCCCGCTTCAGGTGCGCGAGAGAGGAGGGGCATTGGCGCTATGAATAGAAGCCCGCCGATTCCCAGCAGAACTTCCGCCGGCAACTCATTTTCGTAGGAAGCCCATGTACCTGGGGCTGATCGGGTAGCCCAAACGAATGCTTCGATCAGCCATGAGCAAAGCGTCGCGCTGGCCGTCCACGGCATCGCCGACCTCAAATACCGATCCCACCGCGAGCGGTCGGGTCGCTGGTTCAGTCCAGGGTTTTGTTCAGATTTCCGTTTGGAGATTGCTTCTGCCGCCTCTGTTTGCAGCATGCGCCGTCGCAGAACTCCCAGNNGATGTTCCGCCTGCAATGCCGCTCAGTACCAGGATCGTGGTGACATACCCAAATTGAAGACCATACGTGGTTGTATACGCGAAATTGAAATAATGAAGATTCAGCCCGGCTGGCCGAAACGATGACTCCGTCAAAGCCAGGAAGATCGCGGGGATCCCCACGATGCTCACGGCCGCGCTCGCCGCTTGAATCGCGGCCCCCACGCCACTGCTGAACTGTTCACGCCATATATAAGTCGGAACCAGAAGCGCCTGGATTAGGAACGCGGAAGCGAGCACGCACCCTTGCAGAGTACGCCCGCTCAAAACGGCGAGGTGCCAGTAGCCGGCGGTATAGACCAGGCTCAACGCGATCCAGAGTCCCCATACCAGCCGATACGAATTCACCGCGGACTTACGGGTTGTGCTCACGATTGGGATATCCTCCCGCTCGCTCCCCTTCTAAATTAAGGCGTTCATCGATTCTCGCGGCCGATCCCGCCATGATCGTAGCATGCGGCATGCGGCAGCGAGAGCTGAGTAAAGATGTAAGTTGCAAGTTCGGATACCGGTCCGGATGCCCGCTCCGGCCGTTCGCCGAGCCTTCCGGTTGTTCAGCCCTGCCTCCCCATTTCGACCGGCAAGGAGCCGAACCCGTCCGACTTTCTGCGTCTGGTGAAGACCGAAACTTGCACAGGCGGTGACCACTGATGCGGCTGCCAAACGGGATCGCATTGGTGCGGTGAAGTTCGCACATCGAAATGTGCGCGGAATTTTCGGTTTCGCAAAAGGATTACTGGTGGTATGGTCAACGGCGAATAGTGTTATGACTAAAGCCGTAGAGAACTTCGCTCCAAAGCTCATCATTCTCACGGTTCGAAGGGCGCTTGCCACGAAGCGCCATCTCCTCTTCCAGTTCCTACTCTTAATTTTGTTTCTTGGCGCAATTGGCGGCAGCGCGAGAGCGGGGCTAGATATTCAGAATCCGCCTGCCGAGTCGCTTGGAGCGGGCTCACCATTTGCGATCTCCGACTTTGACGGGGATCTTCAGCCGGATTTAGCCAGCGTTGAAGCCGGCCGCGACAATTCCGACGAGACTGACTACTGGATTCAACTTCACCTTTCCACCGCCGGGCAACAATTTATTCGGGTTGTGGCGCCTTCCGGAGGGCTTCAAATCGAGGCCCGCGACGTCAATGGAGATCATGCAATTGATCTGGTCATCTCCTCCGCCGGGCGCAGAGAACCCGTAGCGATATTTCTTAATGATGGTCACGGCATTTTTTCACGAGCCGAACCAGATGCGTTCCCGGGAGCGCTGGACGAATCCGGGGAGAATTGGGTTTCCGGCTTGAACCTTTTGCGGGTCGCGCTTGGCGTGACGCCACAGTCGGGCTCCAGCATTTGGCCGAAAGAGAAAGATTCACTGCATGACCGACCGCCGGCAGGATTCGTTTCGGCTTCGAATGCGGGATTTCCTCTGAGTTCCTTCGTAGTCTCCCACGCAGGGCGCGCACCTCCTTTCGCAGTTCAGCACTCCTCATAGCCCGGCTTAGCGCTGAAGCGGGGCCAGGCAAAGTCTGTCGTTCCGAGGCCACTCACTCTAAGTTTTTGGGACCCCTTTAGGAAAAAAGTATTGGGTGGTGTCACTAGCGCAATGCGAATGGTTTGCGCTATTCGTTTCCCGTGAGAATTTAGCAATGGAAATCGGATCCTGGGCCGGAAGGGAAAAATAAATGAAATAAATGGAGCAAGCCGATGGTTATAGCTGAAAGGTTGAAGTCTCTGCGGCTGTATCGAAGGTTGTCCCAGGGAGACATTGAGAAACGCACTGGCCTGCTGCGCTGCTACATCTCCCGCGTGGAAAACGGCCACAGCATTCCCGTGATTGAAACCCTGGAAAAAATGGCGCGGGCGATGGATATACCCCTCTACGCTCTCTTTTATGACGGCGAAGAGCCCCCCAAACGTGCTCCAAAGCCCAAACCATTGCCGGGTGGTTGGGGCAGCTCCGGTCGAGACGCGCAGGTGCTGGCAAAATTTCGCGAGTTTCTGAGCCGAACAAGTGATGCGGACATAAACTTCCTGCTGTTCATAGCTCAGAAAATGGTTCAGAAAAAGAAAGTCCAGGAACGAATTGGTAAAAAAACTTCGATAAAGGAAAGTATTTGAAGAGCCTGACTGATTCCAGGCGGGAAATTTCCTGACTCCCGTATCCGGCCAATTGGCCGAAAGAGGATTAATGAACAACCAAATCGTCTTGATCGTCCGATTTTGGGTGACGGCGCGGTCCAAGCCACTGTTTGTGGAGAAATTGAAAACACTTTTTGACCAGATCCAGCACGAGGCTGCATTTGTGAGCGCCTCGCTTCAGGAAGACGTGGACCATCCGGAACAACTTCTGGTCTATGAAGTCTGGCAGGGAACTCGCGAATCCTTCTTGCAGAACCAGATGAGCAAACCATACCGCATCGGTTTCGAACGGGCCATTCTTGAATTGAAGGTTGAAAGAACACCACAGTGGCTAAAGCCGGTAGCCAAGTGGAAATGAATTGCTAGTGCGAATCTCCGGTTGGCCGGCTAGTCAGGAAGCGGCGGGCCATTGTCGTTCCTTTGGGCGCTCACTTGGCCAACACCACGAGCGGCTTGCCTTTTTCGACGACGTAGGTGGCGATTTCGGCTGCCTTGCCGCTGCCGACGTTCTTCGCCGAGTGGATCACTCCGTAGGGTATGAAGTAAACGTCGCCGGCCTTGAGCGTTACGGGCGGCTGGCTCTCGAGCTGATACTCTATGGAGCCTTCGAGGATATAGACGATCTCTTCGCCGGGATGCGAGTGCATGGGGAATGCCGCTCCCGGGTCGAAATCCACGCGCACCTGGATGACTTCGCGTCCGGGGACGCTGAGATCGTGCCGCTGCAGAGCGGTGCGCTCGATTCCAGCCTGCTGCGACCGCGTCACGTGCAGCGTCAAACCGCTTACGGCGATCAACACTGCTACCGCGATGATTCGAGCCGTCTTCATCTGACCTCCTTTAGTGCTGCAAATATAGGTAAGTGAGTCTCGAGATCTCGTGAGTCTTCCGCGCGGCCGCGCCGCGAGCGATGAGGCGGCATCACGGTGCGTAACGGGTGAAGACATAGTCGTGATCTTTCGCAGGCTCGTGGCAGGGGAAGCAGGTCTCGTGCAGCGNNGATTCAGCGCCGGGGAATGGACCGTCCAGGACTTTGTTGTTAGCTTCCGACGGGACACGAGTCCAATGAGCCGCGACGATGATGCTGCCGTCTGGGAACGGGAGGGTCCCTTCCTTGTAGGCTTTGATCGCTATATCGTTGCCGAATTGAGCGCGCAACTGGTCGAGCTTTCCCGGCACTAGAAGGCTGGCCACGGCGATTACTTTCCAATCGCGGTATCCGGCGGGGATTTTGACTCCGTAGATCGGGGAGGATTCTCCATCGGACTGCCCGGATGCGCGGGGCATGTAGGCGACAATGACGGCCAGGGTTGCAACTGCAAGCAGCAAGAAACCGATCCGTTTCACAGTATTCCTCCTTCTAAATTCTTGGGCGTCACAATTCGCTCTGGAGAGTCTCGCGTTCGCTCAGTTCGGCAGTTCCGTCCCGGCCTGTTCCGCCACCATGTAACTGGCGTACCAGTCGGGCCAGTCCGGGTCTGCTTTGCCGATGCGCTTCTCGTGCGCTCCGTGGGCGGCCTCCGCGCGCCGCATGGCGCCGGCCAGATCGTTCGCTGATGCGAAGGTGGTCGTCGCGGAGTCGATGCGACCGGGAAGCCGCGTGGTGATTTCCTGGAACAACCAGCCGTTGCCGTCGGGATCGCTGAACGAGGCGAACGAGCGGTAGCTGCGATGCTCGGGATCCGGCCCGCTGGCGCGAACTCGTCCAGACAGGTAGGCCTCGTCGGTGCCCGCGTACACGCCGCCGTTGTGAAACACTTCGCTGATCTGGACGCCGCGATCGAGCAACGCTTTGCGGGCGGCCTGGATGTCGGAGACGATCAGATACAGGCCTTGCGCGGAGCCGGGCGCGGCCGGGGTGACGTTTTTGCCGAAGATGACCGAGCACCCAGAGCCGGGAGGCGTGAACTGGA
>PLZZ01000061.1 GCA_003153585.1 Acidobacteriota bacterium | reverse complement strand
TTATCCGACTAATCGGGAGTTGACCTGCTTCTAGCCGCAAGTCACTGGTGCTGTGCCTCCAGTGTGCGAGCAATATCCCAAGATAGCTTGTGCAGGTCGTTCTCCATTTCAGAATGTGCGCGGCGCGTGTTCACCACCACAGCCCAGGCCATTCCATCGTGGTGGTGGACAAGAAAGCTGACGGTGCCAGCGAACCCACCGGAGTGAAAGCAGTCTCCGTCGGACGAAACGCTCCACCCACATGCATAGTCGGGATTCGGCACAGACGCCTGCGTCATCTGACGCAGAGTCTCCAGTTTGAGCAACGCTGGAGGGCCCGCTTTGTCCCCTGCGGAAAAGACTCCCAACGCGAAGTGGACGAGATCAGTCGGCGTCGCTATCCATCCGCCATTTGCATCATGTAGTTCAACTGGCACGGAGTAAGGATCGTCGCGGCCCTGCCCGTAATAGTGAACTTCGCCCGCGACAGGTTTTTTTGTTCCGAGCCGCATGTCCGTAATGCTCAAAGGCTCCTGCACAAACTGGCGCGTATACTGGCCGTACGGCATGCCGGAGACCTCTTCGATTATGCGACCCAGCAGAAAGTATCCGAAATTTGAATAGGCGTAACGCGTACCCGGCGGTGCTTCTAGTGGATACGCATCCAGCGTCTGCTGGATGAAGACCGTACGGCTACTATCCGTTTCATGAAACATCGGGTCGTTTTCTTTGTTCGACCACCCTCCACCTGTGTGCGTGAGCAAATGCTCCACCGTGATAGCCTGCAACCAATCGGCGTGCGTCCGCAGCGCGAAGCTCTTGAGAATGCCGGCGGGACCGAAAACGTTATTATTGATGTGCAGCTTACCTGCTTCCACCAATGTGAAGATTGCTGCGGAGGTGAACGGTTTCGACAGACTGGCGATGCGAAAGAGGCTTTGCAGAGTCACCTGCTGATGGCCATGACGATCCGCCAGCCCGTATGCCTGCGCGAACACGATTCGCTCACCACTTCCATAAGCAAGCGAGAGACCTGGTACATCGTAGGCGGCGAGGTATGCCCTTACCAGGCTGTCTACTTGACCTGTATCTGGCCTTGAGGTTGCGTGAGTGTCGCTGCCGAGGCCCAGCCACGCGGAAGCCGCTAGCGCTGAACGTATGAAACAGCGCCGGGTGAGCAAGAGCGAATGCCCAATCAGAAATGACGAATCTGACATCTCGCGCACATCTTAGGTAGCGACTGAGGGCAAGTCAACGGAGAGGGCGGAAAGGGCAGCTTGTGGGTCAACTCCTGATCAACGTGGTAACCGGAAAAATGAAGTGCGACTTGAAATGTCCGACGTCGGTCTGGCTCTTACGAATCATGTGTTGATGGCACTGCATCCTTGACCATAATCCCTTAGGCGATTTTCATTCCCGATGTCGTCCCGCGAGGCCTGACTTTGCTGGTCCGGGGCGGACTCGCCGCCCGCGCTGATTGCACCAAGACTTTAACTTTCCTGTGCTCCCGTATCGGACCGCCGCCGATTGATCTTCAAGTCCCGATTAACGCACTAACCGGACATTTGCTTTTTGGGTCACACATCTCCCGAATTTCTATTTTTTGAAATTTGGCGCAAAAGTTAAGAAGCGACGGGCTGGGTGGTCCCTTTTTCGCGTCCCTATCCGCCATCCCGTCAACGCGGACACTCGGGCGCGGGCCTATCTCAAATGAATCGCGGCTCACTCCAACGAAGTTTTGCTTCGCAGCCCATCGCGGGTTCTGGCCCAAACGTTTCGCGCCGCGATAGTTCATTAGGCACCGAGCCTCTGAACGCGCTGGTATCTGCTGCACCGTTCCGTCACACTGAAATTCCCTTCCGCAAACATCTGGCTCTGTAGTCGTTCTCCCTCTCCCTACAGATTGGACTTTCTGTGCCTGCTCTAATTGATGTCCAGAGCTATACGCCTCTCCGCCACGCCGTAATGGTATGGCTCAACCGGATTGCGCTCGCGGTCCTCTGGCTCATTTTTGGCATTGCAGGTTGTGCCGGTCCGCCGCAGCCTATCGCCCTTTCCGTCAGTCCCGCTTCTGCGGAAGTCGCTGCGGGCTCCAGCACCACTTTTACCGCGAAATTGACGTCCGGTTCCCCGCTGGCAGGAAACGTGACTTGGTCCGTCGCTCCCGCAACCGGCGGAACGATTTCCAGCGAAGGCGTGTACACCGCTTCCGGCGCGGCAGGCAGCTACACCATCGTCGCCACCTTGACTCTGGTGAACTCTGCGCCCGGCGGCATCTTCTCTAGTTCAGCCGCGGTCGAAGTTCTTCCCGCTCCGCAAATTGATGCGCAGCTTAACCCCGACCTGGTGCAGGCTTCCGGCGCCAATCAGACATTCGGCCCGATTCAAAATTCCGTAATCCTGGGCCAGCTTTTTCCCTCCGTGATTTCAACGGATCCCAACGGTGATATCCAGGTGCGCAGCGGCTTCACGCCCCCGCTCGCGTGCCGCAACTCCAACACCGTTTGCGATTAGCAGGAAATGTGGATCAGTGCTTTAGGAGAGCAGACGAAGATGCGCAGTGGGTTTCGAGTTCTTGCGCTGGTTTTAATTCTTGGCCTCGCTGCCGGAAAACTTTCCGCCCAAGTCGCGGATCCGGCGCCGAGTCCGGTGCTGGCCTACGAAGGCCGCTTGGTCGAATCCAATACGCTGGTAACCGGAGTGCGGCCGTTCGTGTTTTCGATTCTCGATTCCAGTGGAAACGAATTGTGGACTTCCGGCCCGCAAACACTGACGGTGACCAGCGGACTCTACGGCATCGTGCTCGGCGCCGCAGGCATGCCGGCCATCCCCGCCTCGCTGACGCTGCGCGCGAATCTGCATCTCCACGTGATCGCTGATGGGCTTCCGCTTTCACCCGACGTTCCGCTGATTCCTGCTCTTCAGTCCAGCACAGCATGGAACGTGATTGGCCCGTTCTTAGGCGACGTCAGCGGCACGCAGCAAACTATCTCGGTGGATAAGTTGAAAGGCACGCCGATTGATTTCGCTTCGGCGCCCTCCGCCGG
>PLZZ01000226.1:27563-31520 GCA_003153585.1 Acidobacteriota bacterium | reverse complement strand
GCAGGCGCAACGATTGGACGCTGCGCTTCGGCAATTCCATTCCGCTGGATCTGAAAATCGAATTGGGTGCGGGCAAGAGCGATTTGAATCTGGCGGGTGTGGACGTGAACCATCTGGAGGTCAACATGGGGGTCGGACGGATGGAACTGGACCTCACCGGCGAGCGAAAAGAAGATTTGCAAGTGGATATCCAGGGCGGAGTGGGATCGGCGGAGATCAGGCTGCCGAAAAATATTGGGGTGCACGTAAATGCGTCCGGCGGAATTGGCACCGTGAATGCGCACGGATTAGAGCGCGAGGGCAGTTCTTATGTGAATGGCGTTTACGGCAAGACCCACGCGACCATTCAGGTAAACGTTCAGGGCGGCGTGGGAGAAATCAGCCTGGTGGAAAAGTAGGACGAAGGTCGCGATTTTCAGCAGTCTCACTGCCCCGCGGATTTGTCCATGAAACTTGCCTGATCATTTTTCATTTTCTTCAGGCCTTCCATCGGCAAATAGACCATGTGCCCGGAATCGTAGGTGGCGTAGGAAACATTGCTGCGATATTTCTGCGGCAGGTCCAGATGGTCGATGGTGTAATTCGCAGCGAAATAGGGAGTGGCCAAATCGTAGTAGCCTTCCATCACTAATATCTTCAAGTACGGATTTTTCACGATGGCTTGCCGGATTGCAGATGCGGTGTCCGGGTACCCTTGAATTGCAGAACCCCAGTCCCATTTGGCGAATCCCGCATCTTGAGCAAAAGTGTAATACGGCATATCGGTCTTGTAGCCTAGCTCGGTGCGCAAGTAATTGTTGAGCACGGACGTAAACGGAGGCTGGGTGGCCGGGCCGGTGGGATCGTAAAACCGTGTGTCGAGCAGGCCCTCCGGGTCCGGTCCGGTAAAGCGGCCATCCAAGCGGCCTACGCGGACCTTCTGGTCGATGAGCAGATAATGAGTGAATTTACCGACGTCGATGCGCAGGTTGGCTTCGTCGATCACTTCCTTGCTTAAGCCGGTGAAGCGGGACAACTGATCGATTACCTTTTGCCGCTCTTCGGGCGTTAGCGCATCGCCCTTCGCCAACGCTTGCGCGTAATCGCCGGAGGCAAATTTTTCGGATTCTTCGCGCGCCTTGTTCATGTCCTGCGCGAGATCGGCCGGCAGCTTGTGATGGTAACCGGCGATCATGGTGAAAGAGGGAAGCAGGAAGATATAAGGCTCGTCGTTCGTTTTGTTGTCTTGCAGGGTCTGAAAGTTCAGAACCATGGAGAGCAGAGTGATGCCGTTAAAAGAGATTCCCTGGTCGGCGAGGTATCCTGCGATGCCTGCCGCGCGCGTGGTTCCGTAGCTCTCGCCTAAAATATATAGTGGTGAACTCCAGCGCTCGTTGCGCGTGATGTACAAGCGGATGAATTCGCTGAAGGCTTCGATGTCACCCTTGACACCCCAAAACTTCTTGAACATTTCGGCGTCGGCGGCGCGGCTGAATCCTGTGCCGATGGCGTCTATGAGCACGAGGTCGGTTTTGTCGAGCAAGGTGTAAGGATTGTCTTCAATGTGATAGGGAGCGGGCGGCATGAAGCCTTCGGGCTGAAGCACTACTTTGCGCGGGCCTAGCGCGCCCATGTGCAGCCAAATGGTGGACGATCCCGGGCCGCCATTGAACGCAAACGTCAGCGGACGTTTGGCCGCGTCCTGTCCATCCAGCGTGTAAGCGACAAAAAACATTTCGGCTTCGATTTTGCCGTCGCCGCGCTTGATCGGCAGCCGGCCCGTGGTCGCCGAGTACTTCAGCAGCTTGCCGTCAACCGTGATCTGATGGTGCGTCACCACGGGGGCGACTTCGGTCATGTCGTAGCGCTCTTCCTTGTCCTTCTCTTTGTCGCCAGAGCTTTCTCTGGGCCTCTGTTCCTGAGATGCGGCTGCCTCGGGCGTATTTGCGGCGGGCGCAGCAGTCTTATCCTCAGGCGGCTTGGTTGCAGCTTGTGCCGCGGGCTTCTTCGTGTTGGTCTGCGGAGGTGTCGCGTTCGATTGGGCCAATGCCGCGCCCGAGAGTAAGAACGAAAACATGATTGCGGCAATTAAAAAACGCATGTCGGCCTCCGCATACAATTCTCTTTCCAGCTGAAAACGGCGACAGTCTATATCAACTGGCCTGCTAAGCCAAACGGCTGGCTGCCGAGAAAGCTTAAGTAAAGTTAATGATAGGCGTTACTGAATGGCGCAGGCTGCCTTGACACCAGTGCAGGCGGGCGTTAGCGTCGAAAGGAGCGCGCTTGCAAATTCACGGCGTTGAAAATCACGGGAGCAGACCTTGACGCGGCCAATCATCACGCTGACCACAGATTACGGCACGAACGATCACCTAGTCGCAGTGCTCAAAGGCGTGATTCTGAGTATCAATCCGGAAGTGAACATTGTGGATATCACGCACAGCATCCTGGCACACGACATTCTGGATGGCGCGCTGACACTGAGCCAGGCGTACAAATATTTCCCTTCGAAGACGATTCATCTGGTGGTAGTGGACCCCGGCGTAGGAACGGCGCGGCGGCCGATTCTGGTAGCCGGCGACACGCATTATTTCGTAGCGCCCGACAACGGGGTGCTCTCGGCAATCTACGACCAGTCGGAATCGCTGTACGTCTGGAACATCACGTCCGAACATTATTTCAGGCAGCCGGTAAGCAACACATTCCATGGCCGCGATATTTTTGCGCCGGTGGCCGCCTGGCTTTCCAAATCGTGGCAGACTGCAAGTTTTGGTGAGGAGATCACGGACTTCGTCCGATTCGCCATACCCAAGCCGAAAGTTTCCGGGAACACGATCAAGGGCATCGTGCTGCGCTTGGATAATTTTGGCAACCTGATTACAAATTTGACGGCCGAAATTGTGCCCGCGCTGATTGCGCCGGATGCGAAATTTACGATTCGCGTTGGGAACGCAGCGGTGACCAAGATTCTGGCGACTTTTGCGCAAGGCACGGCGGCTGAACCGTTCGCGATTATCGGATCGAGCGGATACGTCGAAATCTGCGTGAACAAAGGCAATGCGGCTCGCACAGTGGGCGCGGGACGCGGCGCGGAAGTTACTGTCGAGCTAGGCTAAACGCCGAGCAATGCGCGGCACTGCAAGAATTTACTCCGAAACAAATCCTCAGCGTGCCAGCGTGGTCACGATTAAATAAGCGCGCATGCGCGGGTCCATCCAATCGCGCAAGGCGTCGCCGAGAAGATTGAACGCGAGAACCGCGGTCATCACAGCCAGCGCCGGGAAAATTACGAGATGCGGCGCGTCGAACAAGTGGCCGCGCGCATCGTTCAGCATCGCACCCCAGCTTGGCATTGGCGCGAGAACTCCCACGCCCAAAAAACTCAGAGTGGATTCAGCCAGAATCGCGCCGGCCATGGCGATGGTTGCTTGCACCAGCACGGGCTGCAAAATATTCGGCAGCAAATGGCGCACAAGGATGCGAGCGTCGGAAGCGCCCAACGAACGCGCCGCGAGAACGTACTCCATTTCCTTGGCTTGCAGAATTTGCGCGCGGGCCAAGCGCGCGTAACCGGCCCAGCCGGTGACTACGAGCGCGAGGATCACTTTACCCAAACCCGGGCCCAGAAACGCGGCGAACGCGATGGCCAGAAGAATTCCGGGAAACGAGAGGAAAGCGTTGATCAGAACTATATTTACAATGCGGTCGAGCCAGCCACCGAAATATCCCGCCAGAGCCCCAATCGCGAGCCCCACGATTCCCGCGCCGAGCACAACGCATACGCTCACCGTCATCGAAACGCGCGCGCCGTAAATGACTCGCGAAAGAATGTCGCGGCCTAGTTCNNAGGCGCGATCCACGGCGCTCCCAGGGCGATGATGACGAGAAATAAAGTCAGCGCGAACCCCCAGCGTCCTGGGCCACTCTGGCGAAGGAAATCACGCAGGCCGCTCATTCGAATCGCACCCGCGGATCCAC
>PLZZ01000226.1:23477-27540 GCA_003153585.1 Acidobacteriota bacterium | reverse complement strand
AGCAGCGTGCCGAATTGCAATCCGAGAATGGTGATAATCGGAATCAGCGCGTTGCGGAAGGCGTGGCGGAAGAGAACGGAGGATTCAGACAGGCCTTTTGCTCGCGCGGTGCGAACGTAATCGCTGGAAAGCTCTTCGATCACAGACGTGCGCACCATGCGGGTGAGAATAGCGGCCAGCGCGGCGCCCAGAGTAAACGCCGGAAGAATCAGATGCGCGAGACCGCCGCGTCCGGAAACTGGAAGCCAGCCGAGGAGTACGGAGAACACGAGAATCAGCACCGGACCGAGAGCGAAATTCGGCACCGAGAGTCCAAACAAAGTGAAAACGCCGACGGCATGATCCGTTGACGATCCGAGATGTTGCGCAGCGAACAGCCCCGCGGGAATTCCGATTCCGATGCAGACGAGAAGCGCCACAAAAGCCAGTTCAAGCGTGGCGGGATAATGCGAAATCACAACCTGCAAGACGGGCTGCTGAAATCGAAATGATTCACCCAAGTTGCCGTGCGCGATGCCGGCCAGGTAGCGACCATATTGCACCGGCAGAGGCAGGTCCAGGCCGAGCGTATGGCGAAGTTGCTGCAAGTCGTCGGCACGAGCGCCTTCGCCGAGCATTTGCGCCACAGGGTCGCCGGGAACGATATGAGCGAGCATGAAAACCATGGTGAGGATAAGCCAGAGCGCCGGAAGAGCGAGCAAGAGACGGAATGAGAGGTAGCGAATCATTTTCCGCGTCGCGCTTTTGCCGCGACTTTCTTTTGGCCTGAAGATTCCGCGCCGCCAGGTTTCGCGGATTCGGTAAAGATATTTTTCTGCTCGGTGGTTGGCGCAGCGGGCGTTTCAGGCGCGGATGCTGCTGCACTCACGGCCGCGGTATTCACAGACGGCACGCTCAGCGGCTTGATTTTGACGCGTGACACGCGGCGATGCTCCATTTCCATCACGGTGAAACGAAAGCCGTCCGCTTCAAAACTTTCTCCGCCCCGCGGAATGAAACCAAGGCGGTTCAGGACGAACCCGCCAATCGTCTCGTACGAAGGATCGTCGGGGAGGGCGATGTTGTACTGTGTTTCCAGGTCGCGCACGTTTATCGCAGCGTCAAAAATCATTCCGCCGTCCGGCAAAAGCAGGGGGTGTTCGACCACATCGAATTCGTCGTGAATCTCGCCCACCATTTGTTCGAGGATGTCTTCGAGGGTGGCGAGCCCGAGAATGCTGCCGAACTCGTCAACCACCATCGCCAGGCCGGTGCGGCGCGAACGAAACTCGACGAGGAGTTCACTGACTGGCTTTGTTTCCGGGACGATCAGCACATCCCGAAGCATGTTTCGGAGTTGGAATTCGACGGGAGGGAGATGCTCTTCGGCGCGGCGAGCGCGGTCGAGCAGGATCCAGATCATATCCTTGATGTGCACGAAGCCGAGAATGTGGTCGAGAGAGCCTTCGTACACCGGAATGCGCGATCGTTGCGTGGTAGCAAACATTTTCATCGTATCTTCCACACTGGCGGCGGCAGGAAGAGCGTGGACGTCGGGACGCGGCACCATTACTTCGCGCACCTCAACCTGGTGCAGCTCCATGGCTGCTTGAATAAATTTCACTTCGGCCGCCGGCAGCAAGCCGCGATCCTGGGCCTGCTGGATCATCACTTGCAGTTCTTCGGTGGAACGTACCAGCGTGTGACTGTGCGGAGACACGATGCCCAGCGCGCCAACTATTTTTTCAGCGAAGCCGTCCAGCAGATCGATGGCCCAGCGAAACGTGTTAAGAAACCAATGGAATGGCCGAGCGATAATCAATGCAACGCGTTCGGCGCGCGCGAGGCTTAGGCTTTTCGGCACAAGCTCGCCCAGAACTACCTGTAAAACAGTGAGTAGGCCGAACGCAATCACCAGCGCAACGCCGTGCGCGATCACGGCGGCCCACGGCCGCGGAATCGCTTCGACCAGCGGACTTAGGATTCCCGCCAGTGTGATTTCGCCGAGATAGCCCAGCGAAAGGCTGGCGAGCGTGATCCCCACCTGCACGCCCGAAACGACGCGGCTGAGATCGCTGAGCAGTCCTTCAACAATTTTCGCGCGCGCATCGCCCTTCTCGACAAGCTGGCGTACGCGCGAGAGGCGCACCGCCACAAGAGAAAATTCGGCTGCGGCGAAAAATGCATTCACGCCTACAAGAGCGAGAACCGCGAAAAGGTGTAACGCTACCATGCGGGCGCGTCCTCAATAATCAGGCACATGGATTGTATGCATGCGTTGCGCGGAACAACACTCGCGCACGGGCTAGATAATGGAGGGACGGATGACTCAGCCATCATCCGGAATTTTACCAAGACCCGCGCCCCAACGGGAGAAATCCAAACTTCGGTGCGCCATCCTTGACATGCTCTTACCAGGCCTTGTTGGCGTTCTGCGACGTGCGCTAGAATGCTGCTTGGCGAAAAACGTTAAAGCGCGCTTTTGCGCAGCGCGACCGAGGAAGAATGAGTCCTGTGCCGAACAAACCAGCATCCACACCAGCAGGGCCAGCGCCCAAGGGCGATTTCGAAAAGTCGCTCACGCGGCTGGAAGAAGTTGTGAAACGGATGGAAGGTCCCGACCTGTCTCTTGACGAGGCCATGAAACTTTTCGAGGAAGGCGTGACGCTTTCGCGCGAATGCCAGAAGCAACTCGAAGAGGCCGAAGGCCGCGTGGAAATTCTGCTCAAGAAAGCGGACGGGAAAATTGTGGCTGAGCCGTTCAACACGGACAACGGTCCGTCTAATAAGGCGTAACTTGCCTGCGTTCTTCAATCCGTTTTCCAGCATCGCGACGGGAATCGCATGAGCGCGCCGGACTTTTTCCAGCAAGACCACGCCACGATTGAGGCCGGACTCCAAAAGCTTTTGCCGCCCGACTCCACGCCGCCCGCATCCATCCACACCGCCATGCGCTACAGCGTTTTCGCCGGTGGCAAACGCATTCGCCCGATTCTGTGCTACGAATCCGCAAAGCTCTTTGCCGCGGATCCCGCCGGAGCAATCCCCGTCGGCTGCGCTCTCGAATTCATTCACACTTACTCACTGATCCACGACGATTTGCCCGCGCTCGACAACGATGATCTTCGCCGCGGGAAACCGACGAATCATAAGGTATTCGGCGAAGCTATCGCGATCCTGGCCGGCGATGCGCTGCTAACGCTGGCATTTCAAACGCTCGCAAATGCGGCAATCGAGCCTAACCGCCGGGTTCGCGTGATTTCTGAAATCGCATCGGCTGCAGGAACCGTTAATGGAATGGTAGGCGGCCAGGTGGCCGATATCGAAGCGGAAAAAAAGGCCGCGGACGCCGCGATGCTGGAGTATATCCACCGCTCGAAAACAGCGGCTTTGATTTGCGGCTCCATTGTAGCCGGCGCGATTGCCGGCGGCGCGGGAGATGAAGACGTGGCGCGCCTGCGGCGTTTCGGCGAACAAATTGGATGGGCCTTTCAAGTGGTGGACGACATTCTGGATGTTTCGGAATCTTCGGTGTCACTAGGGAAAACAGCGGGCAAGGATCAAGCGCAGCAGAAGGCCACCTATCCGGCGCTGTACGGCCTGGAAAAGTCGCGGGCGATTGCCACGGAGCTCGAAACCAAAGCTTTGCGCGAATTGGATTTTTACGGCGAACGCGGAACGCGGCTCCGGCAGGTCGCGCAATTCCTAGTCGCGCGCCGAAATTGAGTTCTACTGCTGAGATCCTGCTTATGAAATCCCACCCAAGCCGCCACAAAGCGGCGACCGAGATTACTCAGAAACACTCCCGGCCAGGAAAATCGCGCCTCGATGTTCTGATCGCCGAACGCGGCTTGGCTTCCTCACGCGAAAGGGCGCAGGCTTTGCTTCTCGCCGGAAACATACTGGTCAACGGGCAGAAAATGGAAAAACCGGGAACGCAGGTCGCCATCGACTCGCGGATTGAAATTATCGGCGAGACTTTGCGCTATGCTAGCCGCGGCGGTTTGAAACTAGAAGGCGCGCTGGAAGATTTCGGCGTAAGCCCGCAGGATAAAGTTTGCTTAGACATCGGAAGCTCGACCGG
>PLZZ01000226.1:23252-23451 GCA_003153585.1 Acidobacteriota bacterium | reverse complement strand
GCTGCGCTGGTTACCATGGACGTGTCATTCATTTCGGCGACGAAAGTATTGCCGGCGGTCGTTCCGGCGGCAGCGGCCGATGCTGATTTCTTAATTCTGATCAAGCCGCAATTCGAGCTGGAAAAACGCGACGTGGGCAAAGGCGGAATCGTTCGCGACACCTCGCTGCACCAGAAAGCTATCGAGCGGGTGAGCGCCG
>PLZZ01000226.1:23093-23215 GCA_003153585.1 Acidobacteriota bacterium | reverse complement strand
CGCGCGCGCGGGTAGAGTAGAATTTGCGTCCAAACATATGATCCGCGCCGCGGGCATCATCTGCAAACCGGTGAAGGAAATGGTGTCGTCGGTTGTTCCGCCGCTGGCGGAATGGCTGCGAG
>PLZZ01000226.1:10559-22945 GCA_003153585.1 Acidobacteriota bacterium | reverse complement strand
AGATTTTGCGAAGCGGAAAAGCTGCCCAGAGAGAAACTGCGTTGAACGAAGCGGTGGCAAATAAGGCGGCGCTTGCGCGCATGTTGGATTTTGACGTTTTTGTGGACACTCGTCACGTGGGGCGCTACCGCGCAGACGGAATTATCGTGGCAACGCCGACCGGCTCGACAGCTTACTCGCTTGCGGCGGGCGGACCGATTATTCAGCCGGACCTCGACGCGTTCGTGATTACGCCGATCTNNCACATGCTGACGAATCGCCCGCTGGTGATTCCGGATACATCGCGCGTGGAGCTGGACTTTACGGCGGCGGACGAGCCTGTGTATTTGACGCTAGACGGCCAACTCGGCTTTCAACTCGAGCCTAAGGATCATGTGGTCATCACTAAGTCTTCATCCAAGGTGAAGTTCGTGCGGCCGCCGCGAAAGACCTATTACGAAGTATTGCGCAGCAAGCTTCGGTGGGGAGAACGCTGAGGTTGAAGTTTCAATTCACTCCGCACAAAGGCGAAAGATTTTTGAGCCGCAGAGCAGATTCCTCGCTTCACTCCGAATGACAGATCGGGTGCAGAAGTGGCTGTACGGACCGTGAATTCCCAGGCTAAATAGCCGCGAGCGTCATTTCACTTTCAACACAACAAGAGTGCGGTCGTCAAANNGTGATTTTCTGAAATGAGCACTCCCAGACGATCATGGCCGTAAAATTCCGAGGTCGTCGGATTCTGCGTGTCGCCGATGCCGTCGGAGTAGAACACCACGATATCGCCTGCGTCGAGAATGTAGCTTTTTTGATCGTACACAGCCGTTTCAAACATGCCGAGTGGAAATCCTTCCAGCGGGATTCGTTCGCAGCGGCCATCGTGATACAAAAAAGGCTGTTCCTGGCCCGCATTGGCGACGCGCAGCTTATGACGTCCTCGGTGCCAGGTTGCGAAACACAGCGTCATGAAGCGGCCCTCGATGCGTCGCTCTCCGAGAAATCCGTTGATGGCGCTAAGCATATCGGCAGGACGATGTTTTTGAGGACCGAGGCTGCGCAGCGTGCCGATTGCGACAGCGCCGTACAGAGCCGCGGCGCTTCCCTTCCCGCTGACATCTCCCATGGCAATGGCCAATTCCTGCGGACCGTAGCGCAAAAAATCGTAGAGGTCGCCGCTCAGTTCACGGGACGAAACCACGCGCGCGGCAATATCGAGGCCGAACTCCGGCCCGGGAAGACGAGGCAGTAGCGCGCCTTGGATGCGCCGCGCGGCACTCAAATCGCGTTCCATGCGCGCTTCGTCTCGCGCTACCTGTTCGTAGAGCCGCGCGTTTTCAATCGAGACAGCCAGATGTGCGGCGAGAATCGAAAGTGCTTGCACGTGGTCGGGAGTGAAATAGTTGAGCTGCGGACTTTCCAGATCCATCACTCCGATGACGCGATCTTTATAGAGCATGGGCACGGCCATTTCGGAGCGCGTCTCCGGATTCACCATTAGATAACGGGGATCGAGCTTTACGTCCGGAACCACCACGGGACGCCGGGTAGATGCCGCCGCGCCGACGATTCCTTCGTGTCCGGGCACCGCGTATTTTTCCTGGGTGCGCTGGCCGAATTTCACGGTGACGCGATGGTGAAATAGCTTGTCGCTCTCGTCGTAAAGCAAAATGGAAAAAATCTGGTAATCGATCAGGCGCTTGGTGAGTTCCGCGGCGCGGCGCAGGACTTCTTCGACGGAAAGCGAAGAGTTCGCTTCGCGAGCCACTTCATTCAGGAGCAACAGCGTTTCGGATTGATTTTTTTCGTGCTCGAACAGCCGGGCATTTTCGATGGCTCCGGCAATGCGGCTGGCGACCAGNNCCGCGCACAATCAGCGGAACGGCCAATTCCGATCTGACGGCGTCGAGCGCGTTCAAATAGCGCGGGTCCTTGCGAACGTCGGCGACGCGGATCGGCTGGCCCGTGGCCGCGGCCGAACCGATGATTCCCTCGGCCATGGGAATTCGCCAGTGCTTCACCACCTCCGGGCGATGACCGATGGCAAAGCGAAAATACATCTGGTCGGTTCCCTCTTCGGGCAACACGACCGCGAAGATTTCATAATCGATCAGCCGCTTGATTTGCGCCGCAGCGCCTGCGAGCACTTCGTCCAAATTCAGCGAGGCGTTAATTTCCTCGCTAATCTCGGCGAGAATCGCGAGAGTCTCCGCCGGAAGATCCAGCTTCGGATTGAGGCCTGTAGATTCCATTTTTCTGTGGATGGAGCGCCTCGGCCCCCGCCAAGGTAATCAAAACCACTCGCGCGCGGCCAAAAACCAGCGCGCTGCGAGTGTCGCAATCGATTAATTATATCAGGCGTACGACAGTTGCTTTGGGCCGAAATCCAGACAATTTCAGCGTGCTTAATATTTGCCGGTCGCGCCGGATGAATCGGCGCTGCCGGCGGGATTCGCGCCGCGGAGTTGTTCGATGATCTTCACGCCTGAGCTTGTGCCGATGCGGGTGGCTCCCGCTTCCACCATTTTCCGCAGATCTTCCAGGGTGCGCACGCCTCCGGCGGCTTTGATTCCGGTGCCGCTGCCAATAGTTTCTCGAATTAAGCGCACGTCTTCCGCCGTAGCGCCTCCGGGACCAAAACCAGTGGAAGTCTTGACGAAATCGGCGCCGGCCTTCTTGGCCAAGAGCGAGCCGCGAACTTTTTCTTCCCGGGTCAAGACTGCCGTCTCCAGAATTACCTTACACAGAGCACCCGCGCGATGGCTCGCGTCCGCAACTCCGCGAATGTCAGCTTCCGCCAGAGCTTCCTGACCGGATTTCAACGCGCCGATGTTTATGACCATGTCGATTTCCTGCGCGCCGGCTTTGAGCGCTTCTCCCGCTTCAAATTCCTTTACGATGGGGAGCGTCGCGCCGAGAGGAAATCCAACCACGGCACAGACGCGCACTTCCGTCCCGCGCACCAATTCGGCGGCCTGCGAAACGTTCCAGGGATTCACGCATACGGATGCAAAACCGTAATCGATGGCTTCCTCGCACAGCCGCTGGATATCTTCGCGCGAGGCTTCAGGCTTCAGCAGCGTGTGGTCGATCAACCGCGCGATTTCGGACTCTTTTTGCGGCACGTTATTCCGTCGGAAGGCTGAGAATGCAGACGTCTTTTAAGTTGCGATAGCGCTCTGCGTAATCCAGGCCGTAGCCAACCACGAATTCGTTGGGGATTTTAAAACCGATGTAGTCGGCCTTCACATCTTTAATCCGGCGTGAAGGTTTATCCAGGAGCGCAGCCACCCGCAAAGTTTTCGGTTTTCTTTGTTGCAAAACGCGCAGGAGGTAGCTCAGCGTCAAGCCGGTATCCAGTATATCTTCGACCACCACGACGTTAAGACCCTGGATGCTGCTATCGAGGTCTTTCAGAACGCGCACCTGGCCGGAAGATTGTTTTCCTTTGCCGTAACTAGACACGGCGATGAAATCAATCGAAGTATCCAGGCTCAGCTCGCGGACAAGGTCGGAGAGAAAGATGCATGCGCCTTTCAGCACTCCGACGATATGGACGCGCTCTCCCTTGAAATCCCGGGTGATCTGATGCGCGACCTGGCGAACGCGTTTCTGAATCGCAGAGCGGCGGATTAAGACCTTCAGTTTTTCCCGTCCCGCTGCGACTGGCATTTTGGTTTCGCCCCGCTGAGAAGGCGGCTACTCTATCGCACAGGAATAGGATTGACAAGACGGCACCCTTGGTTAATAGATGTTACCCGGCTTGCCAAACTAAAACGCGACACGCCGGCTGGCGCGCTGTTCGTGGCACTGGACTCGTCGAACGGCAGGGAGAAACTAACGTGAAACGATTTTTGATCTTGCCGGTTCCGTGGACCGGGTGGTGCCCGGCCATGACGCCCTCCAATTTCAGAAGCTTCCCACCGAAGGACGTGCAGCCAAGATTAAATAATGACCGAGTTTTACTATAGCGCGAACAAGCGAGGCCGCATTAGAGTCGGTCTCGTGTTTCAAGCCAATAAGGAGATTCCCGTTGATCTCACGCCGCCGTTTTCTTGAGCAGACAAGCATGTTTGCAGGTACCGCGGTGCTCGCTAACTCTGTGCTCGCTGGCGTCACCGCCGCTGCTGACGATCCGTTGGCCCCTGATCCAAACTTGCTCGCCCGAGCCAAGTCTCTTCTGGACCAGGCTCCCTTCATCGACACGCACAACGATCTGCCGACGATGTTTCTCGAAACCAATGCCGGTGATCTAACCTCGTTCGATATGAGCAAGGTTCAGCCCACTCTGTGTGCCGATATTCCGCGATTGCGCGAAGGAGGCGTCGGGGCGCAGTACTGGTCGATTTGGGTGGATTCTGCCACGCAGAAAACCCATACATCCTTGCATGAAGCGCTCCGCGAGTTCGATGTCGCGCTGCGCTTCATCCAAAGCCGTCCCGAACTCGAACAAGCGCGAACGGCTGACGACATCGACCGCATCCATCAATCGGGACGCATTGCGTGCCTTCTTGGCGTCGAAGGCGGCCACATGATTGAGAATTCTCCCGCTGCGCTTCGCGTTTTTCACGCTTTGGGCGCGCGTTACATGACGCTCACTCACTGGGACAATATTGATTGGGCCGATGCCGCAACCGACCGCCCGGAACATTACGGGCTCACCGAGTTCGGCGAACGCGTAGTAAAGGAAATGAATCGCCTGGGCATGTTCGCAGATATCTCTCACGTCAGCGCTGACACAATGCGGGATACGCTGCACGTGACGCGCGCTCCCGTGATTTTCTCGCACTCGAACGCCTTCGCTATTGACCCGCACCCGCGCTGCGTTCCTGATGATGTGCTGCGGCTGATGCCCGCCAACGGCGGCGTGGTGCACGTAAACTTCATCTGGGAGTTCGTATCACCGCGTTACCCTGAGTGGCAACAGAAACGTACGGCTGCGCTCCAAGACCTGCACGCCCGCCTCGATACCGACCAAGCGATTGCGAAAGGCCTTGCCGACTGGGATAAGGAAAACGTCCCTCCGCGCGGCGGCGTATCCGATGTAGCCGACCACATCGACCACATTCGCAAAGTGGCGGGCGTCGATCACATCGGTGTTGGCGCCGACTTCTACGATGTCGTTCCAGGCTCGATGGTGGTCGGTCTGGAAAACGTTACCCGCTATCCGTACCTCTTCGCCGAGCTTCTGCGCCGAGGATATTCCGATGACGACGTACTCAAGATTGCGGGACGAAATCACCTGCGCGCCATGCGCCAGATGGAGAAGGTGGCGGCGGAGCTTCAAAAATCGGAAGCTCCTCTCATCACCGAAGGATTGAAGTCAAAATAGATGAAGGCCGCTTTTTAGTTCTGCCTGGTCCGCGGACTCGTCAATTCACGTCGGCCGCATCCTCGAATGCTAAATTCACGCCTTCATCGAATTCTTTGCCTCGGTTGGGAGGACAGGTTCAATGGGATTGAATGAATTACCAGAACCGTGGTTGCGCGGCACGTTAGCTGAGATGCCGGCGGTGCCGCGGGCTGTGTTGCACGCGCTGGAACTCGCCGAGGAAGATTTGAAGCGATGGTGCGGGCCGCTTAGCGACGCGGAATTGAACGCGCGGCCGGCGGGAATTGCGCCAGTGGCGTTTCATTTGCGGCATATTGCGCGCAGCATTGACCGGCTGCTGACTTATGCGGAAGAAAACAAACTGAGCGAGGCGCAACTAGTGGCGATGAACAGCGAGTTGGATCCTGGTGCAAAACGCGAGGAATTGTTTGCGGAATTGGACTTGGCGCTGCGGAATAGCGCGGCGCGAATTCGCGCGTTCGATGTAGCCCGGCTTAATGAGCCGCGCGCTGTCGGGAAAAAGGAATTGCCAACCACGCTAGGCGGACTGCTGGTCCACGTGGCCGATCATACGCAGCGGCACGTGGGACAAGCCGTAACCACGTCGAAGATCGTGTTAGCGCAACCCAGCTAGTCGGCGGCGGTAGCGGCCGTTTTTGCTGCCATTGCCGGCACACGGCGCTCCGTGGGTTTTGGCGTCTGCGCAGACTTCGATTCGTTTGCGGGCGCGGCCGGCTTCGAATGATCGAATTGAGCTGACTCAGTGGACCCTTCGAGCGCGGTGGTGGAAGCGGTACCGCTGGTAATCACCTGCTGCACCGCGTCGAAATATCCCGTGCCGACGAAGCGCTGATGCTTCACGGCTTCGTAATCGTGGTTCCTCTCTGAATCGAACTCCTTCTCTTGCAGCTCGCAGTAGGCGGTCATGCCGCTCTGTTTGTAGGTGCGGGCGAGATCGAACATGGTCAGGTTGAGCGCATGGAAACCGGCCAGGGTGATGAACTGGAATTTGTAGCCCATGGATGCGAGCTCGCGCTGGAATTTAGCGATGGTGGCGTCGTCCAGATTCTTCTTCCAATTGAACGAAGGCGAGCAATTATAAGCCAGCATTTTGTCCGGGTACTTTGCGTGAATCCCGTCGGCAAACTTCCGTGCCTCCGCTAGATCCGGCTTGGAGGTTTCGCACCAGAGCAGATCCACGTACGGGGCATAGGCCAGGCCGCGGGCAATGGCGGACTCGGTGCCGCCGCGAATGCGGAAGAATCCTTCGGCAGTACGTTCGCCGGTGATGAATTCACGGTCGCGCGGGTCAATATCGCTGGTGAGAAGCGTGGCGCTATCGGCGTCCGTGCGCGCCATGAGCAAAGTGGGCACTCCCATAACGTCCGCCGCCAGCCGCGCAGCCACCAATTTGTGAATGGCCTCAATCGTCGGCACCAGAACTTTTCCCGCCAGATGGCCGCATTTCTTGGCAGAAGACAATTGGTCTTCAAAATGGACGCATGCTGCGCCCGCTTCGATCATGGCCTTCATCAGCTCAAACGCGTTCAGGTTACCGCCAAAGCCAGCTTCGGCGTCTGCAATCATGGGGGCAAACCAGTACGTATCGTCCTTCGCTTCGGCGTGATGAACTTGGTCCGCGCGCGTGAGCGCTTGATTGATTCGGCGCACGAGACTCGGAACGCTGTTGGCGGGGTAGAGACTTTGGTCCGGGTACATCTGTCCAGAGTCATTGGCATCCGCGGCGACCTGCCAGCCGCTCACATAAATCGCCTTCAGTCCGGCCTTCACCTGTTGAACGGCTTGATTGCCCGTCATGGCGCCTAATGCCGGAACGTACTCTTCTTCGTGCAGCAATTTCCACAGGCGCTCAGCGCCCAGCTTCGCCAGGGTGTGCTCGACATGAACCGACCCGCGCAATTTTTCGACGTCTGCGACAGGATAAGGGCGAGTGACGCCCTTCCAGCGGGGATCCGTTTCCCAATCCATGCCGTGGTTTGAGGAATTGCCGTTCGAAGACGTTCCGTTGCTGGCCATTTGTGTCGCCTCTCTTTAAATGTTTTCGTGGTTGAAAAGCTCTGCTGAAAAACCAGGTCTGAAACTTCGCGAGGTAAATCGTCGTGCCGCGTAGCGCCATACGGCAACGTAGGAGAGTATGAAACGACCGGCCCTATCAGTCAAACTGATTGTCCTTATCATATTGATAGAATTATGTTATCGGTTCCAGTACAATCGTTCTACTGCAAAACCTGTAGCCGGAGGTGGCTAGTGGAAATCGACCAGGTAGAAACATTCCTGGCGGTGGTGACATACGGCGGATTTCATCGCGCGGCGGGAGCGTTGCGCGTGAGCCAGCCCGCGGTCAGCGCGCGTATCCGCGCGTTAGAAGTTTCGCTCGGCGTTAAGCTCTTTACCCGAGTGCATTCCAACGTCTTGCTCTCCCCTGCCGGGAAGGCGCTGCGGCCGGTTGCCGAGCAATTGCTGCGGACCGTCGCGCTGGCGCGGCAAGCCGTGCATGTATCACAGCCTTCTGAGAGCGGCGTGCTGAACATCGCCGCGGCTCTATCCATCTGCACATACTTTTTGCCCGACGTGATGAAGGCGTACCAATCGAAGCATCCAAAAGTACTGGTGAACCTTCGCTCGGGCACCTCGCTGCAGGTCTTAAAGATGGTCCTGGACGGCGAAGCCGATATCGGCGTGGCGCGGTCGCTGCATCATCCCGAAGTGGAAACCACGACGCTGCGCGATGATCCATTGATTCTCGTTGGCCACCCGGCACACGCGGCGGCGCAACAAAGCCGAGTCCGTCTGGAGGAGACGGAGTCGTGGCCGCTCATATTTTTCGACCGCGGATCGAGCGACTGGACGCTGAGCCAGAGCCTCTTCCGGCGGGCGGGGCTGCTGCCGAACGTGGTTTTGGAAGTGGAAACAATTGAGGCGGCAAAGAAAATGGTGGAACGCAAGCTGGGACTTAGCTTCCTTCCGCAGATTGCGGTGACCACGGAGCTTAGACGAGGCAAGCTCGTCGCGATTGAAATCATCAACGCCGAGCCGCTGCGCCGGAACCTGGATGTAATTCATCCCCGGCACCGGGCTCTTTCTCGGGACGCGCAAGCGTTCCTGCTTCTGCTCCAGAGTGCCGCTGCCACGCCCGTACCGCTGGCGAAGAAAGTATCGAAACCCAGGAGCGCACGAGCGAAGACAAACGCGAAGAGGCGCGCGCGATAGCAGTCGCCTGGCTTAGGTTCCGGTCAGATACCACGGCAAATTAATGATGGCGATGTTCTGATTTCCCCGCAGAAGCATGAGCCCTTTCATGAGCTCGCCGCGATTGCTCTGCAGAAAATAGTGATACCAATGGAGCTCGATTAATTCCGGAACGATCAGCACTATTTGGCGGTCTGGGTTTTCCACCTGCAGCATCAAGACATAGTCCACGACGGGCGTAATCACAAGCCGATACGGCGATGCCACCTCGACATATTTCGGTACCGGCAACCCAGCTCGGCGGGCCGGCTCTTCGACCAACCGGGCCCACTCGTCCTTAAGCTGTTCTTTCTGATCTTCTCTACAAACGTGTACGACATGAATGTCAGCGGAAATTGTTAATGCGAATTGAAGCGCCTTCTGGATCACCTTGCTCCACCTGTAAATCGGCAAGACTACCAGCGGCGGCTTGACTGGCGCGATTTCCAAAGGTTCTTGAGTGAGTATTTCATCTTCAACGCGCACAAAATAACGCTTCACGGCCATCATAAGCAAAAGCAGCGCGGGAATAAGCACCGCCGTGACCCAAGCTCCCTCGATAAACTTTGCAACCAGAACGACAATCACAGTCGCGCCGGTAGCGATGGCTCCCAGCCCGTTGACGAACATGCTTCGGCCCGCGCCGGGGCCTCTGTTCTTTTTCCAGTGCGCCACCATTCCAGCTTGCGAAAGCGTGAAAGCGAGGAAAGCGCCGACCGCGTAAAGAGGAATGAGCCTATTGGTCACACCGCGGAAAACGACCAAGAGAGAGCCAGCGAGAATTGCGAGGACGTAAACTCCTTGCGAATAAACCAAGCGGCGTCCGCGAAGACTGAAAGAATCCGGAAGGTAGCCATTCAATGAAATCGCNNGAGCCGATGGTGACGTAATAAAAAATTCCGCGGCCGGCGACTGCGGCAACGATCATGGACAAAACACTTTGATATCCCGGCTGGCCCGGGTCCGTGGCCGCGATGTGGTAGGCGCGGACAAGATAAGCGATCCCCGCGAGCATCACCATTAAGAGGGCAATAATAATCGTCAGAACCCGCCGGGAAGTGTCTACCACCGGCTCGCGAAATGCCCGAACGCCGTTGCTAACAGCCTCCACGCCGGTCATGGCCGTGCAGCCGTTGGAAAAAGATTGCAGCAACAACCAAACGCTCGCCGCGGCGACCGCAGAAGAAGGCGCAGGAGGGGGCATTGCGACTGGAACGGGGTGTCCGCCGGCCATGACGGACTTAAAGACTCCGAATGCCAGGGCCGCAAGCAAACTCCCGATGAACAAGTAGGTGGGAAACATAAAAATGATGCCGGCCTGCCGCATTCCTCGCAGATTGATAAATGTGATGAGCACCAAGATGCTCAGGCACAGCAGCAGCGTGTGCGGAAGAAGGTTCGGAAGCGCGGAAACGAGTGCGCCAACTCCGGCAGAAATCCCGACAGCGACGGTCAGGACATAGTCAATCATCAGCGCGGACGCTGCAAGCAATCCCGCGAACACGCCCAGATTTTCCGAGGCGACCGTGTAGGATCCTCCGCCGCCCGGATACGCCGCAATTGTTTGCCGGTAGGAAAAATAGACGATGGCGAGCAACACGATGATGCTCGTACTGATCGGGACGATGTAAGCAATACCCGCGGCGCCCAACGGAATCAAAAGCGTAAGTGCGGCTTCCGGCCCATAGGCAGCGGAGCTGAGCGCATCCAATCCGAAGATAGGGATGCCGGATGCGGTACCGAGCTGTTCGGCCCGCTCGTCCGACGCTGCCAGCGGTTTTCCAAAACAAAGATCCAAGAGTTTCATCGGCCCTCGATATCAGACTCTTCGGAAGCCCAAAATTTGAATGCCAGATTAATTGGTTTGGCCTGCGAAAGGAATCTCAAATATGTGCGGCTGTCCGGCAACCCCATCGCTGGTGACTTTGTCCGGCAGCAGGTGAGTTGCAGTCACGGAATATTTCCGTGAATACCTCGCAGGCGATTGGGAATCGCGTTAGACTCCTAGGAATGAGGTTCTCTGAACAGTAATTTCGTGCTTCTAGCGATGCCTTTGAGGACAATACAAGATTTACCGGATGCAGAGATCGAGGAGAGGTTGCATCAAACAGGCGTGGGTTAAATCTTCTCGGAGGGTCTTTAACGTGGGCAAGAAGATTTCGTTGCTATCAGTGTTACCCTTGCTACTGGTTTTCTTCGGCGGCTGCGGCGGAAGCGGCCACAGCTCATCGGAAGTCCCCGTCGTCGTTTCGATCTCCGACCAACCATCCGGCGTCGGTGTGTTGTCGTTCGATATTCAGATCACTGGCGCGTGTTTGCTTACGAGCGCTAATGCGTTTGCGACGGACTGCAGCGGAGCCCAAAGCCTGCTTCCCGATTTGCCTATGACCGTGCAGATCGAAAACATGCAGACGTCGCAGCAATCTGATGTGCTCGCGACCACGAGCGTAGCGCCTGGCACTTACACCGCTGTCTTGATTACGTTCGGGACTGCCACGGTAGCGGTCAACGTCGATCCGAACTCGACGGACAAGGATACGGCAACCCCTCCAAACTCGTGCACAGCGGCAGCGACGCCCGCGGTATGTGAACTGTCGCCGACGCTGACGAATAGTTTCGTAAACGTACCGTTTCCTAGCGCGGTAAAACTTTCGGGAGGTCAGCCCACAAATGTGTCCATAGAATTTAGTGTGGCCGATTCCTTGGTAGCCGCGACGGNNAACGACCACCACTTTCACGATTAATCCCGTCGCGGGGGTGGCTGTAACAACGGAGCCGGGCCGGGACGGCAACCTGGTTGACGTCAGCAATGTAACTGGCCCAGTGACGAGTGTCTTGACCAGCAGCTTCACCCTGACCGACAGTGCGACGGGTCAGGCTGTCACGGTTACCCCGAGCCCTAGTGCCACCTTTAGCGGATTCTCGAGCTGTAGCGCAAACAACTTGACCTGTGTCTTGGCCAACCAGATCGTGAGTATTAATTACAGTGTTAGCGACACGTCTCCGTTGGTGCTGTCGGCGACTTCCGTTACAGACGAGAGCGGCTTCAACTTCGGGCAGGCATTCGAGGGAACCATCGTGGCGACAGCGCCGACACCGATGGTCCTCGTGACGCAAGTACCCGCGGGCAATACTCAGGGCGTGACCGTCGGGGAAGTGCTTACGCTCATGCTCCCCGCTACGAGTGCAGGGTTTTCCGTGGGAGTGCCCGCCGGACAGACTTTACCCGCAGGCCTCACATTCGCTGGTTCAGGCGATTTGGTGGTTGGCCAAAATGTGCTGATCGATTCCACTGGAATTACTACTGCCGGTGACATTTCCACCACCACGGCGGATCAAATCGAATTGGAACCGACTCAATTTAGCGGCACCGTTTCCACTATTACGTCGCCGAATCTGACGGTCAACGGACTAAATAATTTCTTCACTGACAATGCGATTTCAACGATTCAGGTGCAAACCGGCACGCAAACAACCTTCGGAGGAATCGTCGCCACCGGATTCAACGGCATAACCGTGGGAGACCAGGCCAACTTTGACGGCTTCTTGTTCAACGGCGGAGCAGGCCAGAATCCAATCGTGTTCGGTGAGAACATCTTTGATAACGGAGCGCCCGTCGAAGCGGTGAAACGCATTAATTAAGCACCAGCCTGAAAATCAAGCGGCGCTCCTTGCTAGATGCAACATGCCTCCCTCCTTGGTATTTCTCCGAACGCCGCTTGACGAAACTCCCGGCCCTGAATGGAGTCCTCTTTGGGAACATTTGAAGACAGTTCAATCGCGTTTTCGGCGGGTCTATGTTCAGATATGGTCTGCTTTCCCCTCTCGC
>PLZZ01000226.1:662-10484 GCA_003153585.1 Acidobacteriota bacterium | reverse complement strand
ATTGCAGGCGGCTTTCCCGAAGTATGGGCGGCCCGGACCACTCGCAGCCAAGTTACCTGTAACGAGCTGGCGCTAAATCATAAGGACGCGGAAGACTGGAGATAGTTCGATAGCAAGGCCCGAACGGCTCACGATCCTATCCTGAAAAAGAGGAACTACAAATTGCCCGATAATCCGCCGAGCACTCCGAACTCTCCCAATGTCCCAAGTTCCGCCAGCGGGTCGGGCACTCCCGGCACACCCAACGCCCCGGGCGGGCCGAACGCACCAGTAACGATCAGCACCAAAGACTCTCCCAGCACCACGGCGACCGCACCGCCGGCGGTGGCGCCGCCTCAGCCCAAATCCCCCGCTCATGCCGACGACCGCCCTCGCAAGCATCATCCTTGGGTTTGGATCATCCTCATCTTGCTGGTGCTTCTCGGAGTCTTCTATTTTTATCGCCAGCATGTGAAGGCCGCCGAAGCTGCCAAGGCTCTGGCCAAACAGCCACGCCCCGGCGTTCCAATTCAAACATCTGCTGCGCGGACCGGCGACATTGGCGTTTACATCAATGCTCTGGGAACGGTTACTCCGGTCTATACCGCGACAATTACCAGCCGTGTGGACGGCCAAATCACAAACGTGGCCTATAGCGAAGGCCAAATGGTTCGCAAAGGAGATCTCCTAATTGAGATAGACCCGCGACCTTATCAGGCCGCGCTGACCCAGGCGCAAGGCACGCTGGCAAAAGACCAAGCAGTATTGAGTGAAGCGAAGATCGATTTGGACCGCTATCAGCAGGCCTACAGCCGCAACGCTATTGCAAAGCAGCAGCTTGACGACCAGACCCAGACGGTCAAACAGGATGAAGGAACCGTCAAGCAGGACGAAGGGACGGTTGCAAGCGCGGCGACAAACGTCGATTACACCCGGATTGTCGCGCCGATAGAGGGTCGCGTGGGACTTCGCCTGGTCGACCCCGGCAACATCGTTACTTCCGGCGCCACCACTGCGCTGGTTGTGATCACTCAGCTCCAACCCATTACCGTCATTTTCAGCGTGGCGGAAGATTATCTGCCTCAGATTCAGAAACAGATGCGCAACGGCCAAAAGCTTCCAGTGGATACATTCGCGCGCGATCAAACCACAAAGCTGGCGTCGGGCTCACTGCTGACGCTGGACAACCAGATTGACCAGACCACCGGTACGGTGAAACTGAAGGCAATTTTTCAAAACCAGGATCTCGCGCTGTTTCCAAATCAGTTTGTGAATGCGAGATTGCTCGTGGATACACAGCGCGGAGTCGTACTGCTTCCAACCGCGGCGATTCAGCGCAACGCGCAGGGCGCCTTCGTTTACGTCATCGGCTCAGACAATACAGCAACATTGCACACGATCACCGTAGGCACTACGGATGGCAATACCGCGGCGGTGCAAGGTGTGAATGCCGGCGACGAAATTGCAGTGAACGGGTTCGACAAATTGCAAAACGGCGCAAAAGTTACGATCACCAAAGCCAGCAGCAGCGGTGGAAGCAACGGAAGCAGCGGCGGCAGCGGCGCAACTAACGGCACTCAGGCGCCGGCAAGCCCGAACGCCAGCCCCAGCACTAGCGGGGGAGCCCATCCGTGAGTCCGTCTCGTCCATTTATTCTTCGGCCGGTCGCCACCTCGCTGCTAATGGCAGCGATTATGCTCGCAGGATTCGTGGCGTACTTGCAGCTTCCGGTTTCTGCGCTCCCGGAAGTTGACTACCCCATCATCCAAGTCGTGACGTTTTATCCCGGAGCGAGCCCGGACGTGATGGCCTCAGCGGTAACCGCACCTCTGGAAAGGCAATTTGGCGAGGTGCCCGGTCTGAATCAGATGACTTCGACGAGCTCGGACGGAAGCTCAGTCATCGTTTTACAATTCTCGCTCGATTTAAACATCGACGTCGCAGAACAGGAAGTGCAAGCGTCCATCAACGCGGCCCAAAGCTATTTACCGGCCGATCTTCCAGTTCCACCCGTCTACAGCAAGACAAACCCCGCGGATGCGCCGATTTTGACGCTAGCGTTGACCTCTTCCAGCATCCCGCTTTCGCAGGTGGAGGATCTGGCAGACACGCGCCTTGCGGAAAAGATCGCGCAAGTAACCGGCGTTGGCCTGGTGAGCATCAGCGGAGGGCAGAAACCCGCGGTGCGAATCCAAATAAATCCGACGGCGCTATCCTCCTACGGTATCAACCTGGAAGACGTAAGGACGGCCGTTCAGAACACCAGCCTCGATCTGGCCAAGGGCAATTTCGATGGCCCGCATCAGGATTATCAGATCGACGCCAACGATCAGTTGCTAACCAGCAAGGATTTCCAACACGTGGTCGTGGCCTATCACAACCAAAGCCCCGTTTTTCTATCGGACGTGGCGCGTGTGATTGACGACGTTGAGAATACAAAGCAAGCGGCCTGGATGAACACCACGCCCGCCGTGATTATGAACATCCAGCGGCAACCGGGCGCCAACATCATTCAAGTTGTGGACCGAGTGAAAAAGCTCTTACCCCTGTTGCAAAGTAACTTGCCTGCGTCGGTTAACGTGATCGTTCTCACGGACCGTACAACGACCATCCGCGCATCGGTGGAGGATGTCGAATTCGAATTGATGCTGACCATCGCGCTGGTGGTGATGGTCATTTTCCTCTTTCTGCGAAATCTCGCGGCCACGATCATTCCGAGCGTGGCCGTGCCTCTATCCATCGTAGGCACTTTCGGCGTGATGTACCTGGCGGGCTATAGCCTGAACAATTTAACTTTGATGGCGATGACGATTTCAACAGGATTCGTGGTGGACGACGCCATCGTCATGATCGAGAACATCGTTCGCTTCATCGAACAAGGCGATCCACCGCTGCAGGCCGCGTTGAAAGGGTCGGAACAGATCGGATTCACCATCGTTTCGCTGACAATTTCCCTGATTGCTGTTTTGATTCCCCTGCTCTTCATGGGCGACATCGTCGGAAGGCTTTTCCGTGAGTTCGCGGTTACCCTCAGCGTAACCATTCTCGTGTCCGCGGTCGTTTCTTTGACGCTCACGCCCATGATGTGCGCCAAGTTGCTCAAACATAAGCCGGAATCGCAACGCGGGCGCTTCTACCAGGTGTCGGAGCATGCATTTGAGAGCATCATCGCTTTTTACGGACGCACTCTTAAGTGGGTGCTGAAACATCAGACCGCGACGCTGTTTGTTGCGCTCGCCACCCTGGTCCTCACCGTTATCCTTTACATTATCGTGCCCAAAGGATTTTTCCCGGTGCAGGATACCGGAATCATCCAGGGCATTTCGGAGGCCTCGCAGTCCATTTCGTTTCCGGCCATGGCGCAGAAACAACAGCAACTGACCGAAGTGATCTTGAAGGATCCCGCGGTCGATAGTCTTTCCTCATTCATCGGAATCGACGGCACCAATCAAACACTGAACAGCGGCCGCATGCTGATTAATCTGAAACCGCTTAATCAACGCAAGATGAATGCGTCTGACGTAATTCGCCGTTTGCAGCCCAATTTGGAAAAGATCGAAGGAATCACGCTCTACATGCAGCCCGTCCAGGACATCACCGTGGACGATCGCGTAAGCCGCACCCAATATCAATACACTCTGGAAGATCCGGATGCCAATGAGCTGAACTTGTGGACCGCAAAGCTGGTGGACAAACTAAAACAAATTCCCGAACTGGAGGATCTTGCCACGGATCAGCAGACGCAAGGATTGGCGGCCTCCTTGGTAATCGATCGAGTGACGGCTTCGCGCATGGGAATCACGCCGAACATGATCGACCAAACGCTTTATGACGGGTTTGGGCAACGGCAAGTGGACACGATGTACACGCAACTAAACCAGTACCACGTCATCATCGAAACCATGCCGGAGTTTCAGAAAAACCCCGCGAAACTGCAAGACATTTATGTGCGGTCGGCCATCGCTCCCTCGGCAACCACGACCGGCTCCTCGCCGGCGAGCAGCACCGCAAACGGTATCGTAACCGCCGCAACAGCTACAGGAGGATCAACTGGCTCGCCAAGTCCGTCCGCCTCTTCGTCGGCGCTGCCGAGCTCGGGCTCGGCGAGTCCCACGGCCGTGGCCACCGCGAATGGAGCTGCCGTTCCACTTAGCGCTTTCACCCACTTTGAATCCAAGACCGCACCGCTGTCGGTCAACCATCAGGGACAATTCCCTGTGGTGACGCTGTCATTCAATCTGGCGCCCAACGCTTCCTTGGGTGAAGCGACCAAGGCGATTGAAAAGGCCCAGCAGGAAATCGGAATGCCGCTCAGTATTCAGGCCGCGTTTCAGGGCACTGCGGCATCCTTCCAGGCATCGCTGAGCAACGAGCCGATATTGATTCTGGCGGCGCTCGTAACCGTCTATATCGTGCTGGGTATTCTTTACGAGAGCTACATTCATCCGCTCACGATTTTATCTACACTGCCTTCAGCAGGTGTTGGCGCGATTCTGGCTTTGTTGATTTGCGGCTCCGAACTGAGCGTCGTGGCGCTGATAGGCATCATTCTGTTAATCGGCATCGTTAAGAAGAACGGCATTATGATGATCGATTTCGCGTTAGAAGCGGAGCGCAAGGAGGGCAAAAGCTCTGAGGAAGCGATCTACGAGGCTTGCCTGCTGCGTTTCCGCCCCATCATGATGACCACCATGGCCGCTCTGCTCGGAGGTCTCCCGCTCGCGCTGGGTTCAGGAATCGGATCTGAGCTGCGGCGTCCTCTCGGCATCTCGATGGTAGGAGGACTGCTGCTCAGTCAGGTACTCACGCTTTACACGACGCCCGTGATCTACATCTACTTCGACCGCCTGGCAAAGAAAGTTTCGGCCTGGCGGACCGGAGGTTCCGGACAAGGAGCCCCGGAGTCCGTGCCGGCGGATTAGCTATGAGCCTATCTTCTCCATTCATCGAGCGGCCTGTAGCCACCACACTTCTAACCGTGGCCTTGGCCCTTGCAGGTGCGGTGGCATTCAAAGAATTGCCGGTGGCAGCCCTGCCGCAGGTTGACTTCCCCACAATTTCCGTCGGTGCCGCATTGCCAGGAGCGAGCCCGGAGATCATGGCTTCCTCCGTGGCTACTCCGCTCGAGCGCCAATTTGGCCGAATTGCAGGCGTCACCGAGATGACGTCTACTAGTAGCATTGGAACCACAAGCATCACGCTTCAATTCGATTTGAATCGCGACATAAACGGCGCGGCCAGGGACGTTCAGTCCGCTATCAACGCCGCGCGCAGCTACCTGCCGGCAAACCTGCCGAGCAATCCAACCTACAGGAAAGTAAATCCCGCGGATGCCCCGATCATGATTCTCGCGCTCACCTCGGACGTTTACGATCGCGGCCCCATGTACGACGCAGCCTCCACCATCATTCAGCAGAGGCTTTCGCAAATTGAAGGCGTCGGCCAGGTCAGCGTGGGCGGGAGCTCTTTACCCGGCGTGCGCGTGGAAATCAATCCCACGCAGTTGAACAACTACGGCCTGGGGTTGCAAGACGTCGCATCCTTGTTAAGCAAACAGAATGCGAACTCGCCCAAAGGCCAAATATCGGACGACCAGGGAACCGCCGACATCACGACCAACGATCAACTGCTCAAAGCAGAATCGTACAAACCGCTGGTAGTCGGTTATCACAACGGTGCTGCCGTCAAGCTCTCCGATTTTGCCGACATAGTGGATTCCGTGGAGAACATACGAGCGGCCGGTTTCGTAAACGGGAAGCCCGGCATCTTGTTAATTATTTTCCGGCAGCCGGGCGCCAATATCATCGATACCGTCGATCGCATTCGAGCTTCCATTCCCGCTTTGAAAGCTTCCATTCCCGCGGCGATGGATTTCACCATTATGCTCGATCGCACGACCACCATACGTGCGTCCGTAAGCGATGTGGAGCGCACGCTCGCCATATCGATTACCCTGGTGATCCTAGTGGTTTTTCTTTTCCTGCGCAACGTGCGCGCCACTCTTATCCCCAGCGTGGCCGTTCCGGTCTCTTTGATCGGCACGTTCGCCATCATGTATTTATGCAGCTACAGCATCGACAATCTGTCCATGATGGCCCTGACGATTGCCACCGGCTTCGTGGTGGACGACGCCATTGTTGTGATTGAAAACATCTCGCGTTACCTGGAAGAAGGGCTTTCCCCGATGGACGCTGCCCTAAAAGGAGCAAGCGAGATTGGCTTCACCGTGCTTTCCATCAGTATTTCTCTGGTAGCCGTGTTCATTCCCATCCTGCTGATGAGCGGTATCGTCGGCAGGCTATTCCGCGAGTTTGCGGTCACTTTGTCCATTGCGATTATCATCTCGCTCGCCATTTCACTCACTACAACTCCCATGATGTGCGCCAGGCTCCTCAAGCATCAACGGGACGAGGATCACAATAAAATATTTCGCGCGAGCGAGCGGGCCTTTAACTCCGTGCTTGCGGCCTACGAGAGAACTCTGGCCTGGGTGCTGAAACACCCGGCCCTGACGCTCACTGTCTTGCTGCTCACCATCATACTGAACGGCTATCTTTTCTGGATCGTTCCCAAAGGCTTTTTCCCCCAGCAGGATAACGGCACGGTTTTCGGAGGCATTCAGGGCGAGCAGGACATTTCTTTTCAGGCCATGCAAGCTGACACTCTACGCTTCGTCAACATGATCAAAACTGATCCGGCTGTTCAAAATGTAATGGCCTTCACAGGCGGCCAGGGTGCGGCAAATAGCGGCTTCATTTACCTGGCGCTAAAACCTCTCAATGAGCGCAAGATTTCCGCCAGCCAGGTCATCAACCGTTTGCGCCCGAAGCTTGTATCCGTCCCCGGAGCGACGGTTTTTCTGCAAGCAGGCCAGGACTTGCGCATAGGCGGCAGGCAAAGCAGTGCGCAATATCAGTACACAATTCAAAGCGACAATCTCGACGATTTGGTGAAATGGGGTCCCACCCTGCTCACCGAAATGCGAAAGCAGAGCATTCTTACGGACGTCAACACGGATCAACAGAACAGCGGACTGCAAGCCGAGCTCGTGTACGATCGGGAAACAGCATCAAGGCTGGGCATCACACCACAAATGATGGATAACACGCTTTACGAAGCCTTTGGCCAGTCGCAGGTCTCTACCATGTATACAGCTCTGAACCAGTATCACGTGGTTATGGAGGTAGCTCCGCAGTTTTGGCAAAGTCCCGAGGCCCTGAAAAACGTCTACGTCGAAGCATCCGCGGGAAAAGAAGTCCCACTGAACGCAATTACACATTTTGAGACCACGACGGCGCCCCTTTCTGTGAACCATCAGGGCCAGTTCCCTTCCGTGACCGTGTCTTTTAATCTGGCTCCGGGCGTGGCCCTCAGTGATGCCGCGAAATCTATCATCGCGATGGAACAGAGAATTGGGATGCCCAGCACGATTCATGGAATGTTTTCCGGGACCCTACAGGCTTTCCAAGCTTCGCTTTCGACACAACCGCTCCTGATCATAACGGCGCTGGCGGCCGTTTACATCGTGCTGGGAATTCTTTATGAGAGCTTTGTTCACCCCATCACGATTCTTTCCACGCTACCTTCCGCGGGGGTAGGCGCGGTGCTCGCGCTGCTTCTTTTTCACATAGACTTAAGCGTTATCGCAATAATTGGTGTCATCCTGCTCATTGGTATCGTGAAGAAGAACGGCATATTGATGATCGATTTTGCTCTCGCCGCTGAACGCATCGACAAGAAGAGCCCGGAAGAAGCTATCTATCAGGCTTGCTTGCTGCGTTTTCGTCCCATTTTAATGACGACTATGGCAGCGATATTCGGCGCGCTCCCCCTTGCCCTGGGCACCGGAACAGGTTGGGAATTGAGACGGCCGCTGGGAATTACGATTATCGGCGGTTTGATTGTGAGCCAGATGCTGACGCTCTACACCACGCCTGTTGTTTATCTCTCTCTCGACCGCTTGAGAATTTGGTTCGCACGTTGGCTACTTTCACGCCACAAAGCCCCCGACCAGGTTTCTCAGGAGACGTTGGGATGACTTTGCATTGGCGATCAATCGAAACCATGGAGTTGGATAGTTGAGACACGACATAACCACAACCTCTATCAAGAGTGCGCGCCAGCTTCTAGCTTGCGCGCTTAGCGGCGCATTATTGCTGTCCGGCTGCACTGTAGGGCCCAAATATCACAGGCCTTCGGTGACCGCTCCCGAAGCCTACAAAGAGCTTACCCCAGCCGATTATCAAACCACCGATGGCTGGAGAGTGGCGCAGCCGAAAGATGCCGCGCTAAAAGGCAAATGGTGGGAAATATTCAATGACCCACAGTTGAATGCACTCGAAGAACAGGTGAATGTATCGAACCAGAATATCGCGTCCGCGGCCGCGGCATTCCTGGTGGCGCGTTCCATGGTAAGGCAAGCGCGCTCACAGTACTTTCCAACCGTAACAGTAGGGCCCTCCATCACAAATAGCCGCGAGTCGGCGACAGTCTCCGGCGGCCAAGCAACTGGAACCGGTACAGGCACCGGCGCGACTCCGCTTACCCCACAAGTGCTCACTGACTATCTGTTGCCCTTTGATGCCACCTGGGTGCCGGATTTATTCGGCCGCGTCCGAAATACTGTCAGAGCCAGTGCGAACGCAGCACAGGCCAGCGCGGCGGACCTCGAAAATACGCGCTTGACGGTGCAAGCGGAAGTCGCTGTGGATTATTTCAGTATTCGCGGACAAGACGCGCTGAAGAAATTGTTGGATGACACGGTCGTCTCCTTCCAGGAATCTTTGAGACTGACCCAGGCACTCTATGAAACAGGTATCGATTCTGACGAAGCGGTGGCCCAAGCCGAAACTCAGCTCGAATCTGCCCAGGCTCAAGACACCAACCTCGGCATCCTGCGCAGCCAGTTCGAACATGCAGTCGCAACTCTGGTAGGCCAGCCTGCCTCATCCTTCTCGATTTCGACCGAGCCGTTGAAGACCGAGCCTCCGGCAATCCCCTACGGAGTTCCGTCACAATTGCTCGAACGACGCCCTGATATTGCCGCGTCAGAACGATTGATGGCTCAAGCCAACGCTCAGATCGGGATAGCGGACGCTGCATATTACCCCACGGTCACATTGAGCGCGTCCGCCGGACTGGAGACCACTTCATTTACGAAGTGGTTTACCTGGCCGAGCCGGTTTTGGTCTGTGGGCCCCAGCGCTACGGAAACACTTTTTGATGGAGGGTTGCGCAGGGCGACCGTGCAACAGTTTCAGGCCAACTTCCTGGAGACCATTGCGAACTACCGCCAGACCGTTTTAGCTGCATTTCAGAACGTGGAAGATAACCTGGCCGCGCTGAGGATTTTATCCATCGAAATCAAGCAGCAAGATACGGCCGTGGGATCGGCACAACGAAACCTCAAAATCGCGGTCGATCGCTATAGGTTAGGCATCGACCCATACCTGAACGTGATCACCGCGGAAACCGCATTGTTCACCAACCAGCAAACTGCCGTTAGCCTGCGCATTCAACAAATGACGGCAAGCGTCCAGCTAGTCGAAGCTGTGGGAGGCGGATGGGACGCATCGCAGCTTCCCTCGGCAGGTCTGATGAGCGGCCCCCTCGCGGTCCCGAAGCCAGACTCCACCGCTCCGGAGAAGCAATAAAGTTTGAGCCGAGAAGTCCGATAAAAAGGGCGACCAAGCGCGAATCGAAATTCTCTTAATTCGCCGTAACTGTTCCCGGGTCTGCCAGCGTCTAAACATCGTGAAGTGTGCGGCCCTTAACGAGGTGTCTTGAATGCTCTGGTTTAAAAAGACGAGATTGGAATTTGCCATCTGCGCAATCTCAACGCTA
>PLZZ01000226.1:0-641 GCA_003153585.1 Acidobacteriota bacterium | reverse complement strand
AGCGTCCAACCAACAACCAAGATCGTTCGCGTGGCTCCCGGGCAAACGGACTTAAAGACCGCGGTGCCGGTGGAATTGAAAGATTTGCAAGTAGGCGACCGGGTGTTCGTTCGCTGGAAAGCTTCGGACACGGCCCAGCCCGTCCCCGCGCTCGGCATCATCGTGATGAAACGCGCTGACGTCGACGCAAAGCAGGAACATGACCGCGAGGACTGGCAAAAGCGCAGTGTAGGCGGCCTGGTCAGCAGCGCAGATCCCGGCTCGGCAACGGTTTCCATTTCGTTTACCGCGCTCGGCGGCACGAAAACTATGGCGATACACACCACGCCTAAGACCGTCTTTCGCCGATATGCGCCTGGTTCCGTGAAATTCGACGATGCCGGTCCTAGCTCGCTGGACCAAATCAAGCCGGGAGATCAGCTTCGCGCGCTAGGCACGCGCAATGCGGAAGGAAGCGCGATGGAAGCGGAAGAAATCGTCACCGGATCGTTCCGCAATATCGCCGGCACAATCACTTCGATGGATGCCGCCTCAAATTCGGTTACGGTGATGGACTTGCTAACAAAAAAAACAGTTGTGGTGAAGCTTTCATCGCAATCACAACTCCGCAAATTGTCGCCTGAAGTTGCGCAGCGGATTGC
>PLZZ01000001.1:250-9226 GCA_003153585.1 Acidobacteriota bacterium | reverse complement strand
TGCCTGCGAACCGTCGACATCGCATATGATTTTGCCGGCTTGATCGCTCGCCCGGAGGATTGTGGTCAGAGCGTTGGGGAATTATTTCCCAGCATGGCTTGGCGCACGATCTTGATCGGCGGGAAACCTTGTTTCATGAAATTGTTGTGAAATTGCTCGAGTGAAAATGCGGAGCCTTCCTTCTTCATCACGTCTTCGCGAAGCTTCAGTATTTCGAGCTTGCCGAGCGTGTAATAAAGATAGGTCGGGTCGGCTGTGCCGCGTTTCGTTTCGACCAGCCCTACTTGCTTCGACTGATAGCCTTCCTTTACGAAGAATTCGGCGGCCTGATCGAAAGTCATCTTGCCGCGGTGCATTTCAATTCCCACGATGAAGCGCGCGTTGCGAAGAAGCGCGTCCTGCAGTTGGCCCAGGCGGATGAATTTGGACTCGCGCGCGTCCTTCGCGCCCGTGCCGGGCTGGCCGTATCCTTCGTCGAGCATCATCTGTTCGCAGTAGTGCGCCCAACCTTCCGCGTTGGAGCTGGCGCCGAGCAGCATACGAACCTTGGTGGGCGCGCGATTGACCCAAAGAAACTGAATGTAGTGACCCGGGTAGGCTTCGTGCGTTGACGTGCTGACGATCGTGCCTATGTTGAAGCTGGCCATGCGGCCTTCGATTTCTTCGGGCGTGTCGTGAGGGCCGGGCAGCGTCACGTTGAAGTAGGCTTCCGTGGCGACTTTTTCGAATGGCCCGGGAGTATCCATGGAGGCAAACGTGGTGGCGCGCATGAACGGCGGAGTTTCCTGGAGCGTTGGCCGCACATCGCTAGGAATGGTGATGATGTGTTTGGTCTGAATAAACGCGATGAGGCCGTCGAACGTGTCGCGAAAGCTCTGCAGCAGTTTGTCCGGCGCGGGATGCATAGCGGCGAGTTCGGCCAGCACGTCGGCCGGCGCCTTAGCGGGCTCCAGCTCTTTGGCGACGCGATTGAATTCCGCCTGGTTCTTGCGCAGGTTGGCCCAGCCGATTTCGAGCAGGCGGTCAAGCGGCGTGTCAACCATTTCGTCGTAGAGCAATTTCTTGGAGAAGGTGTCCGCGCCGATGCGGAAGTCTCCATTTGAACGCGACAGCAAATCTGATTTGAGCCAATCCGCGTAGCTCTGCAAGCCCGCGATGACCGCGGCATTCGATTTCGCGAATTCGGCTTTTAGCGCGGGATCGGTGGCGCCGGCGAAGGCTGCGGGAACGTCGTTCTGAAAAAAGCTAATGATGCCGGGAAGCTGTTCGAGCGCGATTTCGGTGTAAATGCGCGGCGGGTTCTTCAAATTGGCGCGCGCGGCGGCAAATACCGCGGGCATCTTTTCTTCGCGCGAGACCACGGAGCGCAGCCGGTCGTCGGGTGAAGAGAATTTGCGAATCATAATCACGTACACGCTGTTGCTGATCCCGCCCGAATAGGTATCAGGATTCTTTTCCCACGGACGAATCGTTTCAAGCGTCAGCAGCGCGCCGCGGATATTCGAGAGCACCAGTTCGCGATCCGCCGCGAGTGCTTCGCCCAGGCCTGCCGGGTTCACGGCTTCCACGCGTTTTTCGAAGGCATGCAACGCGGCGATTTCGGTATCCACCCCGGCGCGCGAATAGTCCTCCAGCAGCGGATCGTATTGATGCAGCCCGGCGCTGGTGCCGGCGCTGGGAGCGAACTTGAAATAAATCTGGTCGAAATATTCATCGGCGAGCTTGTCCCAGACGGCTTGCTTTTCGCTGGCGTCGGAGTTCGGCGCCAGGCGCGCGCGCATCGAGTTTGGAGACGCAATTACGGCCAGGACGGCCATCAGGATCAGAAATGCTCGAATAAGTTTGTGCACGCGAACCTCTTTCCGAATTGGGATTTTGACTTTAAGACTACATCCGAATCTGCGCGGCGGGAGCTTCAGGGGCTAAAGCCCCTTCTCCTCGGCTTGGCTTATGTCGCCCCTAAAGGGGCGACCCACAAAGATTGCGCGGGAAGGGTGGCCACCCTGTCTTCCTGCTGTCTAATCGCTGATATCGGATATCTCTTCCCGGCTAGTCCTTCACATGCGCCAACGGGATCTGCGAGAACAATTGGAGATCGATGATCATGTTCAGCCGGCGGTCTAACTGAAAAAACGTCGCTGCCTTCTTTCCCGGCAACACCTGGCTGACCACCGGCACGTACTTCAAGCGCAGCGCCTGCGCTTCGCCGTCCGCCTCCAGCCAGTGCCGCACATAAATCATGGCATCCTCGTCTGACATTGTTGCCCACGTCTCCGCGTACTCCTTCAACAGCGCGTACTTCTGATTGTTTACTTCCGACAAGTCCCTCACGTAATGGTTGTAGACTGGCCAGAACTTCTGCGCCTCCGCATCCGACATCGACATATTCTGCCCAATCACCTGCATTTTCATCGCACGTAGATCTTTCCGCAGCAAAGTAATGTCCTCGTCCGTCACCGTCGGGGTGATGACCTTCTGCACGGTAACTTGCTGCTGCTGCGCCGCAGCTCCCAGCGTCTTCGCCCCGGCCGCAGAGATGCCCCAACCCAACGCCGTCGCGACCAGCATACCCGCGACAAACGCCGCAGCCAATCCCGCCGCTCCCGTCATTTTGAGCTTCATAGTCTTTCTCCTTAGCTCCGTTCTCTTGCCGCAAAGAACCACCGAGAGCAGCAAGTCCGAGCGCATGTTAATACAATTGGCCGCCAATCGGTGGCGCGGATGATCCACAGCGCATAAGCCGAGAACTAGGACCGAAAGCTCTGCCTCAGGGGTTAAAACCCCTTCGTTTGCCCAGACGTTGCGACACCGTTGAAGCCGTGACCTGACGAATCTGACCCTGCTGCACGGTTACCCTTTGCGTGATCGAACCGCTGTTACGGTAATCCGGCGTGGGGGACTTTCACCTTCGCTATTAAAATTGCGGCTTGATGATTCGCGGATGCCTGCGCCTCATGGAACGTGGGCGCGACGCAGGCGAAAAGCGTGCGTCCATCGTCGCCGCCTAGCATGCAGGCGAACGCGCCTAATCCATTGGTCTTGAGTTCTTCCACGATGCGGCCGCGCTCGGCCACGCGGACCAGCCGCCTGTGCGCGGCATCGGCCACCCACACATGGCCTTCCGCATCGAGACAAATCCCATCCGGCACCACAGCCGATTGACCCAGCGCTTCATCGGCGTTGGTCGCTGCCGGAGGATCGCCAAAGGCAGCCCAAGTTCGGCGATTACTCAACGAACCTGCGGAGACGTTGAAGGCAGTGAGGCGATTCATGGTTGTTTCGGCGACGATCAGCGTGCGGACGTCGGCGGTAAGCACCATGCCGTTGGGAAAGCCGAGCTCGTCGGCCACCACATTGGCCGCGCCGTCGGGTTCAACGCAAATGAGCACGGTGGTACGGGCCGGTGCGCCGCCCATTAGATCGAATCCGAAATTGCCAACCCAGGCGCGACCGTCGCGATCCACCAGCATGTCGTTCAGGAACCCTGGTGCGAGAGCGGACACATCGGCATGGGTAACAAGCGAACCGTCAGTCTCGCGCCGGAGGATTTTGCGGTCACGCATGGATACGATCAGCAGGCGGCCGTCGGGCAGAAATCCAAGCCCGGAAGGTTGCTGAGGTACGTGGGCGATTGTCTCCGCCGTGCCGTCCATCGCGAAGGCGAAAACGCGGTGGGTGTAGAAATCGGAAACGTGGAGCCGCCCGTCGCGCCATCGCGGGCACTCGGTAAATGACAAGCCGCTGACCAGGGTCGTGAACTCAGGCATATTCCCGGCGCTTCCTCGTACTTCGCGATGTGAGGCCTTCGTGTCCGGCTACTCGAGGAGCGATACGACTCCGGTGCCGAGGTCATAATACCCGGCGACAACCTTCAGCTTATTTTCTTTCACCAAACCGGAAATGACGGTCGATGATTGGCGCAGAAGAGCCGCTTGAATCTTGGCGTTCGCTTTTGTCGCTGCCTCCAGGTTAGGCCCGGCCTGATCAACCGCGGGTTGGATATAGGAAAAGAGCGAGCTGATCTGCCCGGGAACTTCCTTGGCTTGAATGGTGGCCTTGACTGCGCCGCAATTGCTATGTCCCAGCACCAGGATTACTTTTGTCCCCAGCACTGCCGCGCCATATTCCAGGCTCGCAATGATTTCCGTAGCGGCGAAATTTCCGGCCACGCGCGTAACAAAAATATGGCCGATGGTCTGATCGAAAAGCAGCTCCACTGGGACGCGGGAATCGGCGCAAGACAACACCGCCGCGAACGGTTCCTGCTTATCAACCGTTTTCTGTTTCAACATCGCAAGGTCATGCTCGAAGGAAGTTAAATTTCCAGTCGAGAACCGGCGGTTGCCATCCATCAATTCCTGCAACGCGGCATCGCTCGTAAGCCCACTTTGCGCCATTACCCGGCGTGGCGCTGCGAACTCGATTCCCGTCGCGGTCACCAATCCCGCCACCGCTCCTCCTACCGTCATTTTGAAAAAACTTCTCCGCGAGGAGCCTGGGTTCGACGCCGTGGAGCGCGGGGCACAGTCGAAGGAAGGTTCCGAAGCTGATGCGCTGTCTTCTAGTTGAAGTTCATCGCTTGTTGTGTCGAATAAAAAACTCATTTGCGAAAGCCTCCTGTTGAAACTACCGGCGTAGGTACGCTGCAATATACTCCGCGCATGTACCCGCTGCAATCGGCATGAACTTCGCCAACAGACGCGAGAACCGAACATATGGGTCCGGCTTCGGTGTTTGGGTTCTCAGCCTGAGGATTCCTCAGCACCGGGAACGGATACGTCGTACGCGTTGAGAATGACTGAGGTGAGGCAATAGCCTGCGATGAGGTGGACGAGCTCGGCGGTGCCCTGTTCGCCGAAAGCGCTCAGCGCGGCTTGGTAGGTGGCTTCAGGAAGTTGACCTCCGCGAGCGAGCTTGGACGCGACATCATAGGCGATGCTCTCTTCGCGGGTAAGATCGACGGGACGTTCGCCTGCGACGATGGTTGCTATCTTGGCGTCCGAAAGGCCGGAGCGCGCGGCAACATGTTCGTGAGCGTAGAGTTCGTAGCGTGAACTGTAATGCGCTCCGACGACGAGGATGGCCACTTCGTGAGCAGGTTTCGGCAACGTCGAATGCTCCATCAGCGCGGTAATGTAATCCCAATTAGCGGTCCCAAATTGCGGGAAGTGCAGCATGGCGTTGAAGGGCCCGATGAGTGCGCCGTCCGCGCGCTTTGAGATGAAGCCTTTGAGATGGGCTTCAATACCCGCCTGGATGCGGTCGAATAGAGGCCGTTGCTCGGAGGAAAGATTCTTAGGCGGTATAGGATCTAAACGCATTCGAGTTCTCCACAATTCGTAAAATTTGCCATCGTTAACTGGAATTTCTTTTTTGACTTCAAAAACATCACACAGTTTCAGGAGGCGGAAGCGAATTCGCGGCGGTAACCATCGTCTTCGCGCTTGAGCTTGGCGAGCAGGCGCTCGTAGCGTTGTTTGCCTTTTAGAGGGTTCAGAAATTTGTCCTCGCGGAACAATTCATAATTGGGCAAGCCGAAACCGCCGGCCTTTTCGAGCAGTTCGATGGCTGGCGCCGGTTTTCCAAGAAGCGCGAGCGCCGCGGCGGCTGTATGCCACATATGGTGCGTATGCAGGAGCGGCTTGGTCTTGCTGTGCAGCGCGAGGTGCACGAAATGCGCCGCTTTGGTGCGTTCGCCCCGCAGAGCCCACAAGAGCGCCTCGCAAGAGTGGAGCCACGGGTCATCCGGCAGCGCATTTTGCGCCGCTTGAATTCTGGACTCGGCGTCGTTCAGCTTCCCGGAGTAAATGAGAACCGTGGGTTGCCATACGTTGGCCCAGATGTTTACCGGATCGTGACGAAGGGCGCGTTGCATACATTCCTCGGCCTCTTCGAAGTTCCGCATGTACATGGCGGTGTGGCCGAGGAAGACGTTCGTGAACGCGTCGTCGGGCTGGGCGGCCAGAGCGATGAGCAGGCCTTCTCTCGCTTCTTTCAACATGCCAATGTGACTGAAAATCAAAGCCTGCCAGATGCGCGCGGGATGGCAGCCCGGATTGAGACGGAGGGCCGTGGCGAGAGCGCGCAAAGCCGGGCCATTTTGAAATTTTCTTGCGGGAGACCAGAGGATGCGGCCTTTCGCGCAGTGTGCCTCCGCATTATCGGGGTCCAGCGCGATCGCTTTGCGCAGAGCTTTCTCTGCGTCGCGCACCCAGTGTGGCGAGGCGCTCGAAGTGGTTCCCACTAGCATGAGAGCTTCCGCGAGGCGCGCCCAAGCGTCTGCAAAGTTGGGATCAAGTTTGGTGGCGTTTTCGAGCATGTCGATCGCGGCACGATTGTCCCAACTGTTCAGGCGCAGTAGGCGGTCGGCGGCGCGCAGGTAGAGTTCGTAGGCGATTGGATTCTTGGTGGGAGGGCCGGCCGGCTCGTCGTCATTTTGCTGGTGCTTAAGGCCCAATGATTTCCCGATGCCCTCGCTGATCGAATCCTGCAAATGGAATAAATCCGCGGCTTCGGCGTCGTGCTTGGCGGAGAGAAGGACCGACCCGTCAGCCGCGCTGCAGGCCCGCACGTGCACGCGCAACTTGGTACCGAGTTTTTGAATACTGCCGTCCACGACGATGTGGACATTCAGCTCGCGGGCGGCCGAAAGCGGATCCGTGTCGCGCTGGGCATAACGCGAAACGGACTGTGCAGGGCGGACAAGCAATTCGCCGCTGGCGCTCAGGTGATTGATCACGGCGTCGGCGAGGGCCATGCTCAGATACTCGTCGTTGGGATTCGGCGTGAGGAGTCTGAAGGGAAGCACCGCGACGGAACGCTTTCCCGCGAGCGCCGCGGGAAGAAAGGTGCCGAGTTCGAGATCCCGCGACGCGCTGGTGAGTTCACGCTGCAGATCTCGCGCGGTCTGGTAGCGCCGGGCGGCCTCTTTCTCGAGCAGCTTTCCGACGATGCTGCACAATGCAGCGGGAGCGCGCGGCACGGCATCTCTCAAGTGAGGCGGCGCTCCGGAGATCACTTGGGACATCAGAGCTGCGATATTCGGCGCGGTGAAAGGCCGGCGGCCGCTGGACAACTCGTAGAGAACGACACCGAGAGAGAACAGATCGGCGCGGCCATCGGCCGCTTCGCATCGCAATTGCTCCGGAGCGAGATAAGCGATGGTGCCTTGAATGCCGGGCGTCGTGTTGGCGTCGGACGGTGAGCCGAGAGTCCTCGTGATCGTGTTTTCGACGCCCTGGCGCGCCACGCCGAAGTCCAGCAGCTTGGCGCGGCCATCTGCTTGTACCACGATGTTTTCGGGCTTGATGTCTCCGTGAAAGACGCCGCGCGAATGAGCGGCATCCAGAGCTTCGGCTAGCTGCGCGCCAATTTCGATAATACGTTTCGAGTCGAGCGGGCCATCGGAGAGCATGGAGCGGAGCGTTCGGCCTTCGACCAGCTCCATGACCAGAAAAATGCTGTCGCCGTCCTCGCCCACTTCATAGATCGTCGTGATTCCCGGATGATGCAGGCTCGATGCGGCGCGGGCTTCCGCCAACATTCGCGAGCGAGTTTCGGCCGAGCCGGAAGACGCATCCGAGAGAATCTTGATGGCAACGGAGCGCAGCAGGCGCTCATCGTGAGCGCGGTAGACGACGCCCATGCCTCCGCGGCCGAGTTCGGCGCTGATGCGATAATGCGAGATGGTTTGGCCGATCATCGGCAAGCAATCGCGCAATCTTAGGTTGGGCTGTCCTGCAAGTCAACGAAGAGAGATCGGCTGTGGGCTAACTCCTGATAAACGCGCTACCTTAATAATATGTGGATTTCACGTGTTGAGAGCGCAAGAGTTGCGCTGCGGCCGACGGAATGGTGGCGGCGCGGCCTGCCGCTCCTAAATAAACTTATAGTGGTCAACCCGCAACTTTGCTGATATTGTCGGCGTCCACGCCGAAACGGTGCACGTCTCTATGCACTTCGGCCAAGCGGAGACTCGTCGCGCCGCACTTGGCCTCGCAAATCCTGAAGCGACTGCGGATCGAATTGTGCGGCGCGAGCGCCGCGGACGCAAAATCCAATAGCGGTGAGGAACAATGGCTGAAACGACGAAACCGACGAGCTTTCAAGCAGACATTCGGCCGCTTTTTACGGACAAAGACATTCAAGGCATGAAAAAGGGGTTCAACCTGGCGAGCTATGATGAGGTCAAAGCGCACGCGGCCGCGATCTACGACCGCATTCGGGGAATTGGCGGCGCGTTAATGCCGCCGCCACCGCCGAGAGGGGAAGGTCCCTGGCCTCAGGCTCGCATTGAGCTATTCGCAAAGTGGATGGCGGACGGGTACCTACCTTAGGCGAAGTCGTCTCATACGCTACGAGACCCAGAGGCTCGGCGAAGAATCCGCCGAAAGGAAAGTTTGTCAAAGGCGTTTTTTATGTGGTGGCTGCCCTTCGAAGTCTCAGGGTAAAAAGCCGCGACCCAAAAAGCTACTGAACGCCGCACGCCACAGCGAGTTGCGATCCATTGTCGATCGAGCGATCTGCACTGCAACCATTTAAGGAGGACTTATGTCAAATGAGAAAACAGGGAACGCGGCTGGTGCGAGTCGAGCGCTGCAGCCCACGGATACATATCCTCTCGATTTTGTGCCGGACAAAATGCCTTTCGACACTCCGTATGGACCGCCGATATCGCTAGAGCGAGCCCAGGCGCTTATTGGCGCGGCGGTGGCAGAGGCGAAGAAGCGGAATTGGAAGATGAACGTAGCGGTGGTNNATTCAGATTGCCGAGCACAAAGCACGAGCAGCGGCGACCTTCCGGCGCCCAACGAAGGAGTTCGAGGTCGGTATCAACGTTATGCATCTCAACTACCTGCTCGCGTTCGATGGAGTCATCGCGTCGCGAGGCGGCATCCCATTGATCGAGCAGGGGGCGATTATCGGCGCAATCGGTTGTTCGGGAGGCGCGGATTCGCAGGACGAGATCGTCAGCAA
>PLZZ01000001.1:0-200 GCA_003153585.1 Acidobacteriota bacterium | reverse complement strand
TATTGGCGTGTGACGATCGACAACCCGCCGCTCAACGTGATGGGCCCGGAAATGGTGAAGCAGTTTCAGCAAGTGATGAACGCGCTGGAGGCCGACGAGCAAGTCAGGGTCGTGGTCTTCGACAGCGCGGTAGAGGACTACTTCCTGAATCACTCCGATTTCACGACGAAGATGGAGGACCTGACCAGCATACCTCAGGG
>PLZZ01000262.1 GCA_003153585.1 Acidobacteriota bacterium | reverse complement strand
TATGTCCCCCGGCGTATCGCGCGGTGTAGTCGAACGAGGAGGCCAGATAATCTACAACTTTGCCTTTGCCTTCGTCGCCCCACTGCGCCCCCACGACGACGATCGCTTTCGTTCGAGCGTTCTCCGTCACTCTCGCTCCCACCCGTCGCCAGACCGCACCTTCCCCGCTCAATCCCAAAACTTAAGCGATACAGGAGGGCTCGCACGGCCAACAGCGAAACTTAATCCTACGCTTAGACAGACATTGAAGCAAGAACTCGGCGATTAAGGAGTTTGGTTCGAACACCAAGCGTCAATCTTTTTCGCGAGCCGCCGTTGGAGCGCCTCATTATCTTGTTGCAGTTCCTTAGTAGGGAATTTTTCTTCCCGAATCATTAGGCTACCGCCTTGCAAGATCGAGGTTATGGTACCGCAGACCTTGGTGGCTTTCTCATAAAGCGGGCAGCCGTTCTTTGCAAGGTCTCCAGCGCGATCATATTCGTACGCAGCTTGCGATAGACTCCCATAATCGGCAGGACCTAGCTCAACCATTTTGTCGATATAAGAGACCGCCAGTTGCACCCACTGCTCCCGGTGCGGTTCGTCCTTATACGCGCGCATGAGGTAAACGATGACTACCTCGTTGTATTGCATGTAATCCTTGTGTTCGTCATGAACCCGCGCAAGCCCTTCACTGATTGCGTCATCGTAGCGGCCCCGTTTTGCGTCCTCAATGACGGGATTAGGAATCTCCTTTTCGTTGAAGATCACACCGCTTTGGTAGAGACGCCATGAGACAAAAACTCCAATGAGCAGTCCCAGGAGAAAGATTGAGCCACCACCAATAATCAGCCTCCAAGACTTTGGCATATTACGAATTCTCTCATCTGCTTTGGCGAAGGAATTGACCGGAAGCTAAAGGTTTGCCTAAACAATAAAGCTAGCTGATTTATACACAAGAAATGCGAGGACACTTCCCGCAATCGAGCGCCCTGTAGAACTCGATGACGTTAGTAGCAGAAGCAGTCGCGGACGTGGTCGTTGACCATGCCGGTAGCTTGCATGAAAGCGTAGCAGATGGTCGTTCCGACGAATCTAAAGCCTCGGCGTTTCAGGTCCTGGCTCATGGCGTCCGATTCGGGCGTGCGCGCAGGTACGCGCCGCGAGGTGGTCCATTTGTTCTTCTTTGGCCGGCCGCCGACAAATTGCCAGATGTAACGGTCGAACGTGCCAAATTCCTTTTGTACCTCGAGGAATGCTTGCGCGTTCGAAATTGCCGCCGAGATTTTCAGGCGGTTGCGCACGATACCCGCGTCCGCCAGCAGCGCGCGGACTTTTCGCCGCTCATAGCGGGCAATCTTTGCAGCATCGAACCGGTCAAAAGCGCGGCGGTAGTTCTCGCGCTTGTTGAGAATCGTCTCCCAACTCAACCCCGCCTGCGCGCCTTCCAAAATCAGAAATTCAAAAAGCGCGCGATCGTCGTGCACCGGCTTGCCCCACTCTTTGTCGTGGTATTCGACCATGAGCGGCTTCTGCGCCCAATGACAACGCCGCCGCTGCTTGCTTGATTTTGCAATCATAGTGGAATTCCGAAGAGCAGATGAGCGTGGTTCACGCCGACTTGCCGCGCGGATGGCTTCTTTGGGCAGCGGAAAGGCAGCTTGGACACAAACAATCAGAATGCCGCGCGCGAAGTTCGCTCAACGTATCTTTATCCAGCTTCAACTGCTCGCACCAGCAACCTACCGCAGACGCGCTGCAAGGAAACTTTTCCCCGCATGCTTCGCAGGTCTTCTGCGTCGGCGGATTCGCAGCGGCTTTTGGGCCAGGCGTACCGGCGTTCATGTTCGACCGTCTTTGATTGTTACGGATCGCGCTCAGGAAATATGGCGCTGGAGGACTTTCACGATCTGCTCTTTCGGCACGGCTCCCACAAGCTGGTCCGCCACTTGTCCGCCCTTGAAGATGAGCAACGTCGGAATGCCGCGAATATTGAATTTTCCGGCTGCGTTCACGTTCTCGTCCACGTTTAGCTTGACTACCTTCAGCTTCCCCGCGTTCTCGCGCGCAATTTCTTCCACCGTCGGCGAAAGCATGTGGCACGGACGGCACCAATCGGCCCAGAAATCTACAAGCACGGGCTGCGTCTTGCTGGCTTCAATCACATCTGCATCAAAACTTGCATCGCTCACTGCTTGGATGTCTGCCATGTTCTTTGTTTTCCTTGTCGAGCATCACCGGTCAGGGCCAGGCCGACGCCAGTTCAACTCTAGTGTTTAGATGTTCCAGCCAGCCGTGGGATTCTAGACCTTTTCGCGGCTTCGTACAGCGTGACATAAGCCGCCGCCGAAGTCTTCCAAGAAAAATCCTTGGCCATGCCGTTGTTCTGCACCACTCGCCACGACTTGGGCTGCCGGTAAACCTTCAAAGCCCATCGCAGGCANNACCGTGTCGTCCAACCCGCCCGTTGCGCGCACCACCGGTACCGTTCCGTATCGCAGGCTATATATTTGGTTCAGGCCGCAGGGCTCGTAGCGCGATGGCATCAGAAAGATGTCCGCCCCGGCTTCAATCTTATGTGCGAGTGTATCGTCGTAGGCGATCTTTACACCCACAGACCTCGGATATTTCTCCGCCAACAACTTGAAGAACCTCTCATATTCGGGATTGCCCGTACCCAGAACGACAAGCGATAGGTTCTCCTTCATGATCTCACTCGCCACTTGCGCGATCAGATCGAACCCCTTCTGGTCGGCAAAGCGCGAAACAATTCCAACTACCGGGCGCTCCAAGTCCTCAGGCTTATCCGCGGGCAGCTTAAAAGCATTCAGCAAATCTTTCTTGCAGACCTTCTTGCCGTCGAGATTCTGCGCCGAATAATTCTGGGCGATCAAAGTGTCGATGTCCGGGCTCCAGATCGCGTAGTCTACTCCATTCAGTATCCCTACCAGCCGGTCCGCGCGCTGCACGATCACGCCTTCCAGGCCCGCGCCATATTCCGGCGTCTGAATTTCTCTCGCGTAGCGGCGGCTCACCGTCGAAAGGTAATCAGCGAAAAGCAACCCGCCCTTTAGGAAGTTTATCTTGCCGTAAAACTCAAGCGCGTCCATAGCGAATAGCTGGGCAGGCAGACCCGCCTTGCGCAGAGCACTCTGCGGGAAGATTCCTTGATACGCAAGATTGTGAATGGTCAAAACGACCGGCAGAGAACGCACCGCCGGATCGGCCGCGTGCTGCGTGCGCAACAGAGCCGGCACCAGCGCGGTTTGCCAATCATGGCAATGAATCACGTCAGGCAGCAGGACGCGCTTCGCAAACTCAATCGCCACGCGGGAAAATTCCGCGAAGCGCTCGGCATTATCCGGATATTCGCCGGACTTGTCGCCGTAAGGATGTTCGCGATCGAAGTATCCGGGATCATCAACGAAGAAATAGCGCACTCCCGCTACGGATGCTCCTTCCGCAATCGAGGGGAACCTTACCTGCTCGCCAAGGGAAATTGTCACGCTCGAAACCAGGGTGGAGGTAACTCGGTTGCCGTGATAGCGCGGCAGCAGAACAGACACTTGGTGGCCCATTTCCACCAGCGCCTTGGGCAACGCTTCCACCACATCGGCCAAGCCGCCGGTCTTTGAGTAGGGGAGTCCTTCCGACGCAACAAATAAAATCTTCATCAGCCCTCGAATGAAAGAAAAACGGTAGCGGAACGATTCTGCCTCGTCAAGCCACTCGTCCGACCGCGTTTCGAACACGCTGCAGCCAATCTCGTCCGACGATTTGTTCGCATCGCTCTGCGCTGCATTGCTACACTCTGCACCGGCATGGCTCGACAACGCATGGGACAACACTTCCTCGGCGATCCCGCCTGGCGCCAGCGCATCCTCAAGATTCTCTCTCCCGGCGCAAACGAATCATGGATCGAGATCGGCGCGGGACACGGCGAGATGACCCAATTGCTCGCCGGCGACGGCCGTCGTGTCTTTGCCATCGAAGCGGACACGCGCTTGGCGGAAGATTTGCAGGAAAAAGTGCACTCCCGCGCGTCCGAATGGCCCGGCGTCGAGATTATTTCCGCGGACGTCCTCACTTTTGATTTTCAAAAAGTACTAAGCGGCAATTCCCGCGTTTACGGCAATCTGCCTTACTACATCACGTCCCCAATCCTGCACCATCTATTCGATTATGCTTCGCAGATTCAATCGATTCACATCGTGATTCAGCTGGAAGTGGCCGAACGCATCGCCGCGCCGCCGGGCCGCCGTGAATATGGCTATCTTTCCGCGCTGTGCCAGTTCTACACCAAGCCCGAAATTGTGTTGCGGATTCCGCCCGGCGCGTTCCGCCCGCCCCCTCGCGTCAAGTCCGCTCTGGTGCGAATGACTTTGCCCGGCGAACGCGCGCGTCTAAAAGTCACCAATGAGAAACTCTTTCTGAAATTTGTCCAGGGATGCTTTGGACAGAAGCGCAAGATTTTGCGGAATAATTTGCGGTCCCTGTCCTCCGATCAGAAGATCCTAGAGGCGATGAAAGATTGCGGCCTGCGCCCCGATGCGCGCGCCGAGCAATTGACTCTCGCCCAGTTCGCATCTCTATTCGCCGCTCTTTCCTAGTTGCGGCTTTCCGGATCCTGCATGTCCTCGATGACTGCCCGAAGCCGGTCCGGAAAGTTAGTCATGATGCCGTCCACTCCCGCGGCGATTACCCTTCGCATCTCTTCGGCATCGTTCGCCGTCCATGTCGCCACTTGCAAATCAGCGCCATGCGCTCTCTGCACAAGATCCGGGGTTATCAGGGAAACCTGCGGACACATTTGCCGGGCACCCAATTCGAGTGCGTCTTTCACATAGTCCGGTCCGGGTTCATCCGCCAGCAAACCCATCATAACGGACGCATCCACTCGCCGGAGCGCCGCCAGCGTCGTTTGATCGAAAGAGATCACGATGGTTCGCGCCGCATTTTCAGCCTTTTGCAGCGCGGCCACCAGGGAGTGGTGCATCCCCCAAGCCGCGTCATATTTCACTTCGAGGTAGAAGATCACGTCATTCTTGCGCGCGAATTCCAGCACCTCGTCTAGCGTGGGGATGCGCTGCCCCATGTACTCGCGGTCGAACCACATCCCCGCATCCAGCTGCCGGAGTTCGGCGAGCGTGAAATCGCGGACTGCGCCGCGCCCGTTGGTGGTCCGCTCCAGAGTCGCATCGTGGATCGCGACGAACTGAGCGTCGCGCGTCAAATGAAGATCCGTCTCGATGAAACCCGCGCCCAGTTGAACGGCGCGCTCAAATGCCGCCAGTGTATTTTCGGGGGTGTGGCCCGAAGCTCCCCGATGCGCGATGACCCAAGGTTTTCGCATGGACTCTGGTTATCCTAGCAGATAACTCAAGCCCGGCCATTCGCTCCCGCGCGATGCGTTGTAGAACTTACAACCTAGGCCATCTGGATTCAATCGCAAGAATCTCGCTTCGATTCGCGCAATCTAGATCGAGCAGTCCTTAGAGAAACTCTGTCCAGGACGTGCTTCGTCCCATAGATCCTATAGATGCAAATCGTTTCCTAAATAGGACAATCTGTTGCTCGGGACGGAAACTCAATCGATTCAGTCGTGTAAATTTTTGAATTCTCATCTCCTTCAGCCGCTGCCGAACCGCTAACTTATTTATCTGCAATTAGCTAGGGCGCTTGTCCATACTCGGAAGCATCTGACGCTTTGGTCAGCCGATTGCCCGCACTATATCGCCACTCCCAGAGGCATGTGCGATGTCCAGTTTGAGAACGCAAATGGAGCTCTTGCCCGCGCCAGTTCAGGCGATGAACTCGGCCCCCGCCGGCTTCGATCCGGCGCGCGACCTCCCCGAGGGCTTTCTCGAATTCCTGCTCCCGCTGCACCGCTCATTTACGCCTCGCCAGCGCGATCTGATTGAGAAGCGGTCCGCCACCATTGCGGCATCCCATGAAGGCCGCCTACCCAATTACTTGCCTCCTTCGCCTGCAACCAAGGACACCTGGCAAATCGAGCTACCGGCGTGGTGCCGCGATCAGCGCAACCAGATGACCGGGCCGGCAGACGACGCGGAACTCGTGGTGAAAATGCTCAATTCCGGCGCACCCGGGGTCATGCTGGACTTGGAAGATTCCATGGCCAACGTGTGGCCACAGCTAATGCAGGGCGTAACAAATATCCTGGCAGCCTTGCGCGGCGAACTTACCTATTTTGACCGCAAGCGCGACCGAACCGTTGGAATCCTGCCGAGCGACACCGTGATTTCGCTCCGGCCTCGCGGATTGCATCTTCGCCAGGCCAGGATTCTTGAAGGCGAAAAAGTTTGCGCCTCTCTGTTTGACGTGGCACTGATCGCGTTTCAAGTGGACCCTGCCAAGCTCAGGCATCCGCTCACCTTTTACATTCCGAAATCCGAGTCTGCCGAAGAGGCCATGTGGTGGCGCGCTCTTTTTCAGGCCATAGCGCGCTGGAAGGGATGGCCTACGAACTATATCAAGTGCATGGCGCTCGTTGAATCCCACCCGCTCGCCTATCAAATGGAGGAATTCGCCGGGCATTTGCGTGAACATATCCTTGCTCTAGACCTCGGTCGCTGGGATTACATGGCCAGCCTGATCCATTTCAATTTGCACGATCCGAATTGGGTGCTTCCCGACCGCAACACAATCCCGCACGATGTTGCTTTCTTTCAAAACTTGCGCAATCTCTTGCCCGACACTTGCCACAAGCATGGCCTGCTGGCCATCGGCGGCATGACCGCTCTATTCCCCAGCCGCGAGGATGCCGAACTCAACGCGCGCGCCCTGGCAGTTCTCGAAAAGGACAAGAAAAACGAAGCCATGTCCCTGATGGACGGCGCATGGACCGGTCACCCCGATCAGAACGAAATCGCCGTGAAGCAGTTCCCTGCTCCCAATCAACTGAGCGCGCGGCCGGCCAACCAGGACCCGCATCCGGATCTGCGCCCTGCTCCAGCGGGTGTCGGCCAGCGGACTCTTGCCGGCACACGCGCCGCGATCCGCACTGTGATTCGCTATCGCAACGGCGTGCTCAATGGCCACGGGGCCAGCTTGCTCGATGGCTATATGGAAGATCTCGCGACGGATCGCATTTACCGCCTTATGATCGCGCAGCGCGTGCGCCACCGCGACGTCGTCACGATTTTAGACGACAACGGTCACGCCATCGCCCACACGCCGGAGCTCATCACCCGCCTGTTCGATGAAGAGCTCAAGCGCATCGTTGGCGACCTGCCGGCCGGCACGCCCGAGGACGTGATCGAGCGATACACCCAGGCGCGGATTTTGAGCGAACGGATGATCGTCACGGAGGAGTTCAACCCTCAATGATGTCGTTCGAGAAAGTGCGCAAGTGTGCTAGCTTGCGAGCGCTCGAAGAAGCAGCAGCAAAGATAGTTTGACGCAAGAGCAACAGGGTCTGTCGAAGCAATTAAAGCCGCACGGGGAACGGGCGGCTTTGAACTGAGGAATTCGACGGCAGCGGCCCTCGACCGTTCCGGCAGTCTTTGGGACTCTTCGCGCTCACCCCGCAGGGTGAAGGAGCGCGCGGAGCTCGACTACCGAAGCGGTTCGCGCTAGGGAGGGGGAACGTGGCGCTGTTCGTTTTGTTTATCGTAGGCGTTGTAGTGGTACAAACCTGGGTGGACTGGCGCGAAGCCCGAAAGGGCTGGGTGCTGCCGGAATGGGCGAAAGGCGTGGCTCTGGCAGGTGCCCTCGGTGCTCTTCTAACCGCTGCGATGTCATCGGTTTCGTTTTTGATGCAGGATCCAGCGGGAGAATGGAGCGGCGGCGGATTGGGTTCCGGCTTATTCTGGCCGGAACTGGGCTTCCTGCTTTGCGGCGTGGCCGTTATCGTCTTCGCCGTGCGGAAGAAACGAATGCGCATGCTGCTGGCCCTGTCCGCGATGCTAATAGCCGCCTTTTGGCTTGGCATGGCACTGTCCTCATAATCGCATCNNTCTCGCCCTATGGACAGCAACAAAGTTCAGGCGGGAGGCGAGAACATGGCAAACGCGAATCGGCAGGCGCAATCGGCGGCTTCAACTTCCGGGTCAGCAGCCATATCGGCGGCGGCCTCCGTGCTGGTTCTGGTGGGCGTAGTGTTTCAAGGCGCCGAACTCGGCTACGGCCATATCGCTCCCGCGAACTTCTGGCAATTTTCTGTCCTGGCAACGAACATTTGGAATATCCTCTCGCTGCATATGAATATCTCGAGCATGCAGGAATTCTGTCGCTTCTGGCCGCTGCTCCTGGTGGGCTTCGGCGTCGCGATAATGCTGGCCGCCCGGGAGAACCGTTCTCGTAGTCTTTCAGGCAGCGGCAAAGAAGGAAACCATGGGGTTGTGTAACTCTAGGGGCTTTAGCTGGAGCCTTACCTTCGGCTTACTCATCGCCGCCGCCGGCGTCATCCTTCTGCTCGATCAGCAGGGCATTATTGACGCCAACAGAGTCTTTCAATATTTCTGGCCCATACTCTGCATTTCATTTGGCTTAGTGAACCTGTTTCAAACAGGCGGCCGGCGCATCTGGGGCATCATTGCGCTGGTAATCGGTATCCTTCTTGTATTCGATAATTTGGGCTTTGCGCGCATCGGCTTCCACACCATTTGGCCCGTGATTATTATCGCCGTCGGCGGCTTGATGGTCTGGCAGGCAATCGCTCCTCACTCCAACCCACTTAGCGGGCAAGCGGATAGCTTGCGCGAGCGGCTGAACCAGTGGCGCGGGAGCGATTCATCTGGAAGCGACTTCAATCAGATTGCAATCTTTGGCGGATTCAAGCGCCGCTTCACAGCTAAGAATTTCCGCGGCGGCAGCGTGATGGCGGTGATGGGCGGCTACGAAATTGATTTACGGCAAGCCGGTATTGAAGGTGACTCCGCCACAATCGACGCTACCTCCATCATGGGCGGCGGCGAAATCAAGGTCCCGGATAACTGGCGCATTTCTATAGATGGCATCGGAATTTTCGGCGCATATGTCGACGAGACCCATCAGCTTCCAGCGACCGACGCCACACCGCAAAAGCATTTAATTGTAAAGGGAATCGCGTTTATGGGCGGCGTGGTGATCAAGAACTAAGCCAATCACATGCACCCGATATTCTCCCATCTCCGCCGCCTCGGCCTTTACCTTCTAGCCTGGATTCCGATTGCGGGGATGCTGGCTTACCTTCTCACCATCCCCGGCCAGATCACCCCGCGCGAAGCGGTGACCCTTGCAATTCCGCTGTCGCTCATCTACGCATTCGTGTGTCTTTCCTCATGGTACTCGTGCCGCGGAAACTCGCTCGAAAAGTATGGACTAGGACGGTTGGTAACCACACACGTCACCGCCGCACTTATCGCGAGCATTATCTGGGCGTTCGTCGCGGTCACGTTGGCTAGCAGCCTCTCGAAACTGCCTGGGTTTGCCGGACTCAGCGCGCGGTTCCGTCCGGAGATCCCGGTGATTGTAGGCTCCGGTCTGCTGCTTTATCTGCTTTCCGTCACGTTTTTCTACATCATCATCGCGGTGGATCTCTCGCGCGACGCCGAAGCTCGCGTAATGCAAGCCAGCGTTCTCGCGCGCGACGCGGAGTTAAAAGCCCTGAAAGCGCAGGTGAATCCCCATTTCCTTTTTAACAGCCTGAATTCCATCAGCGCGCTGACTACTTCCGACTCCGCCAAAGCGCGTGAGATGTGCATTCTCCTTGGCGATTTCCTGCGCCGGACGCTCGGCCTCGGCGAAAAAACTGCAATTCCTCTGGAGGAAGAACTTTCCTTGATCCACGCATTCCTCGCCGTGGAAAAAGTCCGCTTTGGCGCGCGCATCCAGATGGAAGAAAATATAGACCAGCGCGCGCTGGACGTTCCGGTGCCGCCGCTCCTTCTCCAACCCTTGGTGGAAAACGCCGTCGTCCACGGAATCGCCAATCTTGTCGAAGGCGGTTGGATTCGCCTGAGCGTTCAGTGCGACAACGGCGGCGGCGATGTGTCAATCGTCGTCGAAAACCGCTTCGATCCTGAAGCCCCAGCTCGCCGCAGAAATGGAGTGGGCCTCGCCAATGTGCGCCAGCGTCTGCAAGCGCGTTACGGAAATCGCGCCAGCTTCGCGGTGAAAGCCGAGGCTGATTCCTACCGCGTGGCGCTGACGTTCCCGGCGGAAAGGGGTTTACAAACCACATGAACCGCGAAGCCGGAAAGAAAATCCGCGCCGTGATTGTTGACGACGAAGAGCTCGCCCGCCAGGTCCTCCGCGAATTCCTCGGCGCGCATCCCGAAATCGAACTCGTCGCCGAGTGCGCTAACGGCTTCGAAGCCGTCAAGTCCGTGACCGAACTGAAACCCGATCTGCTCTTTCTCGACATCCAGATGCCCAAACTCGACGGCTTCGAAGTCCTCGAATTNNTTCGAAGCCGCGCTCAACCGCGCCAAGGAACGTCTCTCCGGCAAATCGCCGCGTGCCGAGATGCCTCCCACGGACCTGGCTGCCGCAGCGCGCCCGCCCTCGCAATATCTCGACCGCATCGCCGTGCGCGACGGTACCCGCGTCTTCATCATTCCAGTCGCGAAACTCGACTACGTGGAAGCGCAGGACGATTACGTCGCCCTTACAACCGAAGGCAAAAAGCACCTGAAGCAGCAGACCATCTCGAGCCTTGAATCCGCGCTCGACCCGTCGCGTTTTCTCCGCATCCATCGCTCCTACATCGTGAACCTCGAACGCGTCGTCAAAGTCGAGCCCTACGCAAAGGACACTCACGTCGCCGTCCTCACCAATGGCACGCAGCTCCCCGTCAGCCGCTCCGGCTACGCCCGCCTCCGCGCCTTCCTCGACCGCTAAACGGCGCCCGCACGAGGTGTGGGAACTTAGTAGTGAACTATCGCTGTGGTACTATCCGCCTTGCTGTCCCTCCAGATGCGAAGATCATCAAGACAAAGAAAGTTCTGCGAGCCGCTCACTAGAAGACGGAGGAGGTTCTAATGAGCCGGTCTGCGGACATCCTTGTCCTCCTCGGAAGAGTTTTAATTTCCGCTTGGATTATCTACGGCATTTTTAGGTATGGACGAACCCTAGAGCCGATCGTTCGCCGCGTGAGGTGGGCGATTGTGTTGATCGGCTTTCTCATTCTTTGGCTAATTCTGGAGTTCTTTCCGAAGACCCCTGATTACCTGACTATATGCGTTATCATCCCGACTTGTCTCTTCCTCGTGCTTCCGGACCTCACCGTACAACTGGTTCGCGCCTTTCGGGCAATCAGGCAGCGCGTGACCTCCAAGGAATCTCGGATCTGATTTGTGGACTCCTTGGGCTGATGAATTCTCAGAAGGATACAGGGTTCGGGAGTACCCATTCCCAGCCGTCCTAG
>PLZZ01000046.1:3334-3552 GCA_003153585.1 Acidobacteriota bacterium | reverse complement strand
GGCGACAGCACGGATTCTTTTTCGTTTGCGAAATCGGCGGACTGCGCTGCTGCGGCGGTGGAATCGTTGAGCAAAAGTGGCCGGATCGACGCGACGAAAACGGTTCTCGTCGGCCATTCGATGGGCGCGGCCATTGCTATCGGAATGGCGGATCGTGTTCCGGTAGCCGCCACGATCGCAATTTCGCCGGCTCCCATGACTCTGCCAAAACGCATTCC
>PLZZ01000046.1:0-3291 GCA_003153585.1 Acidobacteriota bacterium | reverse complement strand
ACGCACACGAGCCTGATTACGGACCGAAACGTCGCGCATCAGTCGGAGCGTTGGATTATGCAGGCTCTATTTCCGGAGATTGCGCCCGAGACGCTGGCGCTGAATCTTGATTTGGCCCCCTACGCAACGGCAGACCGCGGTCGTCATCGTTTAGCAGGAGCGATTCTGGGGCTTGTCGGTATTCTGATTTTGTTTCCCTTCTGCGCCACACTTGTAAGTTCGATTTCCAGTCGGCCGCACGCACAGCCGGGCGGAACACGACCGTCGTACGCTCTTTCGCTGGTGGAAACAGCAGTCGCGGCGCTGGCAGGAGTTCTGTTGCTCGTTCTAGGAGTGCCGCTGAAGTTTCTGCATATGTACACTGCGGATTATTTGTTGTCGCTTCTGTTGATCGTCGGCGTGGTTCTGCTCATTCTTAATCGCACATACATCAAGGAAGTCTGGCCGCCGAACGTTTCGAGCTTCGTTGTCGCAGTCATTCTTGGATTTGGAGTTTTCCTGGCCATCGGCGGATGGCTGAATTGGCAACTCGACGACGCATGGCTCAACGCACCGCGCTGGCTGCGTTTCGCCGGGGCCCTGCCGATCGCATATGTTTTCTGCAGCGCGGAGGAACTGGTTCTCGGACCCCTGGGTAGCGGGAGGCGCCGCGCGCTGCGATTCGGAACATCCCTGCTACTGCGGCTCGAAATCTTTCTTGCGTGCCTGCTCGCGTACTACAAACTCATGAGCGGTCAAGTTCTGATTCCGTTGCTGTTTGTCTTNNGCTGCTGTTTTTCCGCTGACCTGATTGGGACATAATGAAGGGGTCATGAAAGAAATTGCCATCGTCGGCGGAGGGCCCGCGGGCGCGCTATGCGGCGAACGGCTGGCGAGCGCCGGCTTTAAAGTTACGATCTTCGATGAACGGCTCGCCTGGGAAAAGCCCTGTGGCGGCGGGTTAACGTACAAAGCCATCGAAGAGTATCCCTTCCTTTTGGATTCACCTCATCCCAAGAAAATTATACGAACCGCCGAACTGATCTCCAGCCGCGGGCATCGCGCAAGATTTGAAATGAACCGCCCCATCGTAATTTATGCGCGAAAAGTTCTGAACGGCCTCCTGCTCGACCGCGCTGTCNNCAGGTTTCCGATTTCGTGGTGCTCGCCGCAGGCGCTCGCAATCAACTGCTGGCGGATTCCACAGCGCTTGGAGCGCAAGACCTGGAGATGACGCTCGGTTATTTTGTTCCCACCGAAGAGGACATTCTTAAGGTGAAATTCCTGAAGGAATTCGAAGGATACTTGTGGTCTTTCCCTCGCGCCGACCACTTGTCCGTGGGAATTTGCGCGCGCATGGGGCAAGCCACGAGCCAAGAATTGCGGCGCCACCTCGATGCCTTCGTCGTGGAAGAAAAAATTCCAACAGCCGGAGCGCAGTTGTATAGCCACGTGTTGCCTTCTCCGCAGGCCAAAACGATTAGAGGCCGGCGAATTGTGGGAAGAAACTGGGCGATGGCGGGCGACGCCGCCGCGACGGTGGACCCGATCACCGGCGAAGGTCTTTACTACGCATTGCGCTCAGGAGATTTGCTGGCACAGGCTCTAGCAGCAGGCGTTCCCGAGGAATATCCCGAAAAGCTTCGTGCGGCATTTTCCGCGGACCTGGAATTTGCGGCTAACATCGCGAAGAAAGTTTTTCGCGGAAATTTCGTGGGCGGCGCCATCACCACGCGCATGGTGCAGCTGCTGAATTATTCGCCGGCGTTCCGCGATCTCGTGCGCGACGTTTTCAGCGGTTCGCAGAACTATCGCACGCTGAAGCGCCGCCTGTGGAATCAACTCGGAATCACAATTGCGGAATTCGCGCACAGCCTCCTGGACCCGCGCAGAATCGCGGTAGGCGCAACTCCGGCAAGCGAAAACGAATCTTCGCAATGACGTCTGACGGCCGGCAGAATAACAAGCCCGAACGAGAACGGCCGCGCGTCGGACTTGAAAGCTCAGTAGAAAAAGTAATTCCTCCCGAATGGACGCTTGCTGCTTTTGATCCTCGGCTGCCTGCCGTGCTTTCTACTCCCGCGATGATTGGAATGATGGAAATTGCCGCGTCACAAGCCGTGCAGCCGGAATTGCCGCCCGGCGCGATTACCGTGGGCACGCGTATCGAAGTGGATCATCTGAAGGCCGTGCCCGGAGGCACTACCGTGCGGGCGACTGCGCGGCTGGTGAAGCACGAGGGCCGATTCCTGGTGTTCGATGTCGAGGCGCGCTCGGGAGAACATGTGCTGGGCCGCGGGCGAGTCTTCCGGGCAATCGTGGAACCGAAAAAATTTACCACTCAGGCGCACGAGCGCGGTGGTGCCAAGTGATAGCCGGTTCGTCGCCACTGAATCGCTAAGCTGCCATAGCTATTTGAAAGACGCCGCACGGGGCAGTGGGTCGGTTTCCGATAACCGCCTTAATCAGGCGCTGTACGATTCACACCACCGGCAAGTGCGGGCTTAGCGAACAATCCGATGTAGAATCTGGGCCGAAACTACGCTTCTAATGCAAATGCTTGCGCCACTTCCGTTTGATGTTTTTTCATCCGAACTATCGCCCGGAGAAACCGTCCAGTGGACGGGCCGCCCGAATGCCGCAGTGATTCTTCACAAAGAAGACTGGGGCGCGATTCCGTTCAGCTTGTTATGGGGAGGATTTGCGATCTTTTGGCTTCTCGGGGCTTCTGGTATAGGGAATTTTTGGAGCAACCGACCTGATAAAACCTTGCAATGGTTTGGCGTAATCTGGGGTACTCCGTTCGTTCTGATGGGGCAATATATGATTTGGGGCCGGTTTGTTTACAACTACTGGAAGAAACAGCGAACTTATTACGCGCTCACCACGCGGCGGGCGCTCATAGTTGTAAATGGTGTCAGGGGTCGCACAGCATCAAGCGCCTACTTTGAGAACATGACTATCATCGACAAGTCGGTTCGCCCCGATGGCATCGGTAGTATCAGTTTCGGCGGCCCTGTATCAGGCGAATGGCGATGGGGCAGAAACAACCCACCACGGCCACCGACGTTCGATGACATCAACGGTGCTGATTCGGTGTATCAGATTGCTGTCCGGCTGCGAGAGCAGTCTCAAAGGCCGACTTCGTTACGCGGCCCAAGCGCCTGATAAGTCGGATTACCGGAAACCGACCCACTACCCCCGCATCAACCCGGCTTGAGCGCAAGCTCGGCGGCATGCTAACCTGCCATAGCCTCGAAAGCTCGAGTGGCGGAACTGGCAGACGCGCCGGACTCAAAATCCGGTGGCCGC
>PLZZ01000002.1 GCA_003153585.1 Acidobacteriota bacterium | reverse complement strand
GTCGAGCTTGCCGAATTTCGCGAGCAATTGCTGGAAGCCGGTCTTCACTTGCGCGGGGTCCGCAACATCCATCGGAACAGCTAGGGCTTCGCCGCCTGCGGCTGCGATTTCTGCGGCGAGTGATGCGAGTTTTTCAGTGTTGCGCGCGGCAATGGCGACTTTTGCGCCAGCTTCGGCGAGCGCGAGAGACGTGGCGCGGCCAATGCCTTGCGAGGCGCCGGTGACTAGAGCAACTTTATCTTTGAGCGAGAACATAGGAAGAGAAGCTATCGCATATCAAACATGATGCGCAACTGCTCGTTCGTGTGGCAATGTTGAGCAACTCTTTACGAGCATTGTGATTCAGAGTCGGGAAGGGTGCTCCTAGAATGCACATGCTGAACGGCAGTTTCCAACTTTTCCGGCACGCTGATTTTGCTGTAACACTTGTGGCTTTCGGAATCCCGGCGGATGTGTTCTGGCCATATTTCAACGGAGCCGTTCTTTCTGTAATTGGACTAGTAAAAATTATCAAAGACGAGCTGCCGCAAAGACACGGGCTCGACAAGATCTTGCCGTTCGGCCGGTTGTTCTTTGCCATGCCGATGGGAGTGTTCGGCACGGAGCATCTGGTTGACGCGTCGGACATGGCGCAAGCGGTTCCATCCTGGATGCCGGCGCACCTATTTTGGGCCTATCTAGTGGGCGTTGCTCTGATTGCCGCGGCGCTGAGCATCATCCTCAACAAACATGCACGCTTGGCGGCCACGCTCTTGGGGAGCATGCTTCTAGTTTTCGTGGCTACGATACATATCCCCAATATAGTGGCGGAGCACGGCGCTCGTCTTTTTTGGGTGATCGCCCTGAGGGACACCGCTTTCAGCGGCGGCGCCTTTGCGCTGGCCGGAAGTTTGTCGAAGAGGACGCCTTCGGACGGCACGCCGGGGCTGGTAACTCTCGCGCGNNGATTGTGCCCGGCATTCCGCTCGCGAGACTAACGCCCACATGGATCCCCGGCCATCTTTTCTGGGCGTATGCTTCGGGCGCGGTTCTTATTATTTGCGGCGCAGGTATTGTCGTGAATAAAAAGGCGCGCTTGGCCGCAACCTACCTGGGGATCATGATTCTGCTCGTCGTGCTGTTTGTCTATCTGCCTATCTTAGTGGCCGACCGTTCCAGCATAGCCAACGGACTGAACTACTTCACTGATACTCTAGTCTTGAGCGGAGCCGCTCTGCTTCTGGCGGACGCTCTAAGCGCAACAGCTAGCTGAACTCGGTAGAGAGCATCGATCACACGTCAAGAAGCGGCGCGTGTACAAACGACGGGAAGACACGCGCCGTTACTTTGAATTTATGATGAATTCGTGACCGCCTTTACAGTCCGGGAAATTCGGAGATATGTCGACGGTTACCGATTCCGTCTGCTGAGGTAAGGTCTTAATTTCAACATCAAACCGAGTGGAACTTCCCCAACTGGCGTCGTCAACAATGAGAGTGTAGTGTCCCTGGTTCAAAGAACCGAAGTCAAAGTTGCCGTCATCGTCGGCGGTCAATTTTTTCACCAAAGGCATATCGCTTCGGGCCTTGATCGGCGCTCGATAGGAATACAACGTCAACTCCGCGTGCTTTCGGACGAATGATCGTCTAAACCAGCCCGCATACTGCAATGGCCCCAACCTTGCCCCGACGACTTTCCCGCGAAGCCCAGTAACCTGATAAAAATAGCCTGTTGCCCAACTGCACGGGTGCGCTGGTGCCACGAATAATAGGATTGTCGCTGTAACTGCGAGTGCCTTCACGTATCTCAAGCTACCTCCAAAACTCAGCTAAATCACATTTTGCGTCGCGTCTCGAACGTACCGAGTTCTAAGTTTCCGCGGATTCGGCGCGCAATTAGAAGTGGCTAATAATCATCCCCGTACCCATGGCCGTACACGCAAACACTGGAACAAATGTGAGAGTCCAGATCAACAATGAGACACCGAAGCTTCTCTCTCTCGCAACTTCCGGGGGGAGATGCATATACCAAAGAGACGCGCAACCTGCAAACCACAGGATTAGGCCAATAAAGGTGATACGCAATGGGTTGGCGGTCAAGAGCCTGGCGACGATGCCCAGCCAAGGTAACAGCCCTGCGACTACTGCAGCCGCCATGAATTTACGCGGGGGGCGAGAAGGCACCCGCTCGGCTGAGATAGTCATCGTCCTAGCTTTCCGGGGATTCGGCGCGCAATTGGGCGATCTTGTCTATCGTGGCTTGGAGGCTGGCGGCGTCTTCCACGTTTAGGGAGCGGACGGAGCGGTCGATTTGGCGCATCAAGCCGGAGAGAACTTTGCCCGGGCCGACCTCGACGAAAATCGTGACGCCGGACTCGATCATTTCGTGGACGGAATCGAGCCAGCGAACGGGAGAGGTGACCTGGCGGATGAGCGCTTCGCGCGCTTCGTCACCGGTGGTGATGGCTTCGGCGTCCACGTTGGTGATCAGCGGAATTTTCAGCGCGGTGAAATTCGCGGCACGCAGATCGTGCTCCAGACGCTTTTGCGCCGGAGCCATCAGCGCGCAATGGAAGGGGGCGGAGACGGGAAGAATCACGGCGCGCTTCGCGCCGCTTTGCGAAGCGATTTCAACCGCTCGTTTCACCGCCGCAGCGTTGCCGGAGATTACGGTCTGTTCGGGTGAATTCAGGTTCGCGGGAGAGACGACTTCGTTGTCCGCGGCCTTCTTGCAAATTTCCAAAACTTCGGCGGGCGGCAGGCCGAGGATTGCAGCCATCGCACCTTCACCGGCGGGCACGGCTTCCTGCATGTAGCGGCCTCGGGCGCGGACTAATTTCACAGCGGCGGAAAAGTCGAGGCCACCAGCGGCGACGAGCGCGGAATATTCACCCAGGCTGTGGCCGGCGACAAAATCGGGAGTGACGCCTCTCTTTTCCAGCGCGCGGTACGCGGCGATCGAAACCGTGAGAATCGCGGGCTGGGTATTTTCCGTTTGCTTAAGCTCTTCCAGCGAGGCGGTGTAACACATGTCGGACATGGAAAATCCGAGCGCGGCATTGGCTTGGTCGAAAACCTGGCGCGATTCGGCGAAGGCCTCCGCCAGATCGCGGCCCATGCCGCAATACTGCGAACCCTGGCCCGGAAATAGGAAAGCGAGTTTGCCCATGCGCGATTAAAATTCCGCTGAGGTCAGCCCTGCGCGGCGACGGCGGCAGCGGAAAGCTCCTGATCGATTTTTTCGTTTACGCGGGCGCGGCAGAGTTCGCCGGCGACGCGTATGGCATTTTTGATNNCCGCCGGTTTCCGAAGAGTCGGTGCGCTTGCGGAAATCATCGAAGGCTTGCTTGGACAGAGCGTAGCCGATCTGCGATTTCAGCGAACTCTTGATGGCTTTTTTCAGCATGCCCTGGACGTGCTCGACGAGGCCTTCGCTGATTTTGAGAGCGACGTTGCCGATGAAGCCGTCGCA
>PLZZ01000238.1 GCA_003153585.1 Acidobacteriota bacterium | reverse complement strand
TACGAAAAACCCAAGCGATTCGCGCTCATCGAACAGGACTTCACATTTGCCAGCGGCGAACTGACCTATACGCTGAAGATCAAGCGGCGCGTCATCGAGGACCGCTACAAAGATGTGATCGCGCGGCTCTATGCCGACGTGGAAGAGCCTCGGCCCCAGCATTTGGCGTAGGCTGCCTGCGGCGGGTGCAAGCGGTACACTATATCAGGGAGAATTTTCATGGCGGACCAATTGCTGATTGCCGGGCGGGCATTTAATTCGCGTCTGATCGTGGGAACAGGGAAGTACCGCAGCTTTGAAGAGATGCGCCGCGCGCATGAAGCATCCGGCGCCGAGATGGTGACGGTTGCCATTCGCCGCGTGAATCTTACCGATCGCACGAAAGAATCTCTGCTCGATTACATCGACCGCAAAAACTTTTTCATTTTGCCGAACACTGCGGGTTGCTACTCCGCGGACGAAGCCGTTCGCACGGCTCGCCTCGGGAGAGAAGTGGGATTGTCCGAGTGGGTGAAGTTGGAAGTGATCGGGGATCAGCAGACACTTTTCCCGGATACCGAGGAACTGATTCGCGCCACGAAGACACTGGTGGCCGAAGGCTTCGTCGTATTGCCCTACACCAACGACGACTTAATCGTTGCGCGAAGATTGATTGATGCAGGCGCCGCGGCCGTGATGCCGCTCGGTGCGCCGATCGGCTCCGGAATGGGGATTCAGAATGTTGCAAACATGCAGATTTTGCGCGAGCGCGTGACGGAAGTGCCGCTGATCGTGGATGCCGGCGTCGGGACCGCATCCGATGCTGCCATCGCGATGGAACTTGGCGCGGATGGCGTCCTGATGAATACGGCGATTGCCGAAGCTCAGGACACGGTGTTGATGGCCGAAGCGATGGGCGCTGCAGTGGACGCGGGCCGCAAAGCGTTTCTCGCCGGGCGCATTCCGAAAAAACTGTATGCCACGGCGTCGAGCCCTCTTCACGGCGTTGTGCGCTAGTCGCCGCGCCAAATCGCGCTAGCGAAATAGAACATGCCATGAAACGTCCACCAGCGCGTGGACGAGCGCGCCCGGAAACAGCGAGCCGGTCTTCATCCACACGTGGCCGTAAAATAATCCCGCGATGGTCGCGAGAAAGACATATTTCCAGTTGGGGAACGGCGCATGCAGAATGTGCGATAAGCCAAAAATGACGGATGCAATCGCCAATCCCGTCCATTGATTTTTCAAAGTCCGTGAAAGAAGGTTTTGCAACACGCCTCGAAACAGGAATTCTTCCGGCCACGCGGTAAAGAACGTAATTCCTACCACCGCGAGTGGAAGGGAACGCAAACGAGCGAGCGTGGGATCAAACTTCAGAAACCCGATCTCGATTCCCAGTGCAACTGCAATTACTGTGAAAATTAGGAAATGAAGGGCCACATTCGGGCCGAACCCTTTGCGCCAAACGATTTCGTAGCCGACGCCTTCCATACGGCGTAGCAGGACAAACGCAGCAACGCCAGCGCCGAGTGCCATCAAAATCGTGAGGGAGTGGGTTAGTTCCGTTGGATACGGGAATACCCGGTACATCCAGCGAAATTCAACCGGCAGCCAAACGAGCATCATCGCGGCATAGTCTTCCCAGGTCCCCGGCGCTTTGCCAGCGCTCGTTGCGACGAGCAGGGCAGGCAAGATGCCATAGGCCGCGCCAACGAGCGCCATCTTCCAATTGCCTGTGACGGTCAGCGTATAGATTAGGACTGCAAACAGAGGCACAAGCGGCGCGAGCACGCGGCCGCGCTCGCCAAGCATTCCGCGCGCCGATTCGAGAACGCCCGGACAAGCGAGGAAAAATTCAAAGGCGAAGAGAACAGCGGCCACTCCAAGAGCTATGCCGAAGCGCGGCCCTCGGTAGCCCATGCGCAAGCCCAGAAGTGCCACGAATACGACAATTGGCGTCCACACTCCGACCGCAGTCGGGAAATCCAACTGCCAGGATTTTAAAGGCGCGGCCATGCCAGGATTTTACTGAAGTGCACGAGGGTTACGAGAAAAACTTGCTTTGCGTTTGCCTCTCGGCGATTCTTGTGCGGCTTGAGNNTCACATTTCATGCAATGGTCGCAGCTGAGCGGCACGATTCCCGCGCCGCTTTTTCTTTTTCTCGCGGGCGTTTCTATCGCGCTCGTCGCAGACAAGATGCGCGAGAAGGGATTCAGCCCCAATCAGATCGCGCGAAGAACTATTCTCCGCGGCGCGGAAATCCTGGGGCTCGGCTTGCTATTTCGAGTGCAGGAATACCTGCTCGGCATCCCCTGGGCGCCCTGGACGGACTTGCTGCGCGTGGACATTCTAAACACGATCGGCATTTCGATCATGCTGATGGGAGTAGTGGGGCGCCTGACTCGAAGCCGCGCAGCGAACATAGCAGTTGCGCTCGCGGCAGCGGCCGGAATCGCGTTTGCCACACCGTTTCTCTACACCACCTGGCGCCCGCGCTGGCTGCCTTGGTACCTCGAGTCCTATATAAACGGCGTACATATCTACGATTCGCCTCGACCGTGGCTTTTCCCGATTTTTCCCTGGGCTGGATTTGCGTTCGCGGGATTGGCTCTGGGGTATCTTCTCTTCAGTGAATGGGGAAAGAAAAATCTGTTGCAAATCGCGGTTTCGTGCGGGTTCGGGGGCGTGGGATTATTTTATCTTTCGAACTGGCTCGACGCGCGGTCGTTGCAACTCTATCCCGATTACGACTACTGGCACACCAGCCCGAATTTCTTCCTCGCGCGCGTTGCCATCATCCTGGTGATTGTTTTCGCCAGCTACGTGTGGTGCCGCTGGGGGCTAGGCCAGGTGGGATTTAGCCCGATGATTCAGATGGGACAAACTTCGTTGCTTGTGTACTGGGTGCATATCGAATTCGTTTACGGAAGATTCTCGATATTGACCAAGAACGGTGAGTCGATTCCGATGGCGACGCTAGGATTTCTGATTATTACCGGCGCCATGGTGCTTCTCTCGATAGCTCGAACGCGCTGGACGGATCATCGAGCGGAAATACTCAGTTGGTTCAAACGAAATCGAGGCTCGGTGGCGGAAGGCTAAGGTTTTTTCACTGGATTATCGGAAGTTGGCGGAGCGCTGTGTGAGTCAACGCCGGGCTTCGGATGGGTTTCGAAGATGATTTCACCCGGCCGCTTCAGTTTCATCCGTTCGCGCATGATTTTCTCTATAGCCGCGGGATCGGTCTTCAGCGACTTCACGCGTTCCTGTAGTTTTTGGTTATCCTCGTCGAGCCGTAAGATGTCTTTTCGAATTTCCTGTGTTTCTTTCTTTGAGCGTCTCATTGCCAGCACACCGTGAGTCCCAAACGTGTCTTGAAGCAACAGCAGAGCGAAGCCCACGATCAAGAACCAGTACATGTTCCGATGGAAGAATTGACCGAGCTGTTCGAAGAAGCTGACGCTCTGGTCGTTGGTCTCGTTCTTCACCGTTTTTTGCTCGTTCATTTCGTGATCCACGCCCGCGCCTCGTCGGCAAGTTTCTTCGAAGCGGCCATACTCGACGTTTCGGTGTAGATGCGCACTACCGGTTCGGTTCCGGAGGGTCGCATCAGAACCCACGAGCCATCCGCGAATCCCAGCTTCAATCCGTCTAATCGATTCACGTTCGCCACGGGCTGCCCTGCGAAATCCTTGGGGTCAGCTTTCAAACGCTCGAGCAGCTTCTTGTGCGCATCATCGGAAAGGGGCAAGTTCACGCGAACGGGCCAATATTCGCGCCCCACTCTGCGAAACAGATCCTGAAGCTGTTCACGCAAGGAAGTTTGGCGCGCGGCAATCATTTCCGCGATCAGCAGGCACGCCAGGATGCCGTCTTTCTCCGGCAAATGCCCGCGTATGGTCATTCCTGCGCTTTCTTCTCCGCCAATTGCGATTTTGTCGTCGCGCAGGAACGGCCCGACGTACTTGAATCCGACCGGACTTTCGTAAATCTGCACGCCGTACAATTTTGCGACCCCGTCCAGGAGGTGCGAGGTTGCCACGCTGCGTGCAGCGCCCAGTTTCTTTCCACGCGTCTCCAGCAAATAATCGAACGCGAGGCCGAGAATGTGATTCGGGTCAATAAACGAACCGTCGCGGTCGAGAATTCCGAATCGGTCGGCGTCGCCATCGGTCGCAAGCCCCGCCAAAGCTTTTTTCTCGAGTACAGTTTTTTTAAGCAGCCCGAGATTTTCCTCCGAGGGATCAGGGCCTTTGCCTTCGAATAATACATCGCGGTTCGCGCGGATTTCGGTAATCGCGAGGCCGTGTTCTTTCAGGATACGGTCGAGCCATCCTGCGCCGCAGCCGTGGACCGCGTCGCAAACGAAATTGCCCTTGGCTTTCGCGAGAACGTCGAAGCGAATCATCTTCTTCAGTTGCGCGAAGTAAGCTTCGCGCGGATGAATCGGCTCGAATTTATCCGCGATCTCGTGAAACGGAGTTGTGTCCTCCGGCAGGGCGGCTGCGCGCTTCTCGATGTCTTTTGTCGTTTCCACCGAAGCTGGTCCGCCCTCGGGGCCGGAATATTTCAGGCCGTTATAGTCCCAGGGATTGTGGCTCGCCGTAATATTTACGCCGCCGGCTAGTTTGTTGAAAATAATGGCGTGGGCGATCACGGGAGTCGGCGTCGCTTCCTGGCAGAGCAGGATTCGGCAGCCGTGCGCCTTCAATACTTCCGCAGAAGTGAGCGCAAATTCAGGAGAGAAGAAGCGCATGTCGTAGCCGACGACCACTGTGGGCGATTTCGTCTGCGCCAGGACATGTTCAGCTACCGCGGCGGACGCGCGACGCACTCCCGCAAAAGTGAAGTCGTCGGCAATCACGCCGCGCCAACCCGAAGTCCCGAAATGAATCGCTTGGTTCGTCACGGACGGCTATTGTATCTTGGCCCTCAAGCCGCAAACCCACAACATTCAAAATGATGCGCGGCGTATTAGTAAAGACACATAGAATTTTGAGATGACAAATAAAATAGTTGTTCTAGTCACGTGTGGGTCGGCAAAGGAAGCGAGGAGGATCGCGCGGGCGGTGGTCCAGCAACGCATGGCCGCTTGCGCGAACATCGTCGCGACTCCCGTGCAGTCAGTTTACCGCTGGAAGGGAAGAGTAGAGTCCGCGAAGGAATTTCTGCTCATCATCAAGACGACGCAAGCTCGTTTCGCCAAATTGAAAGCCGAGGTGAAGCGTTTGCACAGCNNGCCTTGCCTATAGCAGCCGGAGGAATCGATTACCTCAACTGGATTTCCGAATCCGTTAAGGTGCCGCGAAGAAAAGAGAAGTAAAGACCTCGTTAGCCGGTCGACCCCTAAGTGGCGCGCTTATCAGGCAAAATGTGAAAAAGTCGGCGCGAACGCATGTTCTAGACAGTTCGGGGCCTGTAGGCCTAAACTGCCTTCGATGACCGGCCTACTTACGACCCTAATTCTCTTTCTCGGCTTGCCAATGCTATTTCCCTTCACCGTTGTGAGATTCGCAGCCCAGAATCCTGCTGGCTCCGATAACTCTTCAGCTGTAGTGGTGCTCGTCAAGTTATCCATGGCAATCTATCCCTCGGAGGCACGAGCGGAGCGCGTCGCGGGCGATGTGGATTTAATGCTCACTGTCGGACAGGATGGGAGCGTTGAATCAGTGGAGGTGGTCAGCGGTTCTCCGCTGCTAAGTCCCGCTGCATTGGACAGCGCAAAGCACACACAGTTCGAGTGCCACAAATGCACCGAGGCGAAGAATTCTTTTCGGCTGGTGTACACGTTCAAGATCGAGGACACCGGTACTTGCGGACCCCTAGGTAACAATATGAAATCCAACGACNNCGAAAAACCGGGTAACCACATCCTCCGTAATCGTATGCAATGTCGATCCAGCGTCCGATTTTAGAAAGAGCCGGTCCGTGAAATGTCTTTATCTGTGGAGATGCGGCTCCTGACGCAACCGATGACCCCGGAGCAATTGGCTCTCGGGATTCTAACCGCGGATTGTCTCGTACGGTCCAATAATCGGAAACTCAGCCGCTTCCGAAAACTCTAATCATCTTCCGGCAAACACCTTGCTGATCGGCGCTAAACTTTGGCGAGCGCCTGATCCA
>PLZZ01000057.1 GCA_003153585.1 Acidobacteriota bacterium | reverse complement strand
GCTAGGCGTGGGCGGTGCCGCCGCGGAAGGCGGATAGGGCTTTCTTCTCGTCGGTGAAGGTGGGGATGGATTGGATCAGGCGCGTGAGTTCGAGAACTTCGCGGACATGGCCGGTAGGATTCAGGAGTTTCAAGCCGCCGCCCTGGCGCTCGAGGGTTACGAACGAGCGGACGAGCGTGCTAATCCCGGAGCTGTCCATCTGAGTGACGCCGACGAGATTGACGAGGACGTCGGAAGGGCCGGCTTCGGCGAGCTTTCGCAATTCCGTGCCGAGCTCATCATTGCTGGCGCCTATGATAATGCGGCCTTGCAAATCGAGAATGGTGATAGTACCGGATTTCCGCACGGCAATCTGCAGGCCCATGACAGCCTCCTTCGAAACGCGCGATGCGCCGCAACGCCAATGACCCTTCGGGCGCCAATATTACTAAGACAATACGCTCGCGCATTATAACCCCAGCATGAGCACAGGAAGCAAGGTATCAAAACTGCTGTGCCGATGCGACAAGTTTGCGACGGGGAGGTCGAGCATTTCGCGGACTTTGCGGCCGAGATCACGAGGAGAGTAGGGCTTTTGCGGAATGGGCAAACCTTGCTGCTGGACGGTGTGGAGCAAGGGAATATCGGAGCTAAAGCCGGGGCGCATGCGGGGCTAGGTTCAAGACGAGAAAGCGTAATGTATCGGGGCGCCCCCCGTCCCGAAACTGCACATACGAACGACGGCTTTAGTTTCCGGCGGGTTGTTCAACGGGATGGCTGGCGAAATATTCGCTAAGTCCCGTGGTGAGCTGTTGCAAGCCGGCGTGAACATTCTTGTTCATGGCTTCGACGACAGCCTGCACAGTTTTGCCTTGGGCCGGCTCATCGTGTTCGTATTTACCAGACCAAACGGTGGTGCGTGTTTTGGGATCGAATAGTTCGATTTGAAGAGAGAAACGCGCCATCAACTCGGGCTGGTCCACTTCAGATATGCCCCAAAGGTGACCGCGGACTATATAGTCGCCGCGAACGTTGCTGCCAAGACCGGAAACGGCGCGATATTGCCCGGTAGAACGCAGAGACCCAATCAGCAGGTCCTGAACCATATCGGCGGGCGGTTCGGCCCAGCGCTCGTAATCAAAAACCCCTAGTTGTACGGGGCCGGACCCGTAGACGAGACGATCGTCGCGATAGAGGTGCGAAGCGGTAATGCGGCCCACTAAAAGAGTGACGGGGTACTGCGCGCCACCCGAAGCGGCTGGGACCGGGCCGGGGTCGAGGACGTAGTATTTCATCGGGCGCGTTGCTCCGCATCCCGAGAGGATCATCATCAATAACAAGATTCCAGCGGTTTGGGTTCGACGCCTAAGCACTGCTTGCTCCTTTTCGCCTACTTCGGCGGTGCCTCTCCAGGCTCATGGGCTTTGGGCTCCGTGGAACGAATCAACGTGTACGGCCGAGCCCTGATCGTCTCAGTAAAGGCATTCATGTTCTCGGTGATACGCCGGAGATTGTCGATAATTTCGTCAAGGTTCTCGGAATTGTTCGCGATTGTATTGTCGAGCTGCGACACAATCGAATCAGCTTTGGCCAGCGACGAACGCAAATTCTTCACGGCCTCGCGAATATCCGTACGATTATCCTTAATCATAGAATCGATGCGATTCAGAGTTTCGTTGGCTTCCAAGGTTGTCTTGTGGAAATCGTCTATGAGCGGAGTGAGCTTGGCGCTAGCGGCATTAATGTGGTCCAGCGTGGAATGAACCAGCGGCCTATCTTCCTGAAGCATGCCGCGGAGGTTGGCGAGACTCTCGCCGACGTTCTCGCGGTTTCTATCGTTCAGGAGATCGTTGACACGACTGATGGTTTCCTTCAGTTCGACCACGCGGGCGTCCAAATGAACGATCAGATCGTTGGCGGTGGGGGCCAGAGCGTTTATTTTGTCAGCGATATCGGCAAAACTGACGAACTCTTTTGCCTTGAGGGTGTAGCCCGCAGGGGCGCGCGCTGCCGCGTTTGTTCCGGGAATGATTCCAAGAAAATTTTCACCGAGAGGGCTGTTGCTGGTAATAAGGACGGTACTGTCTGTTTTCACCGGAATGTTCGGATGCACGGCAAAATCGACTTTCATGCGCGTTGCATCTTGAGCATCAACCTGAACCTTCGAGACGCGTCCGACGGGCGGGCCGCCCGCGTAGCGGACTTCCGAGCCAGGCTGCAGTCCTCCCGCGTTCTTGAAATAGGTGTGAAAGGTAGTGTCACCGGTCGTCAACGCGCCCGAAAGAAGAATCAGCGTGACGATGAGCAGCCCACCTGCCACCAGCACAAATAACCCGACGAGAGCCTGTTCCCGCTTCGCTTCCATCTGTTTCCTCGATTACTGCCGCCCGGCAGCTTTAGGCGCCGGGAGTATAACACGATGAACCAAGTTAGCTAGACTCATTGCCGAATGGGCGGGATATCTCCCGTCAACATCTGCAAGTAATCAATTTCTCCGGTCAATTCGGGCTCCGGCACGCGGTCAAGGAACTGCCGAACGCGAGGCTGCGTGCTCTCCTGCAGTTCTTTGGTTGTGCCATTGGCGACGATCACGCCTTTGTCGAGCAGAATCATGCGGTCGGCAATCAGGAACGCGCTGGCCAGTTCGTGGGTGACCACCACGATCGTAATCCGAAATGCTTTCTTTAACTTCAAGATCAGGTCATCAATTCCGGCGGCGATGATGGGATCGAGTCCAGCGGAAGGCTCGTCGAAAAACAAGATTTCAGGGTCCATGGAGAGCGCGCGAGCGATCGCGGCGCGCTTTTTCATTCCGCCGCTCAATTGCGCTGGCATATAGTTTTCAAAACCGGAGAGACCAACCTGGTCTAGTTTCAGGCGAACCATAATCTCGATCGTGGATTCGTCGAGTTTTGTGTGTTCCTGGAGGGGCAGCGCAACATTTTCGCCCACAGTCATCGAGCCGAAGAGCGCTCCGCCTTGAAAGGACATCCCCATTTTCTTGCGGAGTTCATCACGATCTTCCTCAGACATCGCAGCAAAATTCTTTCCGCGCATCCAAATTTCGCCGCCGCTCGGTTTTTCCAAACCCACGAGCGTGCGTAACAGCGTGCTTTTGCCCGAGCCCGATCCGCCCATGATGACCAACGTCTCGCCCGCGGGCACTTCAAAATTAATTCCGTGCAGGATTTCTCTGGCGCCATAGTTCACGCGCAGATTGCGCACGGCGACAGCCGCGCCGGCCGGAGCTTGTGACTGGTCGCCTTTTGATGGTGTGCTGAGTGCCATGTTCTCTTTATCTCGGCGCCGTGAGGTAAAAAATAGCAGTAAATATAAGGTCCACGACGACGACCATGAAAATGGATTTGACCACGGCAGAAGTGGTGGAGCGCCCGACTTGCTCGGATCCCAATCCCGTCGAAAAGCCTTCCTGGCATCCGACGGCAGTGATTACGAGGCCGAACATGGCGGCTTTGATCAAACCGGTGACGATATCACGGGACTGCAAAGCGTCGAGGGTGGCGCGAATGTAACTGCCCCAGGTGAAGCCCGCNNGTTGTGAGACAGGGAACCATCAGCAACATGGCAAGGAACTTGGGGGCGACCAGAAAATCCACCGGCTCGAGGGCCATGGTTTCCAGCGCATCAATTTCTTCGTTCACCTTCATGGTGCCGATCTCGGCGGCGAATGCGGAACCCGACCGGCCGATTACGACCACAGCAGTCATCAGCGGTCCCAACTCGCGAGTGACGGAAATGGCCACGGCACTTGCGACGACTTGCAAGGCGCCGAACTTGCGGAGTTCGTACGCGGCGTTCAAAGCGAGGATGGTGCCGATAAAAAAGGAAATCAAGGAAACAATAGGGAGCGCTTCGACTCCAACGGCCATGGATTGATGGATGGCACGGCTAAGGTGAAATTTCTTTCCCCGGATGGGCTCGATAAAAATCGTTCGGACGGAGCCGCCGGCTAGACGCGCCAATCCGCCTATATATGACAGTCCATTGATCGTGGCTGAGCCGATCGTCTCTGTGAGTGGCATCTTTGAATCCGGACGGGCTAAAATCCCCGGGAAATCGCGCAGACCGCCCGGAATTTACCTAATGGGAGCAACGTTTGTGTTGGCGCTGCCGCCCCGTAAGGCATCCTCTTCATTGTTGTAAATTTCAAAAACCCGTACAAGCCGAGTAAGCTCGAACACTTCCTGCGCGGTCCGGCTGAGACCGAACAGAGCAAAGGTACTCTTCAAATCGCGCGAAACCTTCAAACCTTCAACCAACGAGGCGACGCCGGCACTGTCAATGTATTTTACGCTGAGCATGTTCACGATAACGCGAGGAGATTTCTTATCTTTCAAGAGATTCAGCAACACCTTGCGAACCTCCGGCGAGTTATAGAGCGTAATGTCGCCAACCACATCAACAATCGTAGCAACTCCGGCTTGGCGCGTAGAGATGTCCATTTAAGATTGGCCCCCGCGGGACGTCAGAGTGTTTTGCCAGAGATTGAGTCCAGATGCAATCACTTTCGGTGGTACCAGGACGTCTGGAGACCCGGTCGGGGGACAGGCAAGAATGCGGCGTTGGGCGGTCTAACCGCGCCGGTCCAGGGGTGTGTAGCTACGGAGGTCATGACCCAGGTACACCTGACGAGGTCGGGAAATCTTCTGTTCGGGATCGAGAAGCATCTCTTCCCACTGCGCAATCCAACCCGACGTGCGAGGAATGGCAAATAGCACGGGGAACATGGTCATCGGAAAGCCCATTGATTGATAGATGAGGCCGGTGTAGAAGTCGACGTTGGGATATAGACGGCGGGACACGAAGTAATCATCCTCGAGCGCAATGCGTTCACACTCCAAGGCGATTTCGATTAGAGGATTCTTACCCATCACGTCGAAAACTTCATAGGCGATGTGCTTCACAATCCGGGCGCGAGGGTCGTAATTCTTATAGACGCGGTGGCCGAACCCCATTAATAGCTTCTCGCCCGCCTTCACCCGCTTGATGTAGGCGGGCACGTTGTTTATCGATCCAATTTCGACAAGCATGCGGAGCACGGCTTCATTGGCTCCGCCGTGAAGCGGACCGTAGAGCGCCGCGGTCGCCGCGGCGGTGGCACAGTACGGATCCACATGCGAACTGCCCACGCAGCGCATTGCGGTGGAGGAGCAATTCTGTTCATGATCTGCGTGCAGAATGAAGAGGATGTCCAGAGCCCGCTCGAGCGTCGGGTTCGGGCGATACTTCAGTTCGGTAGTGCGAAACAGCATGTTCAAGAAATTTCCGCAGTAGCTTAGATCGTTGTCGGGGTATACGAACGGCATTCCCAAACTGTGGCGGTAGGCGAAGGCGGCTAGCGTGGGCATCTTGCCGATCAAGCGATAGGTCTGTTTGCGCCGCGATTCAGGATTGAATATATCCTTTGCATCCGGATAAAACGTGGAAAGCGCGGCTACTGTCGAAATCAACATGCCCATGGGATGGGCGTCGTAATGAAAACCATCGAGAAATTTTTTAATGCTTTCATGAATAAAGGTGTGGTGCGTGACGTGGTAGGACCAATCCGCAAGTTGCGACTTGTCGGGCAGTTCGCCATAGAGAATTAGGTAGGCAGTCTCGATGTACGTACTTTTCTCCGCCAGCTCCTCGATGGAATAGCCGCGGTAGCGCAGGATTCCCTTATCGCCGTCGATGAACGTAATTTTGCTCGAGCAGGAAGCCGTGTTTGTGAATGCCGGGTCGTAACCCATCAACCCGAAATCTTCATCGTTCACTTTCATCGGACGCAGATCGAGAGCGCGAACCGTCTCGTTTTTGATGGGAAGCTCGTATTGGCGTCCGGTGCGATTGTCGGTGATGCTTAGAGTGTCACGCCGGGTTGCGGAGGGAGCTTTATCGTTAATGACGGATTCGGGTTTGGTCGAGCTCATAACCTGACCCTCTCAAGACTCAGCAAACAAGGCAAAGCGGATTTCTAAAGTAACAATGTACACCAAAGCGTGCTGCGCAAGGAATCGGTTTCAACACGAATGTACAGAGCAGCAAGAGAATCTTCCATACGCTATCGTATGGAGAATAAAATTGCCGACGGACTAGCGCACCCTACTTCATGCCGAGCGAAATTCAGTTCTTCAAGCTTTGTCGTGGGCGCGCATCGCCTCGGCCGTCACTCGATGGCGGTATTTGAAAAGACGAACAAGCTTTCGGCGTACGAACCAGCCGCCAATTACCTTTCCTGCAAAGCCAAGCGGCAATTCGTACTGAATGTAGTCTGTGAGAATGCAACCTGCGGCGCCGTGCGGCTCCATTCTATGGGTGTGTTCCCAGCGGTGGAATGGACCTTCAATCTGGACGTCGCGGAACTGGCGCCCTTCGATGTAATCGCGGTGCTCAAATACCCACCGAATCCTGAATGGGCCCAGGTGAACGCGAAGAATTCCACGATCGCCGTCATGGATTCCCGGTGCCCGCTGTACGACTTCAACGGGCTCCCATGGTGGTGTTAATCGTTCAAGCGCGTCTGGTTGCGCGTGCCAGCGAAAGACAACCTCGGCGGGCGCCTCAATTCGAGACTGAGCCACGAACTGAATCTCGTGCGACATACGTTCGAAGGCAGTGCCTCCAGCCTATGGTGTATCGAGACGCAAGAAAGGGCAAGCTAGTGGGAGCCGTTTTTGACCGGCGCAATTTCCACCTGACTGTCCGAGGGGGTAGCATCCAAGATGCCCATTTCGGACCGGTTTCGGCCGTCTGCTTTGGCGCGGTAGAGGGCCTCGTCCGCAGTGCTGAGCATGAGCTCGGGATCAAGTGGCGCAGCTTCGCTGCTTACAGCCAGGCCTAAACTTACAGTGACCGAAATTTCTCCAGCATCCGTCTTGATCGGTGTTGCCTCGATAGCCAAGCGGACTCTTTCGGAGAGTCGGAGAATACCCTCCGCGCCGGAGGAAGGCGCAACGATCAGAAACTCCTCGCCGCCATAACGTCCCACCGTGTCATAGGCTCGCACGGTTGAAGTTACTCTTCGCACGACTTCTTGCAGCACAGTATCTCCGCGCAAGTGTCCGTAGGTATCGTTTACCGATTTGAAGTGATCGACATCCAACAGAACGATACCAAACGAGCCCCCTTCGCGCTCCTGACGGGAATGCTCCCGGCGCAGGGAATCGAGAATCACACCACGGTTGGATATGCCGGTCAGCGAGTCGTGCGTGGCGCGGAACAGGAGCTCGGCGCCCGCTACCATTAGGCCGTCCTGTAATTGCAAAATTCGCTGGCCAACGTGGAGACGCGCGCGAAGTTCGGGTGCGTCAAAGGGCTTAGTCAAATAGTCATCGGCGCCCGATTCCAACCCCAGCAACAAATCTTCCTTCTGCGCGCGAGCGGAAAGCAACAAGATGTAGACATAGGGGCGGTCCTTGCGCTCGCGAATCTTCCGGCACACTTGAACGCCTTCAAGCCCAGGCATCATCCAGTCCAGCACGGCGAGACGCGGAGCGTCGACTTGATCGAGAAGATCCAGGGCCTCGGTTCCGCTTGCGGCAACAGCGACATCGTATCCCCACCGGTTGAGAAATACTTCCAGCAATCGCCGGGAAATAGGGTCGTCTTCTGCAATCAAAATTTTCTTTTTCAAATCTTTCTCTTCTTTCACAACGCACCTCCGCTATGTTGCCAACTCGTTACGACTGCGGTATTGCCGCGGGGCAATCCGAACGTTGCTGTGAAATGAAATGTGCTGCCCCGGGCCGGCACACTTTCGACCCAGATTCTTCCGCCCATCAAATCTACCAAGCGGCTGGTAATTGCCAAGCCGAGACCCGTGCCGCCGTACTTTCGAGTCGTGGAGCTATCAGCCTGCGTGAACGCTTCGAAAATCATGGCTTGCTTGTCATCCGCGATGCCAATCCCGCTATCTTGAACGCGGAAATGCAACTCGACGCTTTCCGGCGAAATCTTTTGCGCTTGGACATCTACGACGATCTCGCCATGCTCGGTGAACTTGATTGCGTTCCCGACGAGATTTACCAAGATCTGGCGAAGCCGCATGGGATCTCCCACCAGGAGTTCGGGGACATCTGTCGCGGAATGCCAACTCAGCTCCAGCCCTTTTTGTCTCGCGCGAAAATGCATCATTTTCAGCGTTTCCGCCAAACGGAGAGGCAATGGAAACTCAATCGGCTCGAGATCCAGCTTTCCGGCTTCAATTTTGGATAGATCCAGGATAGCGTTCAACAATTCCATGAGCGAATCGCCGGACACTTTTACCATGTCCAGATATTCCCTCTGCTCGGGAGTTACGGCGGTATCGAGCACGAGATCCGTCATCCCGAGAATGCCGTTCATCGGAGTACGAATCTCGTGGCTTATGTTGGCGAGGAATTCACTCTTCGCGCGGCTGGCGGCTTCGGCGGCCTCGCTCGTTGCTCGCAGTTGTTCTTCCGTAAGCTTGCGCGCGGTGATGTCGCGTGCGGTCATGCAAATCGCCGAAGGTTTTCCGTCCGCTGAAGGAATGGGGGTCACGCGCGCCAGGAACCACTTTCTTGCCGGCAATGACAGCGAGTACTCAATGCTTTCTCCGAGGCCGGTTTTCAATACTCTCTTAAAGATTCTTAGAATCGGGTCGATCACTTCTGGGGCCATGAATTCAGCCGCACGGCGGCCAAGTAATTCAGCCTTAGGCCGAGCTAACAGAGATTCATCGGCCGTCCATATGTTTTTGTAAGTTCCATTCACGTCGAATTCAAATACCACTTCGTCGATGGTGCTGATGAGGGCCTGCCTGCGCCCTTCGCTTTCACGCAATTCCTGATCCGCCTGATTCCGTTCGGTAATCAGTGTTCCCAGGCACAATCCCGTAACGGACACGACAAGCATGAGAACCTGCAAGGAGATGAGCCGATTCGGTTCCTGAGGGAAACTGTTCAACATCAGTATTGCGCCGACGTTGAGCAGCAGTGTGGCGGCGGTGGCGCCACGCACACCTTTTCGCACCGCTATCCAAATGACCGGCAAAAAGAAGATATAGAACAGTTGGTACTGGCGCGAGAAACGCGATCCTAGAGCAATGTAAAGCGACGCTAAGATACCGGCGCTCTGGGCAAAAAGTTCAAAAAGAGTGCGCCGCTTGGGACTTCTCGGCCATGGGTCTGTTTCCCGCTCGGGGCTTCGCACGATTGCTGAGGTACTGGGCGTGGTCTGCACTCGAAGCCACGGCATTACATGGACAAGAAGAAATGGCGTAAGGCAGAACAGAGCCACCGAATCGCCGACCCACCAGTTCAAAACAGAGCTGCCATAGCTACTAACTCGGATTTGCTTGCTCCAGAGGAAGCTGAGCGCGCCGCAAAATGCCAACCCGAGCGTTGAACCGAGTACCACGAAAATGTATCGGGATACTTCTTGGAG
>PLZZ01000187.1:232-5329 GCA_003153585.1 Acidobacteriota bacterium | reverse complement strand
GCCGAATTGCTCGGCCGCGAGCTGCGCCGCGACGATGAAGTTCTCCGCGGCATCCAGGAACGCTTCCGCCGTTTCGCCCGCACCATGCCGGAAATTAACGAGCGCCAGGCTATGGTCCCCGCCGGCGCCATCGTACTGGCCAATCCGCGCGGCACCGCACCTGGACTATGGATGGAAGGCGGCGGACACATAGTGATTCTCCTGCCCGGCCCGCCTTCGGAACTGAAAGGCATCTACGAATCGGAAGTCCGCGCGCGCCTTACCCGGCAAGGTATCGCGGAGCGTTTGTTCTCGCGCGACCTGCGCGTCACCGGCTTGCCTGAATCTGAAGTCGAGCAGCGCGTGCGTCCCCTCTACGCGCTGTATCCCGAAACCGAAACCACGATTCTTGCTACGCCGACCGGAATTCAGCTCCATCCGCGCACTTGGTCCCGCGATCCGGCCGCAGCCGAAAAAATGCTCGACGAAATCGTGAGCCGCATGGCTCTCGCGCTNNAGTTGTACCGGCGGAATGCTCGCCGAGCGTCTCACCAACGTTCCCGGCAGCTCGTCCTATTTCCTCGGCGGCGTGGTTTGCTATAGCAACGAGCTGAAATCCTCCCTGGTCGGCGTGCCTGCCGACATAATCGACTCCAAAGGCGCGGTCAGCTCCGAGACAGCTCTTGCTCTCGCCGACGGCATTCGCAAACGCACCGGCGCAACGCTGGGCATCGGCATCACCGGAATCGCCGGGCCTGGCGGCGGAACACCCGAAAAACCAGTCGGCCTCGTACACATCGGCATCGCCGACGAGCGCGGCAGTCGCGAACGCGCCTCCCGCTTCCCGGGCGACCGCGAGCGCATCCGCTTCCAAGCCACGCAACAAGCGCTCGACACTGTCCGCCGGTATTTTCTTTTCCCTCCGCATGGACGAGCTTGAGCCATGCGCCTGTTCGTCGCCCTCGATATTCCCGACGCCGTTCGCCGCGCGCTTCGTGAGTTAATGGCGCGTCTTAAGTCCGAATGCGCCGGCGCTCGCTGGGTTCGTCCTGAAGGCATGCATATCACGCTGAAATTCTTGGGCGAGACGGACGAAGCCAAGCTCGATTCCATCCGCGCAGCGCTTTCCACCATACATTCCGGCCAAGCCGTCGAGTCAAATTTCCGCGGCATCGGATTTTTCCCCAATGAGTTCCACCCGCGCGTTGTATGGTGCGGAATTGACTCTTCTTCGAATCTTCCGCAGCTTGCCTCCGGCGTTGACCGCGCACTCCAACCGTTCGGCTTTCCCGCCGAATCGCACCCCTTCACGCCGCATCTCACGCTCGCGCGTTTCAATTCGCATAAAGGTCTCGACACGCTTGTCCGCGCGGCTAATAATCTCAAGTCTTATGATTTCGGGTCGGCCCGCGCGTCCGAGTTTCATCTCTATCGCAGTGTCCTGAAACCCGCGGGCGCCGAATATTCCCGGCTCGCAACGTTTTCATTCGTGAAAGAAGGAGCGGCGTGATCGCTAACGCAAACTGGCTCATTCCTATCGTCGCCTACTTGCTCGGTTCCGTACCCTTCGGTCTTCTTGTGGTGAAGGCCATGGGCGGACCGGACATTCGCTCCACGGGCAGCGGCAACATCGGCGCGGCAAACGTCGCGCGCAGTGCCGGCGTCCTGCCCGGCATTCTCACTTTGATGCTCGATGCCGCGAAAGGCTACACCGCCGTTTGGCTGGCATCCAGATGGACCGGCGGCAACATCCGCTGGATGATGGCTGCCGCGATCCTCGCAGTCATCGGCCACATGTTTCCGATCTGGCTGGGATTCCGTGGCGGCAAAGGTGTGGCTACCGGTCTTGGCGTTTTTCTTCCNNCTGGGAACCGTGCTCATCTCCGTTCTCGTTTTGCTGCAACACCGGTCGAATATCGCGCGCCTGGTCGCCGGCACCGAGCCCCGCATCAAATTTCCGGGATAACTCCTATGGGCTCAATCGGCCGCTGTTTGTAGCCGGAAAAAGGGGCCGCCAGCCGGCGCTTTCTCGTACCTAAGTGCCAACATCTCTGTACCTTATCTGCTAACCCCAGTACTTTCGTCCCGTTGTGCCGAGCGCTTCTCTCCGCTAGCATTTTATTGCGGGAAATTCCTGTGCCCATTAAGGCCCTCAAGCAGTTCACGACTCGGCGATTGCGCATCCTTTGGATTGTGCTCGGCGCCCTGTTGCTCGTCAGCGTCACGCCTTTGTGGCTCTATCATCGCCAGGTGTTGAATCTCAGCGAACAAAAACTCCAGGACACCGAGCGCGTTCAGCAAAGCGAAATCACTCGTTCCCTCGCCAGTGAGACTCTCGAATTCGAGCAGAGTCTCAACGAACAGCTTCTCAGCCAGCGCCAGGTCCTCGCTTTGACCGGATGGATTACCGATGTGGACGACCCCGCTCACGCGCCTCAACTCACGCGCCTGCTGCAAAGTTTCGTCGAAAATAATCAGAACATCCTGTACGTCACAGCCGTAAACAAACAAGCCAAAGGGCAATCCGCCGGGAGTTTTCGCGCGGACAGCGACCCGTTCGTTCAAGTCGCGCTCAAACATGCTTTCACCGCCAGCATTCAGGGGCTTAATTTTGTCAGCGAGCCTTTCGCTTTAGGACAGGGCAGCCGTCCCGCGCTCATCGTGTCCGTCCCGCTGTCCACCGACGGCCAGTTCACCGGCATGCTTGCTTCCGTCGTATCCATCGACGGCCTGCTCGCCAGAATCCGCGACGCCAGCGTTCGCGATCGCGTCGTCTTCATCGTTGACGGCCATGGCCATATCGTCGCGCACCCGGATACGAGAGACATGGTTCCCGGCCGCGACGTCTCCACGAATTCTCCGGTGGTGAAACATCTTCAGGAGTTGCCACAGGAATTGCGCGCCACCGAAACGATGCACTTCTCCCAGCCCGGGCGCGATTCGAAGCATCCCGTTGAAATGATCGGCACCTACAGCACTATTCCGGAGCTGCACTGGGCCGTGATCGCGCAACGCAGCCTGGACGAGGCTCGCATCGACGCCGGCGTCCACGAACTCACCGCCGGTGCTCTGCGCTTCGTCGTGGGCGTAACCATCGTGGCTCTTATTTTCGGATACCTTTTCGCCGTCGGAATCACGCGGCCGATTCGCGGCCTGGTTTTTTCCGTTCGCGCCATCAGCCGCGCCGAATTTCACGAACGCGTGGAAGTCCGCGGCGCCGCCGAAATCAGCGAACTCGCTGAAACCTTCAACCACATGGCCGGCGACATCGAACAGTACGTCGAGCGCCTCAAACAAGCCGCCGCCGAAAATCGCGACTTGTTTCTGGGCTCCATCCGCATGCTCGCCGCGGCCATTGACGAAAAGGATCCCTACACGCGAGGCCATTCCGGCCGCGTCGCGAAGTACTCCATGATCATCGGAGAATATCTTTCGCTGAATGCCCAGGACCTCGACAACTTGCGCATCTCGGCTCTGCTTCACGACGTCGGCAAAATCGGCGTGGACGACCGCGTCCTCAAAAAGCCCGGCAAGCTCGACGAAGAAGAGTTCGCGATAATGAAGCAGCATCCGGTGAAAGGCGCAAACATCATGCGCCCCGTCGCACAACTAAAAAATATGCTTCCCGGCATCGAACTTCACCACGAGCGCATGGACGGCGCCGGCTACCCCTACGGCCTCCCGGGTGACCAGATTCCCATGATGGCGCGCATCATTGCCGTCGCCGACACCTTCGACGCCATGACCACAAACCGCCCGTACCAGTCCGCCATGGAACTCGAATTCGCGCTCGAGCGCATCCGCTCCCTGGCCATCTCCAAATTCGATCCCGTCGTGGTCACCGCCCTAGAATCCGCCATCGCCGACGGCCGCCTCCGCCTAACCGCCGCCCTCGTCGAAGTCTAATTTTTCGCAATACCTTATCTTCTCTCATTGACCTCATGCGTTGACTCGCCCATGCTTTCTAAGCCACTTCGAATTTGTATTCCACTTTCGACGAGGCGGTGCTATGAAGGGTTCGCATTTCAGAGGCGGCATAACCTAATGACCTCTTCGGAAAAGCGCATCGAGCTACGTCCGTTTGTTCCCCACCAGAGATTGAGGCGACCGGACGGTTTTGCGACAGCCTCTGTGTCTGTTGGCTTGAATGGCGACGTAATACGACTGCTGGTTGAGCAGAAATCCTTAGATGCGTTGGTTGCGAGAATGGAGCAGCCTGGGTGGGCATCTTTTCCAAGAACGCATACCGATACTGGCTACTCGTCGATTGTTGTCGTCTCCGGACCCTCGGGGTCACGAGAGACTCACTTATCTGGAATGACGGCAACATTTCCCAAGGTCGAGATACTTCCGGATGGCAAAATCCTCGTGGTTGCACCGCGCTGTTACCGCAACCAGGATGGCACCCACGAACTGAACGCCAGGATATACAACTCGGATGGAGTGGAACAACAGAAGTTCCTTCTGGGGGATGGGATCAGCCATGTACAAGCCGATGTTAATGGAAATATTTGGGTCGGCTACTTCGACGAAGGAGTTTACGGTAATTTCGGTTGGCAATACCCGGTTGGACCGTTCGGAGCTGCGGGGCTCTCTTGTTTCGATCCGTCCGGCAAGAAAATTTGGGACTTTGAGCCGCCGAACGGCTTTGACCACATATCCGACTGCAATGCCCTCAACGTCGCCAAGACCGGAGTTTGGGCTTACTACTACACCGATTTCCCAATTGCGCTTGTCGACTCAGATTTCCGTGTCCGCTGCTGGAGTTCAGAATCGGCGGGCGGGGGGGCATTCGCGGTTGCAAGTGAAAGAGTTCTCTTGTATGGAGGCTATGGCGATCGAAGGACCGCCTGTAGCCTTCTTCAACTTGGGGATGGCGTTGCTAAACTGATCGCTGAGGTTTCCCTAGTCTTGCCGCGAGAGGTCGAACTCTCGAAAGCCCAGGTTATTTGTCGTAACGAGGGACTTCACGTTTTCTGCGGTGACGACTGGTGCTTCTTCTCGATCGACTCACTCAGTGGAATTTGATTTGATCCACGCAACGTCCCACCGCGCCAAAATTCCATCATTGTGCTAGCCTGTTTCTCACATGATTTCTCTTTTCGGACCACCGGAACC
>PLZZ01000187.1:0-196 GCA_003153585.1 Acidobacteriota bacterium | reverse complement strand
CTCACCGAAACCGCCGAGCTGAAAAAAGAACTCAAGCGTCAAATTGTAAAAATTCTTCAAGCACCCGCCACACATTCGGAGGGCAACGGCGCCGGCGTGTCACCGGAAATGGCCAAAATCACTCCGCGCGTAATCTTCGTCGTAGGCGTGAACGGCACCGGCAAGACAACAACCATCGGCAAGCTCACCAATCGCT
>PLZZ01000251.1 GCA_003153585.1 Acidobacteriota bacterium | reverse complement strand
CTTCGGTGCTCCCCTGGGATCAGGTTCCCCGGGAACCACACCTGCTCGACTACATCATTATTCTGCGGAAGCATCAGTGGCTGGTCCTGACCTTTCTCCTGACCGTCGTAACTGTCGTGACGATCGCGTCATTCAAAATGAAGCCCGTTTACCTGGCCGCGGCGCGTGTGGAAGTGGATAAAGAATCGCAGAATATGATGCCGTTCCCAGATTCGAATTCTTACGATGAATTCATGGATATGGAAAATTACCTGGAGACGCAGGCGAAGATACTCCAGAGCGAAACGCTTGCGCTGCAAACGATTAAGTCTCTCGATCTGACCCGCTATCCTGAGTTCGGCGGAGGCCCGAACCCGACGGCCTGGTCGCACAGCGGACCCGCACCCCAGCGTCCGGCAATCCTGGGCGCATTTCTCGGACGACTCAGTGTGAAGCGCGTCCCTAACAGCCGACTGATTGAAGTGACCTTCGAGGCGGAAGATCCGCAACTGGCGGCGCAAATTGTTAACACGCATTTGCAGAACTTCGTGGAACAGAATTTTCGCAGCAAGTACGACGCGACGATCCAGGCATCCAATTGGTTGTCTTCGGAGCTTGAAGAGCTTCGGATCAAAGTTGAAAAATCGGAAAATGCGCGTATCGCTTACGAGCGAGCGAACCAGATATGGCAAATCGACGAGAAACAGGACATTGCTACCTCCAAACTAGGAGACCTAAGTAAAGCTGTCACTGAAGCGCAAACCGATGTCGCTCAGAAGGAAGCACTGTACCGTATGGCGATCTCCGGGAATGTGGACGCGCTGCCCGCAGCGCACGGTAGTGAAGTCCTCACGGCGTTACTCAAGCAAAAGGCAGATGTTGACGAACAGTATGCGGACGCGCTGAACCAGTATGGTCCAAATTTCCCCAAAGTTCTTCGGATCGCGGCGCAACAAAAGGAAGTGGACGACAATCTGAATCGCGCGCGGAAGACCCTAATAGAGAGCGTCCAGCAAGAATTCGACACGGCACGTAGTCATGTGGGACTCCTTCAGGAAGCGCTCGATAAACAGAAGGCCGAAGCAAACGATCAAGCAGAAAAACTGGTTCAATACCACATTTTGCAGCACGACGCGGAGTCGAATAAACAGCTTTACGACGGCTTGCTACAAAAATTGAAGGAAGCGACCATTACTGCCGGACTTCGTTCAAGTAATATTCGCGTGGTGGATCCCGCGCTAGCGCCTGGGAGCCCTTCGCGGCCGCAAAAAGCGCGCAATATCATGCTGGCCTTCCTGATTGGTTTGGTAGGCGGAGTAGGCCTCGCGCTTTTCCGCGAGTACCTCGATAACACGGTGAAATCGCCAGACGATATCGAAGCGCTCACGGGCTTGCCCTCGCTTGCAGTCGTGCCGGCCATGCCGGGATTGAATGCGCACCAGGGCCGGCTTTCGCGTCGAGTTCGAGATGGAAGTTCACAAGCCACTTCCGGCGGGCGCGTGGAGTTGCTATCGTACGTCCAACCGAAATCTCAAATCTCTGAAGCCTTCAGAGCTTTGCGGACTTCTCTGCTGTTGTCGCAGGCGGATCATCCGCCGCAAGTAATCCTGGTGACCAGCGCCCTGCCTCGAGAAGGAAAGACCACGGCGGCGGTAAACCTCGCCGTTACCCTGGCGCAACTGGGAGACCGTACTTTGCTGATGGATTCCGATCTGCGCAAACCGGGCGTACGGCGTGCGCTGAATTTGACAATTGGAAAAGACGTGGGACTAAGTTCCTATTTGGCGGGAGTTTCAAGCCTCGACGAAGCCACGATTCAGCATCCGACGATAACGAACCTCTCGGCTCTAACGACCGGGCCGGTGCCACCTAGTCCAGCGGACCTGCTTTCTTCACATCGCATGCGCGAAGCAATTGCAGAATTGCGCCGGCGATTCAAGTTCATCGTTATTGACTCTCCGCCAGTCATGGCTGCCACGGATGCCGTGATACTTTCCGCGCTCACCGATGGAGTGCTGCTGGTGGTACGCAGCGGCGAGACGCCGAAAGAAGCTTTCACACGCACCCGAGATCTGCTGGCGGCGGTGAAATGCCGCTTGCTTGGCGTGGTTTTGAACGCCGTTGATTCCAGCGCACCGGATTATTACTACTCTTACCGGTATTATCCATACGCCTATGGTTACGGGTATGGCGAAGATGCGGACAAAACTTCCAAATTTCCATCAGGACCCGAGGAGCCGAATGGGCCTTCGGCCTAAAAGGTGATATCTTGCGAAACCTGATTACCGGCGGTGCTGGTTTTATCGGTTCTCATCTAGCAGAGGCATTAATCGGACGCGGTGACGATGTATTTATCCTCGACGACCTCTCGACCGGCAGCGTGGAGAACATCCGGCACCTGAAAAAATACGATCGTTTCCACCATGTTTTTGATTCGATCATGAATAAGCATCTCCTTGCAGAGATGGTGGATGAATGCGACGTCGTTTATCACCTGGCTGCCGCCGTAGGCGTGCGGTTAATTGTAGAGAGCCCCGTACGCACGATCGAAACGAACGTTCACGGCACGCAATTCGTATTAGACGCGGCATCCAAAAAGAAAAAACTGGTTTTTGCCGCTTCCACGTCCGAAGTCTACGGCAAAAGCGACAAAGTGCCGTTTCACGAAGACGCAGACTTAGTACTCGGACCGACCAGCAAGGGCCGCTGGAGCTATGCGGCGTCGAAAGCGCTCGACGAATTTCTCGCTCTTTCGTACTGGAAAGAGAAAAAACAGCCGGTGGTGATTGCGCGGTTATTCAATACGGTGGGGCCGAGGCAGACGGGCCGTTACGGAATGGTGCTGCCTAACTTTGTGCGCCAGGCTCTCGATGGTGAGCCGATCACGGTCTTTGGAACGGGCCAGCAATCACGTTGTTTCTGCGACGTTCGCGACTCCGTGCAGGCCATCATGAGGCTTGTTGCCACCGAGAAGGCAATCGGTGAGGTGGTCAATATAGGCAACACTCACGAAATTACGATTGAAGGGCTCGCGCATCTGGTGAAGCAGCGCACGAACAGCAGCTCTCCGATTACTTACGTGCCCTACGATCAGGCCTACGAGCCCGGGTTTGAGGATATGCCGCGGCGCGTACCAGCACTGGGAAAGCTCGAGCGACTTACGGGCTTTCTGCCAGCGATACCCCTGAACGACATCGTGGATGGCGTCATTCATTACTTCCAGGACAAGAAGAGCGCCGGAAAGCGAGATTCTGTTACGACCGATGGGGCCGTTCCGGTGGGCCGGATGGTGGCAGGATCAACTGCCAGCTAATGCCCGGTAAGGCGCACGGCAGCACGGTTAGATTCCAGACAGTTTCATACGACGTTCTCATTGTGCGGCCAAGGCAAGGAGTTGCTTAGATTGTCATCGAAAATCCGCATCGGCCTTATTGGATATGGGTACTGGGGCCCGAACTACGTTCGTGCGCTGAGTGAATTGCCTGGATGCAGCGTTACGGTGATCTGCGATTCGCAGCCCGAACGATTGGAACGAGCGGCTTCTCGATTTCCGCAGATCCCGGTCTGCGAAGACGCCCGGGAGGTTTTGGAACGAACGGATGTGGACGCGGTAGTGATTTCCACACCGGCCTCGACGCACTACAAACTAGCCCGGTTGGCTCTGGAGTCCGGCCGACATGCGATCGTCGAAAAACCGCTGGCTCTAGAGGTGGAACATTGCGAGGAATTAGGCGCACTCGCCGATGCGAAGGGCCGAGTGCTGATGGTGGCGCATACATTTCTCTACAACCCGGGGATTCAGAAGCTGCGACAATGCGTGAAATCATCTGCCTTCGGCCAAGTCTATTATTTGCATTCCACCCGAACTAATCTCGGGCCGATCCGTCATGACGTAAACGCGATTTGGGATCTGGCTCCTCACGATATTTCGATCTTCAATTATTTGCTGGAAGAGCAGCCTCTGTGGGCAAGCGCGATCGGGTCTCGCGCTTTAGGCAACTCTCGGGAAGATGTCGGATTCGTCACACTGGGTTACGCGAATGATGTGATCGGAAATATTCACGTGAGTTGGGCGGACCCGAATAAGGTGCGCGAAGTGGTCGTAGTGGGCAGCCGCCAGCGTGTAGTGTTTGACGATTTGAATGACTTAGAGCGAGTTCGCATATTCGAGAAGGGCGTTTCGTTGAGCGAAACGGACGCCGGGACATTTGGAGAATTCAAGTTGTTGGTGCGCGATGGAGACATCATTAGTCCCAAAATTGAATTCAGCGAGCCGCTGAAGAATCAAGCCACCGATTTCATCCAGGCCATTTCCGAGAACCGGAAGCCGGTGTCGGATACCCTGACTGGAACGCACGTCGTTCGGACATTGAAAGCAATCGATGCTTCCATGCGCGAGCACGGAAAAGCTGTGGAGGTGGCAAAGTGCAAAGTTGCGTCCCGATCGAGTTAGGGCGTGATTGCACGATCGATCCCGGAGTAATCTTGGGATATCCTCCGGGACGCACAGTCGAGAGGACACCTGTGCGCATCGGCGACCGCGCTCAAGTGCGCTCCGGAACTGTGATTTACGCTTCGGTGAAAATCGGAAACGGACTGGAGACGGGGCATGGCGTAATTATCCGAGAGGGAAACAGCATCGGAGATGATTGCTCCATTTGGAATCACACTACCATCGATTACGACTGCGTCCTCGGAAATCGCGTGCGCATTCACTGCAACGTTTACGTTTCGCAGTATACCCTGATAGAAGATGACGTTTTTCTTGCGCCCGGGGTGATGCTGGCAAACGACCCTCATCCACTGTGTACTAAATGCATGCAGGGGCCGACCATAAAATCGGGGGCGCGAATCGGAATCGGGGCTACGATTCTTCCGCACGTAATTATCGGAGAGAACTCCTTGGTCGGCGCGGGAAGTGTTGTTAACGCCGACGTACCTGCCCGCGCGGTGGTAGTGGGCTCGCCGGCTCGTGTAATTGCGGACGTGGATGAATTGGAATGCCCGTTCGACATCGTCAAACCGTACGTGGACGGAATCGATGTCCGGCGGCGCCCGGAATGGAATACGGTCGCTCCCCTGCCTCGCCCCGTGGTGCGACCCGCTCGACGCGGGCAATGAAAACGCTGGCAGCCATCTTCGCCTACAACGAGGGCGAGAAAATCCGCAGGACGATTGCCCGCCATCCGTATCCGCGCGATTACGATTTGCTGGTGATGGATGACGGCTCGACTGATGGCGCACTCGAATCTCTACCTAAGAATGGATGGCTTCATCTGCGCAACCCCACGAACCAGGGAGTAGGCGCAGCGATGAAGCGCGTCTTCGACTACGTGATCGAAAATAATTATGATGTACTAGTGGTTCAGGCGGGAAACGATAAGGACGATCCAAACGAAATTCCGCGATTACTCGATCCGATCCGCTCCGGCCGGGCGGATTTCGTGCAAGGGTCACGTTTTCTTCCCGGCGGCGGATACGGCAACACTCCCGCATATCGCGTGCTCGCCACACGGTTCGTGCATCCGCTTTTGTTCTCGATGTTCGTGGGCAAGCGCGTGACGGAAACGACCAACGGGTTCCGGGCATTCCGCACGAACATTCTTCGTGACGGACGAATCGATTGGCGACAGGATTGGCTCGATAGATACGAACTCGAACCTTATCTCCTCTATAATTCGATTCGACTGGGTTACCGACATTGCGAAGTGCCGGTTACTAAGATTTATCCGCCTCACCAGCAGGGCTACACCAAGATGAAGCCGATCACGGGATGGTGGAGTATTCTCCGGCCCATCTTTTATTTGGGTCTGGGCTTAAGAAAATGACTGAAAGAATCCAAATCCCTTTCGTAGATTTGCAAGCGCAGTACAAAACCATTGCGAAGGAAATAAACGCGGCAATTCAGGGCGTGCTGGACCGGAGTGACTACGTCCTGGGTGAGGAAGTCGGCCTGTTCGAGGAGGATTTTGCGAAATTTATCGGAACGACTCAGGCTATAGGAGTCGGCTCCGGACTTGACGCGCTCGAACTCGCGCTTCGTGCGTACGGCATCGGGCCGGGCGACGAGGTGATCACTGCGGCGAACACTTACATAGCAACCGTGCTTGCGATTATTGCTGCAGGCGCACGTCCTGTTCTTGTGGACATGGATCCTTCGACTTACAACATCAGTCCGAACGCGATCGAGGCCGCCATCACGCCGCGGACGCGCGGAATCATGCCGGTGCATCTTTACGGTCAGCCAGCAGATATGGAGCCGATTCTAGCAATCGCTCGAAAGAACAAGATCATCGTCATCGAAGATGCCGCGCAAGCGCATGGTGCTATGTATGCCAACCGGCGGGCGGGTACATGGGGACATGCCGCGGCCTTCAGTTTCTATCCTGGAAAAAATCTCGGCGCCTACGGAGACGGGGGAGCCGTCACCACGAACGACCCGGCTATCGCTGAGAAAATACGCCAATTGCGAAACTACGGTCAACGCGTGAAGTACGAACACGTGGTTGCAGGCACCAATTCACGGCTGGACACGATTCAGGCGGCCATTTTGCGGGTGAAGCTTCGCCATCTGGATGTATGGAATGCCGCGCGGCAACGACATGCCGCAGCTTACAATGCACTGCTGGCGGGCGGGCCGTACGTTTTGCCTCGCGTCGCGGCTCAGCGCACACATATTTTCCATCTCTACGTGATCGAGACGGACAACCGGCGCCACGCACAGGAATTTCTGTCCGCGCGCGGAATCGCGACCGGTATCCATTATCCGATACCGATTCATATGCAGGAAGCCTGCAAAGATTTAGGGTACCGGTACGGTGAATTTCCGGCGACGGAGGCAGCAGCCAATCGAATTCTGTCGCTGCCGATGTATCCGGAACTTACAGAAGAGCAGCTCGAATACGTGGCATCGAGTTTGCTGGAATCCTCAGCGAAATCTTCGACAAGCACGATTCGGGAGACGACGAGTTGATGATGCGGGCCGTGAAGTCGGGGCCAATATTTTCTCGGCGCGTCAAAATCCTGCTTGCGCTATTTGTTTTCAGCCTTCCGCTGGTGAATCCTTGGGTGAGGGGCGATGGAGTGGGATACTTCGCCTATGCTCGGTCGTTGCTCATTGAGAGACGGCTCGATTTCGAGAAGGACTGGCAGCACGGAAATCAGAGCTTCGTGACGGGACGTTTGGGCCCCGATGGCCGCGTTCTTTCGAGCGAATATACCTCAACAGGCCATATCGCCAACATATGGTCCATTGGTCCGTCGCTTCTTTGGCTGCCTTTTCTTATTGTCACGCACGCCAGCGTGCTACTAAGTGACAAGATCGGCGCTCACATCGCTGCCAACGGTTTTTCGAAGCCCTACCTAATAACTATGGCAATTGCGACTGCCGTGTATGGATTCGCCGGCCTCTTGCTTTCGTTCAGTCTTGCGCGAAGATATTTTGGCGAGCGCTGGGCATTTCTGGCAACGCTGGGGATCTGGTGGGCGAGTTCACTGCCCGTGTACATGTATTTTAATCCTTCTTGGTCCCATGCACACTCGGCTTTTGCTGTGGCGTTATTTCTATGGTACTGGCACCGGACGCGAGAACATCGCACGCTGCCACAGTGGATAGTTCTCGGTCTCCTCTCCGGGCTTATGGTGGACGTTTACTACCCGAATGGCGTCGTGCTCCTTGTCCCTCTTCTTGAGGCAATCTGTTCCTATTGGGAAGAATGGAAATCTTCTGCTCGCAACAGTCGTTCAATTCTACAGCTCTTCATTCAGCATCTGACCTATCTAGGCGTATTCTTTATAGCTCTGCTGCCCACTGTAGTTTCGCGACGAATCATTTTCGGAAACCCGACTCACACTGGTTATGCGCCGGTCCGCGATTGGGCCTGGAATTCGCCGGCATTCTGGAATGTTCTGTTTTCTTCCGACCACGGAATGCTCAGCTGGACGCCCATTTTGATCCTGGCGTTGACCGGACTGGCTCTCTTTCAGCTAGTGGATCGGCGCTTCGCAACATACCTTTCTGCAGTCTTCGTGGCCTTCTATATTCTGATTTCCCTGCATCCCGATTGGGATGGTTTGTCGTCTTACGGCAATCGATTCTTTGTTTCGTTAACGCCGATCTTCGTTCTCGGACTGGCAGCATTCTTCGATTGGCTGGGGCGCGCGTGGCAGGAACATCGCGCCGCGATCTTTGCATCGATCGTTACGGCGACATTGATTGCCTGGAACCTGGGCCTCATTTTCCAATGGGGCACGCACTTGATTCCAGCGCGAGGCCCGATTTCCTGGCGTGACGCAGCGTACAATCAAGTGGCGGTCGTTCCGGCGCAAACCGTTCGGACCTTAAAAGCATACTTTACCGGGCGCGGACGATTGATGGGCCATATTGAACAGGAAGATCTGCAGCAACTCCAAGAACAAAATAAAGAGCCCTAGAATCCTGTGCCAACAGAAGATAGCGGGTGAAACATTTTGCAGGTCCAGAATTTGAAAGGCTTCCGCCGTTCGCAAAGCTTCAAAATTATGGGAACTCAGCCGGCAAAAAGCAGCCTTCGAATGCGGACGCGCGTGCTGCAGAACACTGCCGCATTGCTCGGCGGCCGCGGACTCTCGATTGTACTAGCGGGAGGGGCATCGATCATTCTGGCACGGTATTTGGGGAGTGAAAAACTTGGCGAATTCGGCGCAATCTACGCTTACGCGACGCTCTTCGGCTGGCTGGCAACGTTTGGAATCGATTCGATTATGGCTCGAGAAGCATCGATCGATCGGAACCAGGCTACGAACATTCTCCGAACCGGAACGANNGATTTGAAGCAATGGTATTCAGCCGGAATCAACCTTTTACGCCAGGGCATATGGCTCTTGTTGGTTGTGGCGTTGGCGTGGTTGCAGGCACGTCTTATTACTGTGATCGTATGGCGATTCGTCGTCGCGGCTCTGGAGGCCATCCTGATTTGGGGCATCAGCCGGCGTTTTCTCACTCCTTCGTCTGAATCTTACGCAAGTCGCTCACGGTTCTACCTGGCCANNGACCAGGTCATGCTGCACAATATGGCAAATGATTCGATATTGGGACAGTATGTTGCGGCAGTAAGAGTGAGCGAAATGTTCGAGATGATCCCTGCGGCTTTAATCGCGTCGCTAGTTCCAATTCTCTCCGTTTCAGCAACAGGTACGGGGGCTTTGGCTTTTCGCGGCTATCTAGATCGAACATTCCGCTACTTCTCAGTGCTTGCCTGCGCCATTTGCGTGGTGATTACGACGGGGGCTGGCCTCATTATAAGCCTTCTTTATGGCAAACAATTCGCGGCAGCGACGCC
>PLZZ01000215.1:655-5390 GCA_003153585.1 Acidobacteriota bacterium | reverse complement strand
GGCGAATATTATGCGTCGGGGCGTCAGGATCTGCTGGAAGCCTATTCTAAAACCTGCTTGCGGCGCGTTTGGAAAGTACAGCGGTTTTCATGGTGGATGACTTCGATGCTGCACTTGTGGGAAAACGAGAATGCGTTTGACCATCGCCGGCAGCTTGCAGAGCTTGATTACGTCACCAGCTCGCGCGCGGCTTCACAAACGCTGGCCGAAAACTACGTTGGATTGCCGATGGAATAGATTGCAGTGCTGCTCTGAGCCGGGCGGTGAGGTTCACGCAGTTGCACAACGCCATGCCGGCAAAATCAGGACTTCCACTTCTTTCGACCNNTGATCGGCGGGGGCGGAATTATCGGTGGGACAGGAGTTGACGGAGAAGAGGGAGAGCCACCGCCGGCAATAGGAATGCCAGGAGAACCAATGATCCCGGCGCCGGGAAATCCGGAACCGGGCGGGATTACGGAGGTCGGTGCCGGCGTCAAAGGAATCTCGCCGGGCGCAAAAGGTGCGCCGGCAAGGGCGGGTCCTCCCGCGATGGCTTGAGCCTCTTCCGGCGGGGCCGTTTCGAACTCAGGTTCTACGGCCATAACCGGACCAGTCGGGGCTTCGGCGAGGCGGTTTCCGCAACGAGTTCTGGCCATATGCTCGCCGTCAGTGATCACAGTTTCGCCCTTGCGCAGCATGAATCGCTTCTTCGACCAAAAGACGTTATTACCGAGACGGTAGGACACGTAGAGGGGGCGGTCTTCGCTGAGGCGAACAACTCGCGCTCTTTCGATGTAAAAATCCTCGTAATGTTTGGCGATGACCGGATCGCGGGTAACCGAATTCCTCAATTCAGCGGCGCTTTCTACGCCGCCAGGGATCACGGAATAGGGATAAACCGGGCGGGCAGGGTCATTCGCATCGAGTGAAATTCGCGGAAGGTCTTGGGTAGTAGAACGGAAGGACGAGGTATAGGCCGGCGCGACTTGTCCGTTGCCGCTCGAAGTCAGCGCCATCCAAATCGAGAAACTGCCCAAAGTCAAGACTGCCAGCGCTCCCAGACGGCGGAGGTCAATCTTCCCTGCGAACTTGGCCCCGAATGTCCGAGACTGCTCCATTTCCCCTGGTTTGACGACAGAACGGAATTGCTGGGAATCTGTGTCGAGAAGGGATTATGCATTTGTTTTACCAATATTGCCACCTATGAAATTGACCGCAAAAGAGGCGGGGGCTCACTCCCAAGCCCGTCCAAGGACGCGACTTGCTCTTGATTGGCATTTCCTTGGAGCTCGAGGATGAAGAAGTCTGATTTGGGAATCGGAGGAAGGGTTTCCCAAAACAGTACTTTCGCTTTAATTTCCGGGTCGCTGCTGACGCTCGGGTAGAAAATATTTCCTTGAATTACTTCAGCGGCGGGACAAGGCATTCCGAGGATCAATGCGGCTCTTGAGCTCCAGCGGCTGGAAGTCCGAGACACATTGCTGCTGAGCGTGATTGTGGTTGAGGTTCCAGAGAGCGTAGCCTACGCCGAGGAACGGACCGAGAATCATGGCGATGACCGCCAGCAAAAACAGGACAAGAAACATAAGTACGACGACAATAACCGGCATTGGACCCTTTCCTCCCTGCCCCGCGTCTAATCCGTGACAGCAACTGACCGGGTTGGGGCACTCTTTTAGACGTACTTAATGAACCCGCGGATTCGTGAAAAGTTGCGGCCTTGCAATTATTTTTTGCGTTCCTTTGATCACAGATCGCAGCGACGACCGGGCTAATACGCGGAGCGATTACTGCGCTCCGGTTGCATATTCCTGTCCCAGCGGCCGGGGCTTTTTTTGGCGTACTGCGTGCAATAATAGTGCGGTTGTATTGGCGTTAGACCCGTCCGGGAAGAGTCTCGGTGCTTTCCAGACGGCTCGGGGGTCCTTTGAATGTGGATAGTTCGGCTAGCCTTACGCAGGCCTTATACGTTCGTGGTGATGTCGATTTTATTGCTCATACTCGGGCCCGTCGCAATTCTGCGCACGCCTACGGATATTTTTCCGAATATTGATATCCCCGTTGTCAGCGTCATCTGGAATTACACCGGACTATCTCCCGAGGAGATGTCCAACCGTATTATTTTTAACTACGAAAGATCACTCACCACCACCGTTAACGATATCGAGCACATTGAATCGCAATCGTTGAGCGGTATCGCGGTGGTGAAGATTTTTTTCCACCAAGGCGTGCAGGTGGCCAACGCAATTGCGCAGGTCACAGCAATATCGCAGCCCATCGTGCGGACATTGCCTCCGGGAACCACGCCGCCTTTCATCATCACTTACAACGCCTCGACAGTCCCTATACTTCAGCTGGCGCTTTCGGGCAAAGGACTGTCGGAACAGCAACTGGGTGACATCGGGTTGAACTTTCTACGCACCGGGCTGGTGACCATCTCGGGCGTGGCAATTCCCTACCCCTATGGCGGCAAGCAGCGGCAGGTCCAAGTGGATCTGAACACGACGGCGCTGCAGTCGAAAGGGCTTTCGCCGCTGGACGTGGTCAACGCCATTACCCTGCAGAATCTGATTCTGCCGGCGGGCACGACGAAGATCGGGGCGTTTGAGTACCAGGTGGACATGAATGGCGCTCCTACCACGGTAAGCGAACTCAACGATTTGCCGATCAAGACAGTAGGGAGCAGCACCATTTATATCCACGATGTGGCCAACGTGCGGGACGGTTTTCCGCCGCAAACGAACATTGTCAACGTGGATGGAAAACGCGCGTCGCTGATGTCGATTCAAAAGAACGGAGACGCATCCACGCTGGACATCATCTCGGGAATCAAAGCATTGTTGCCGCAGATCGAGGCGGGCCTACCGCCCCAACTGGAAATCAAGCCTCTTTCGGACCAATCCATTTTCGTGCTGGCGTCGATCAAGGGAGTGGTTCGCGAAGCAATCATCGCTGCATGCCTCACGGGCTTCATGATTCTGGTATTCCTGGGAAGCTGGCGCAGCACGCTGATCATCGCGGTCTCGATTCCGCTTTCGATTCTTACGTCGATTATCGTTCTGAGCGCGATAGGCCAAACCATCAACATTATGACTCTCGGCGGCCTGGCGCTGGCCGTGGGAATTCTGGTGGACGACGCCACGGTCGAAATCGAGAACATTAACCGCAACATCGACCAGGGCAAAGAAATCGTGCAGGCCATTCTGGATGGAGCGTCGCAGATAGCGGTGCCAGCGTTCGTCTCGACACTTTCGATCTGCATCGTGTTCGTGCCGATGTTTTTTCTTTCCGGAGTGGCGCGGTATTTGTTTGTTCCGCTGGCTGAAGCTGTGTGCTTCGCCATGCTCGCGTCCTATCTGTTATCGCGGACGCTGGTGCCCACCATGGCCAAGTATCTGCTGGTGGCTCAAATTGAGGAGAGCCATGGGGAGGCGCCGAAATCGCGCAATCCGTTTGTGCGAATCCAACAAAAGTTTGAGCAAGGATTCGAGAAGCTCCGGGACGGCTATCACCGACTGCTGGAAACGTGCGTATGTCACGACCGCATATTTGTGACCTGTTTCTTCGGCGCGTGCTTGCTGTCATTCGTTCTCTTGCCCATGGTCGGGCAGGACTTCTTTCCCACGGTGGACAGCGGCGAATTCAAACTTCACTTGCGGGCGCCGACTGGGACGCGGATTGAAGAGACGGCGGCAATTTGCGAGCGCGTGGACGACGACATGCGCCGGTTGATTCCCAAGTCAGAGTTAGCCACCATCATAGACAATATTGGCGTGCCGTACAGCGGGTTTAACCTTTCTTACAGCAATTCCGCGCCGATCGGGCCCGGCGATGCGGACATCCTGGTGGAGCTGTCGAAAAAGCATCGCCCGACGGAAGGATACGTTCACGATCTTCGCACGCGGCTCGGCCGTGATTTTCCGGGCGTCACATTTTATTTTCTGCCCGCAGACATAGTCAGCCAGATCCTAAACTTCGGGCTGCCGGCGCCGATCGATATTCAGATCGTCGGCAGGAATCTAGTGGGCGACCGTGATTTTGCGGACAAATTGATGAATCAACTGAAATTCGTTCCCGGCACTACCGATCTCCGAATCCAGCAACCTTTCGACCAGCCGAAGTTGCATTTTGATATCGATCGCACTAAGGCGGAGCAAATCGGATTTACGCAGCGCGACGTCGCCAATAACCTATTGATCTCGCTCAGCGGGAGTTTTCAAACCGCTCCCAGTTTCTGGCTCGACCCCAAGACGGGGGTGACCTACAACATCGCGGCGCAGATGCCTCAGTACAGAATCGATACGCTACAAGATCTCGAAAATATCCCGGTTACCGGGACAAATCCGAATGCGCCACCGTCAATACTGGCCAGCCTGGCAAGTGTAAGCCGGGGAGCGGAGATGGGCGTTGTTTCTCATTACAACGTTCAGCCAGTCATCGACATTTACGGAGCCGTGCAGGGCCGGGACCTCGGCGGGGTCGCCCGGGAAATTGCGCCGATTATCGCAAAAAGCAAGAAAGATCTGCCGCGCGGATCACAACTTATCGTTCGTGGACAGATTGCGACGATGCAATCATCGTTCTCGGGCCTTTTGTGGGGCCTAGTGTTTTCGATTGTCCTCGTCTATCTTTTGATCGTCGTCAATTTCCAGTCCTGGCTGGATCCTTTCATCATTTTGACGGCACTGCCGGCGGCTTTGGCTGGAATTGTTTGGTTTCTGTTCATTACCAGAACGACGCTTAGCGTGCCCGC
>PLZZ01000215.1:0-554 GCA_003153585.1 Acidobacteriota bacterium | reverse complement strand
CCGTGATCGGCGGACTTTTATTCGCCACGGTCGCCACTCTTTTCTTTGTGCCGGTTTTTTTTAGTATCGTGCATGGACGGAAAGCGGAGAAAGCGTAGCTTGACTTCACCGTGGCGCACGATTGAGTCCGCGCGCAGAGCGCATCATCTAAAGTTAGAGTGACAAAAGGAAGAAGCATCGATGACTGAGCAGCCAGACAAACAAGACCCGCAAGGCGCAGCGGCGAAGGAGTCCTACGATCGGCCAGCGCAAAAGCCAGGAGGTACTGGCCACGGCGTGGTGATTGCCGTACTTGTGGCAATTATCGTGGCGGGCATTGTGGTGATGGGCGTGGTGCCACGCTTAAGAGCCAAAGCGGCGTTGCGCACTGAAACCCGCGATCTAGCTATTCCCACTGTGGTCGTGATTCATCCCAAACGAGGCGATCCACAGCAAGAGATCGTTCTTCCCGGAAATATGCAGGCTTTCGAAGACGCTCCTATCTACGCGCGCACGAACGGATATTTGAAGAAATGGTATGTGGACATCGGCGGGCACGTGAAGACGGGCCAGTT
>PLZZ01000111.1 GCA_003153585.1 Acidobacteriota bacterium | reverse complement strand
CGGGTCGAAGATAATGTTTTCCGCGTGAATGCCAAAACGCTCGGTAAGAAGGCTATAGGAGCGCTCGGCGATTTCAAGTTTGCGTTCGCGGGTGAATGCTTGGGCTTGCACCGGATCTTCGTCGATGCAACCGACGATGATGGCTGCTCCATAGGAGCGGGCGAGCGGACAAATGCGCTCGAATTTTTCTTCGCCGTCTTCGAGGTTGATCGAATTGATGATGCTTTTGCCCTGGCAATAGGTGAGAGCAAGTTCGACCGCGCGCGGGTCGGTGGTGTCGATCATGATGGGGACTTTAATTTTGCGGATGAGCTGGTCGTAGAACGGCGGGATGTCGGCAATTTCGTCGCGGTCTGTGCTTTGCAGGCAAACGTCTACTATATGCGCGCCGCTTTTCACTTGCCGGCGAGCGATCTCGGTGGCTTCCTCCCACAATTCTGCCGCAACGAGGCTCTTGAACTGGCGCGAGCCGATTACGTTGGTGCGCTCGCCGACGACAAGCGGGCGCGTGCTCTCTTCCGCCTCGATAATTTCGATCCCGGAATACACTGCACGATGAGTGGAATCAGGAGGACGCCGGGGAGACTTGTTCTGGACCATCTGCGCGATCGCGCGAATGTGCTTTTCGGTGGTGCCACAGCAGCCGCCAACGATGTTGAGCCAGCCGCGATCGATAAAGCGCTCGAGCTGTTGCGCGAGCGAAGTGGGCGTTTCCTGGTAGAGGCCTTCTTCATTGGGCAAGCCAGCGTTGGGATAGCAAGAGACGAAACCGCTGGTGAGAGATTGCAAGGTGCGAACATGATCGGTCATGAATTCCGGGCCCGTGGCGCAATTGAGGCCGAGCGAAATCAAATCCACATGGTCGAGCGAAGACCACAGCGCCTCGATGCCTTGACCGGCAAGCATGGTTCCCATCGCTTCGATGGTGACGGAAACCATGGTTGGAATGGGCTGGCCGAGTTCCTGACTCAGTTGCTGAATGGCGAGGAGGCCGGCCTTGATGTTGCGAGTGTCCTGGCAGGTTTCCAGAAGAAGGAGGTCCGCGCCGCCTTCGATGAGGCCGCGCGCCTGTTCGCGATAATTATTTTGAAGCTGTTCAAAATTAATGCCGCCGGTGACGCTGATGGCTTTTGTGGTGGGACCCATGGAACCNNGTGCTGCCGAAGGAGTTTGTTTCGATGATGTCCGAGCCGGCCTGGAGATATTTCCGGTGGATTGAAAGCACAACCTGCGGCTTGCTGACGACGAGGTACTCGTTGCAACCTTCGAGGTGCGGGCCGCCAAAATCCGCGGCAGTGAGATTCGCCTGCTGCAGCATGGTGCCCATCGCGCCATCCAGGATGAGGATGCGTTCGCGCAATAATTCCCGGAGGGCCAAGCCCTGTTGAATGAAGTTCCTCATGCCAGCAAAAATAATCCTAGAAGAATTCTAGCAGGGGACGCGGCGACGAGACCGGAAGGAATCGCGCTGCGGTACGAACTTACAACTTTATGCGGATCGCAATCGAGTTTCACTCACGTCGCTGGTGAGAAATTCTATGGAGACAGACTTGGGAACCATACCCGCTGCGGCGCCGCGGGCGAGCAGTTCGCGGACGGCGCGGCGTCCCTCTTCGCCATAATCCAACGTCCAGCGATTCACGTACATTCCCACGAATTTGTCGGCCAAGACCGGATCCATGTCACGCGCAAACTGCAGAGCATAATTCAGCGCGGCTTCGCGATGTTCCAGAGCAAAGGAAACGCTTTCGCGAATGACACGGCCGATCTGGCGCCCGAGATCGGGGCCCAGCTTGCGCCGAACAGCGTTTGCGCCAAGCGGCAAGGGCAGTCCCGTAATCTCCTGCCACCATTGGCCGAGGTCAACGACGCGGTGGAGTCCGATCTGGGAGAAAAGCAATTGGCCTTCGTGAATCAAGAGGCCGGCTTCGACTTCCTTGGCTTGTACGGCCGCGAGAATTTTATCGAACGGCATGGTCACCGTTTCGACGTTGGGCTCGAAGAGCTTCAAGGCGAGATACGAAGTTGTAAGCTCTCCAGGAATTGCAATTTTGCGTCCGGCTAGATCCGTTTTTTTGATCGGGTGGCCGGCGACGACGATGGGACCATAGCCTTCGCCAAAGCTGGCGCCGCAATCGAGCAGGACATACTTGTCAGCGACGAACGGATAGGCGTAAAAGCTGATGGCGGTGACGTCATAGACTTCTTTTCGGGCAGCCTGATTCAGCGATTCGATGTCGGACAGGACGTGGGTGAATTTCACACCAGGCAAGCGGACTTTGCCGGTGGCCAGAGCGTAAAACATGAAAGCATCATCGCTGTCGGGCGAATGCGCGAGGCGAATCTCTGCGGTTTTTGGTACGGCTGCTGGTGTGGACATGCTGGGTCCGTCCTGGCGCTCACGGAAACGGTCACATTCGCCCAGGGCTGAAGAGATCCGATAGAGACTCGTGCCCGCTGCGATGAAAAGTACGAACGGTGTGGGCGTTCCGGCGTGAGTGCCGAATAGTACAAGCAAAGAATAACACACGGTACTGGCTTAGGTACAGGAGTAGCGAGGAAATCCGGGGCGCGCAGAATTGATGTGAAATTAATGCCCGCGTCGTTCGAGGTATGCGGAAGAATGGGTGTCTGGAAATAAGAAACGCGCGTTATTGGACGGTGGAGTGAGCTGGGTTTGGAAGCGGCGAGGCGTGATGAGCTACGAGCATCCAGCCCTCTTCCTGGAGCACGAAGATGTTGGTGGCTTGAACCATGGCATCGTCAAAGCTATCGGCAAACGCGGTGGTGACGTGTTCGGTGCAGGCTACCCATCCGACACGTCCTTCGATGCGTATCCAGACGGAACTCAGAGCGATGCGGACGCGGCGGGCGTTGGCGAAGAGCCGAGCCCAGCGCTCGCGCACTTCGTCCCATCCGAGCAAAAGCTCCCAGCCGGGGTGCACGCATTCCACTTCATCGTCGTGGGCCCAGACAGCTTCCATCTGGGCGATGTCAAGCGATTCGAAAGCGGAATAGAACCGGGTGTTTGCGGTGCGAAGAGCATCTTCGACTGTTGGCTTTTGGGGCGTGATAGGTGTCGACATGTTGAAGGGCGAGCTGGGATGTACAGATCCACAATCAACTCAAAAAAACCAGGAAACGCGAGCCGTCAGTTCGAATTTTTTGGCCGGGCGAATTCCAAGCCGCCGACGGCAGCCACGATTAGCGCCATCTTTATAATCTCACCGGGCAGGAATGGCAGGGCGCCGAGGCGGAAGGAATTCGCCCAGCCGGATCGGGTCACCAGAGCAAGCCAAGCGCAACCACCCGCGAAAATTATTACCTCGCCGGAAACGAGCGCAGCGATAAGTTTCGCGCCGCCTGCACGGAGAGATGCAAAATGCGTTCGTGCGCCGGAGGCGCCGCGCTCCATCAACCATCCTGTAACGAATGCTGCGGGCGGATACGCCAGCAAATAACCCGCGGTGGGACCGAGGAAACGCGCAGGGCCCGGCAGGCCAAGGGGCTGAAAAACGGGCAAGCCGGCCATTCCCTCCAAGAGATACAACCCGAGAGTAAGCGCTCCGCGGCGGGAGCCTAGAAGGATGGCGATTAGAAGAACGCCGAAAGTTTGGCCGGTAACGGGGACGGGCGTCCAAGGCAAAGGAAACGCGATGTGCGCGCACAACACGAGCAAAATGTTTGCAGCGGCAATCCTCACGACATCCGCGGCGAGACCTTCTGCCGGAAAGATTCTATCGGCGAGAACTTTTGATTGTGACATCCGCTTCCTCTTCGGAATTTTGGTTAGCTCAAACTAACTGGCGGCCATTATACCTGAGGGAGCGGCTTTGCTAGGGCGACTTTTCGCCTTCCATGAGTGGATCGTCGGAGGTTGCCACCGCGCCATGCTTGTCGGCGGCGTGAATTTTTCCGGCTGCGTCAAGAAAGAAGGAGCGGCGGGCAAGCTTATCGTAGGATTCCGGTGTGGCAGCGAGTTCAAAACTCGTATCGTTTCCGGACGGGTCCGGCACGATGCGGTATCGAAACAGATATCCGTTCTCTTTGCCGGCAGCGAGATCCGCACTTACGAGCGACGCTTGCTCGGGTGAGATCTGGCCTTTGGGCGCGGGACCCAGCTCGGCAAGCGATTCCGGCAACTTTCCGAATGCGCGGTTGTAGGTCTGAATCGCGGCAGCCAAATTCTGCAATGTTTCAACGGCAGCGTCTTCGCGGGCACGCAGATCTTCCGCTATCCATTGTTTTGCGAGCTGTGGAATATCGAGCAGAACGAGCCCAAGGGAGAGGAGGCGCCATCCTCCGTTTTCACGCACGAGCCCGAACTCGGCTTGCTCACCGTCCACTACGGAGACGGGAATGAAGGCGAGGTTTTCATGGACGCGCACAGAGCCAAAGCGGTATTGCACCGTGCCGCTCGGCGTTTGGCAGAGAAGCACGGCATGATTCTGCGGGTCCGTGGAACTGAGAGGCTTGCCGGGCATATCAGAAAGCGAAAACCTTTTCAAAAACGCCGTGCGTTGTTCAGCGGGCAGCACACGGAAAGCGGCGGCGCTGTCCGCAGTGAGATAATTTGAGAATTGTGTTTCATTGCCGCGACAGGCGGCAACGATAGCGGCCGAAAGCGCCGCTGCAGGATCCGAGCCTTCTTGAGCCTGTAACGCGGGAGCGCCGGAAAGCGCCAACGAGACGATGGTGGACGCTGCGAGTGCAGCGGAAAGAAAAAAACGTTTTGTCATTTCGACTCGGATTTCCCGCGAGCAAGGATGGTTGCCAGGTCGTTCGTGAATTTCGAACGAGGCATCACTTCGCGGCAACCGGCGGCGCGGGCTTGCTCAGCCAGTTCGGTCTGGACGTGCGAGAGAAAGGCAACCAGGGGTACATCCGGAGCTGATGCGTGCATGCGTTGGATGGCCTCAAGCGGCTGGTTGCGCGAATTGAGGTCCACCACCACGAGTTTGGGAGTTGCCTTGGAGATTTCGGCGAGCAGTGCGTCCGGGGTGGTACAAATGCGCAAGTCGACTGCCAGATGGCGGGCAGTTTCGACAATCTTTGCCTGAAAGAAAAGATCATCCACCAAAGCTAATACGTTTGCCAAGCTCGCTACCTCTCTTTCCGGTTTATCATGCACTTCGCGACTGCACAAGTTCAGTTCTTCCACTTCGGCTATACGCTAAGGTATAAATATCCCGGGAAGGACTTCACGGAGGTTTTGATGGCCGCACCGTCAAATCCGGATGCGTTGCCGGGACTGGCCGTTCTGGAGCAGACGCCCATCATCATCGAGAAAATCGTGTGGTCAGCCAGTGAGGAGCAGATGCACTGGAAGCCGGCGATGGATCGCTGGTCGATCAGCGAAGTGCTGGCGCATCTTGGGGAAGTGGAGGTCCTTGGCTTCCGCGAACGCATACAGAAGATGCTCGAAAAAAACAATCCAGCACTGGAGCCCTACGATCAAAACGCAGCGTATGCCACAGGGAAATACTCCAGCGGCAAGGCCCGGGAAAATCTGAAAACATTCTGCCATGAGCGCGACCGATCGCTGTCGATGCTTCGCTACGTCCCGGCGCATGCAATCGCGCGAACCGGACAACACGGCCAAATCGGGCAGATTTCAATCGGGCAACTGATGAATGAATGGGCGTTCCACGATCTGGGCCACATCCGGCAGATCGCGGAGCTTTTCCGGTCGCGCGCGTTCTTTCCGTCGATTGGGCCCTTCCAGAAATATTATACGATCAAACCGTAACCCAGACGGAGCGACCGAGCAAATGGAGACGATAACCAGCAAGAAAATTCTTTCTACCTTCGATCAGCTCGAAAAAAAATCGCTGGATCTGCACACGCTGTTTGAGTTTGTCGGGGGCAATGATCCGGCGGAACGNNGCCGGCCCGCGCGAGATTACGATGTATACACGCGAGGGATGCCATCTGTGCGATGAAGCGAAAGCGGTGATGACTCCGCTGCTCTCCGAATTCGATGCGAAGCTTCGCGAGGTGGATATCGACGAAGATCCTGTCCTGCTGGAACGCTACAATGACGACGTGCCGGTGATTTTCCTGGGCGGACTATTATTTGCGCAGCATCGAATCGATCCGGNNCAGAAGGCTTAGTGTTTTGATTTTTCCGCTTCCACGCCTACGCCTTCGTCGGGCACATCGCCGGGGCGGCCTTTCACGCGGTCATATTCACTTATGTGGCAGGTGGATCCGATAGCTTCGTTGTAATAAGTGGGCACGCCCAGAGCAGTTCGCAGTTCTTCATTGAACTTGCGCAAGTCAACCAATTGGCCCCTGTGCGCCGGGAATTTTTTCTTGTCGTGGGTAAGCAGGAATTTCTGATAGCCCGCATCCCACAGCAATGTGAACTGACCCTGCAGCATGATGCAGGGAATCTCAGTCATCTGAAAGCTGTCACCGGATGTCTTACGAAGTTCCGCGCCGCAATTGTACTTCTCGATTCGGACGACTCCGCCGGAGCTACGGACGAGAAACCCCTTGGCCGCGAGCGATTCCACTTGCGACTGGCCGAACAGCTTGTTGACGTACCACATGCCATCAGACTAGTGAGTCAGCATGGCTTCTGTAAAGTCAAAAATTGGCGAGCCCGGACCGGGTGGTAGGGATTGCGCTAAAGTTGCCGAGCATCTGCTAAACTGTTTTGAATTCCCTGCATATGCGGCGGCCTTCTCCGCATCTAATTTGCTGTTTGAGTTCATTCCGATTGCAGGAGTGAAGCGACATTAACGACAGAGGCGTGGAGACAGGGAACTTGGCGGACAACGAAGCATGAGTACGGCGAACAAACGATCATTGTCGCGAGAAACCTCCGGGGTGGAGGCACGCTTCGGACAGGAATTGTTAGAGCGCATTGGGAACACGCCTTTGCTTCGGCTTGGGCGTATTGGCGCTGAGTTTCCCAATGCCGGGTTCTATGCCAAGGCTGAATGGTTCAATCCAGGTGGTTCGGTAAAGGATCGCGCGGCGTATTCCATGATCCGCGAAGGCGAGCGAACGGGAGCGCTGCGGGCGGGCAAAGTGATCCTCGACGCCACCAGCGGAAATACGGGAATCGCGTACGCTATGATTGGCGCGGCGCTTGGATACAAGGTGAAGCTGTGCTTGCCGTCCAGTGCTTCGCCCGAACGCAAACAAATCCTAGCGGCTTACGGCGTGGAGATCGTGTTGACGCCTGGAGACGAAGGAACCGATGGAGCGATTCGGCGCGTGCGGCAGATTTATGAAGCAGAGCCCGCAAAATATTTTTACCCCGATCAATACAGCAATTCTGCGAATCCGGCGGCGCACTATTTCACTACGGCTCCGGAAATATGGGAGCAGACGCGCGGACAGATCACGCATTTTGTGGCAGGACTGGGAACCAGCGGGACTTTCGTCGGCACCACACGCCGGCTGAAGGAACTGAATCCGGCGATTCGTTGCATCAGCCTGCAACCCGACTCCGGATTTCACGGCCTTGAGGGACTGAAGCATATGGCCACGGCGATTGTGCCGAGCATCTATGACCCAAAACTTGCCGACGAGGATATGGCGGTGCGCACGGAAGATGCGCACCGAATGGTGAAACGACTGGCGCGCGAAGAAGGAATCCTGGCAGGAGTCAGTTCGGGAGGCGCGCTGTGGGCGTGCCTTGAGGTGGCGCGGAATTTGCCGAGCGGCCAGCCAGCGGTGGTCGTGACGGTCTTCCCGGATTCGGGCGAAAAATACCTGAGCGAGAAATTCTGGAGCGAAGAGTGAGTGGCACGACGCTGCGAATCTCAGACGCGCTGATTCGCCGGATTCAGGCGCACGGCGTGGAGACATATCCGTACGAATGCTGTGGCGCGCTGTTGGGAAGGGACAACGAAACGTCACGCGAAGTTGTCGAGCTGGTCCCACTGGCGAATCGCCGGGATGATTCGCCGCGCAATCGTTTCGAGGTAACTCCGGGTGACGTTCAAATGGCGGAGAAGAAGGCGCGAGAAATGCGGGTTGAGGTGATCGGCTGGTACCATTCCCATCCGAATGCTCCGGCGCGTCCCAGCGAATTCGACCGCGAACACGCTTGGCCGTGGTACAGCTACGTCATCGTGAGTGTGGAAGCGAGCGAGTCGCGCGACACGAAGTCGTGGCGATTGCGCGACGATCGTTCCGCGTACGACGCGGAAGTGATTGAATCCATCGCACAATCTGCAAGCATCTAATTGAAATAATGAAGAGGGAGATCACCGAATGGCAGTGAAAGTAATCATTCCTACGCCGCTACGGCCCTACGCGGGTAAGCAGGAGAGTGTCGAAATGGAAGCCGGCAACGTTCGCGAAGCCCTTAAGGGGCTTACCACTCGATTCGGGGAGCTGAAGAAGCATTTGTACTCCGACGATGGGCGCCTGCGGAGCTTCGTGAACGTTTATGTGAACGATGAAGACATTCGCTATTTGGAGAAGGAAGAGACGCAGCTTCGTGATGGAGACATCGTCAGTATCGTGCCTTCGATCGCCGGGGGCACGGGCAAGTAAATCAGGAGAATTTTCGTGGCATCAAAAATAAAAAGCCCTAATTCGCCGGAGACGGGAAATCCGAGCGCGGCGCTGTCAAAAGAGGAAATAACGCGCTACAGCCGCCATTTAATCATGCCCGAAGTTGGTATGGACGGGCAGCTCAAGCTGAAACAAGCGAAAGTTCTTTGCATCGGCACTGGCGGGCTGGGAGCGCCGCTGGGCTTGTACCTTGCGGCTGCGGGAGTGGGCAGAATCGGCTTAGTCGATTTCGACAAGGTGGACCTGAGCAATCTTCAGCGGCAGATTCTTTTCGACACGAACGACATTGGACGTCCCAAAATCGAAGCAGCGACAAATCGCCTGCGGAATCTAAACCCGGATATTCAGATCGACAATTTCGAAACGCGCCTTACGAGCGAAAATGCCCTCGATATCCTGAAAGATTACGACATCGTGGTGGACGGCACAGACAATTTTCCCACACGGTACCTGGTGAATGATGCGTGCGTGATTTTGGGCAAGCCCAATGTTTACGGTTCTATCTTCCGTTTCGAGGGGCAAATCACTATTTTCGGTTATCCGGGCGGGCCGTGCTACCGGTGTTTGTATCCTGAGCCGCCTCCGCCAGGGCTGGTGCCTTCTTGCGCTGAAGGAGGAGTGCTCGGTGTGCTTCCGGGAATTGTGGGGGCGATACAGGCCGCTGAGACTTTGAAGCTGATCATCGGGAAAGGCGAACCGCTGGTTGGGCGCTTGCTTCTTTTTGACGCTTTGGCCATGCGCTTTCGAGAATTGAAGCTGCGGAAAAATCCGGAGTGCCCGGTTTGCGGCGGACACCCGACAATTACGAAGCTAATTGATTACGAGGAATTCTGCGGAATTCGCGGAGAAGAATCTGCGAGCCCGGCTCAGGCGGTGGTACCCGAAATCTCTCCGCGCGAACTCAAAGCCCGGCTCGATCGCGGCGACGATCTTTTTATTCTTGATGTGCGCGAACCGCATGAGTTTCAAATCTGCAATCTCGGCGGACACTTGATTCCGCTGGGCGAGCTTTCGCGCCGGGTAAACGAGTTGGATAGTTCGCGCGAAATCGTGGCGCACTGCCGCAGCGGCAAGCGCTCCGCGGAAGCGGTTGAGTTTCTGCGAAGCGCAGGTTTCCGCAAGGTGTTGAACTTGAAGGGTGGTATCCTTGCATGGTCGGATGAAGTAGATGCCTCGGTTCCAAAGTATTGACGGGTTCCGAGATCATCAGACCTCACCAAAGAAACCGCGTTAAAACTTCACAAGTTTCGATCGGAGGATCGAGTGCCAGATATCAAAGTGACCGTCGTTAATAATGGACCGCTGCTTATAGATGGTGAAGTGCAGATTGTCGATCAGGAAGGCAAGTCTTATGGTCTGGGAGGGCGAACCAAGATCGGACTGTGCCGTTGCGGCGCCTCCGAGCGGAAGCCCTTCTGTGATGGTTCGCACAAAAAATCGAACTTTCAGAGCCTGGTCGAGGCCCACGAACTTCCCCCTCCGCAACCTAAGCCTTAATCCAGATTTGGGAAGCTCTCGGGTGGTATTGTAACAATCCTACCCAGGGGCGAAAATTATATACGTAGTATGTCCGGCGTCCTCAGGCGTGGTTTGTAATTAAACTACATCATTTCAGATAGTTAACTAGTACTAAAACTATGTTCCGGAACGGTACACCAGTTGCAAGTTTCTCCACGGGCAGAAGTATGTCTCTTTGGGGGAAGTGGTGGGTCGTCCGAGCAATATTTGGGGTTTTCTGCATCGTTTTCGTCTCGTCCTTCTTTGGACGATAGCCGGGACGTCGTACCTCATTCTGCTTTGGGTCGTTCGAAATTCTTCTTACATCGCGGATCCGCTTCTGGACACCTATCTTCAAATGGCGGGAAGCCTAATCGCTTTCACGTTTGCGGCGAACGCGCTGGTTCGGTTTCGCGGAACACACGATCGAATTTCCCTGATTTTGGCATTCGGCTTTGTAATGGCGGGGCTGATCGAGGCGGGGACCAGCATGACGTTCTATCGCGGCATGCTCGTCACGGCCAGCGCAGGGAATGATATTTCAATTGGGTGGCTCGCGGGGCAGACGCTTCTGGGAATTCTATTGCTGGCTGCGTTGGTGGTGGAGCGCCGAATTCCGGTGGCGCGAGAACCGGGGAAGGAAATGGCCGGCTCTACGCTGCTGGTGGGAGCCGCCGCCTATTTGACCAGTGTTTTTTATTTCATGCTGCCGGACGCTCCCAAGATTCATCCCGGCGCAATTATTCCGCGTCCTTGGGATTTGCTGCCGGCAGCAATCTTTGCTGCGGCCGCGGTGGGATACGCGTGGCGTCTGCGGCGCGGGAATTCCGAATCGTCGCTCGACCGCGCATTGTTTATCGCGGCGGCGATGAATGTGATTTGCCATATCACGATCAGCCAGTCGCAACACGCCTTCGATGCCGCTTTTACGCTCGCGCACGTGACGATGGACCTCAGTTATGTCGTAGTTCTGGGCGGCACGCTGCTGGATAACGCGCAACTATTCGATCAAGTCAGCCGGCTGGCTGCCTCTGATTCGCTTACCGGACTTGCGAATCATCGCCGGCTTCTCGAAGTTCTGGAAAATGAAATTCAGCGCTCGCGGCGCACCGGCCGCAGCTTCGCGGTGGTGTTGTTCGACCTCGACAAGTTGAAAAAGATCAACGACATGTTCGGCCATCTGACGGGCAGCCGGGCGATTAAGCGCCTGGGCGTAGCCTTGCGAAATGATTGCCGATCCATTGACACGCCTGCGCGGTACGGCGGCGACGAATTCGTGCTAATCCTGCCGGAATCGGGAGAAGAGGAAGCTCGCAAGGCCGCGCTGCGAATCTGCGAGCGGCTTGCACGCGATGGCCAGGAACCGCCGGTGACCGTTAGCGCGGGTCTCGCTGTCTATCCCAACGACGGAACGACGATTGAAAAGCTGTTGGGCGCCGCCGATCGCGCGCTCTATGGCATGAAGGGTCGCAGCGAGAAGAAATTCCGCTTGAGGCATGTAGCGGCCTGTCTGTAAGAAAAAGGAGGTCGCGATGATGCGACTTGGGATGGGGGTCCCAAAGACGATAGCGGAGCGACGCGAGTCGCGAATTCCGATGGAAGTAAGCGTTCAGATAACCGGGCATCTCGCGCTGCCAGGCACCGAAACCACGTTCACCGATAATGTTAGCGCAGGGGGAGCGCGGGTCTGGAGCACTCGCCGGTGGACGCCGGGTGACCGGCTGACCATCGCGACGCTCACCGGTTCATTCAAGTCCTTAGCGCGCGTGGCGTACTGTCAGTTGGTCCCGGAAGCCGGCTTTGCTGTCGGGGTCGAATTCCTGGAATCCAGGGACGGCTGGGTAATAGGAAATATGTCCGCCGCGTAATTACTGCACAAACCCGACGTTGGGTTCCGGACCAGGGCCGGGACCTTCCGGAAGCATTCCGAACTGCTCTTCGAAACGAGACACATTTTCCTGCAGAGCTTTTGCCAATCGCTTGGCGTGGGCGGGGCTTAGGATCAGGCTGCCGACCAATTTTCCGTGGGGGACGCTGGGAAAAAGATAAATGAAATTCAGGGTGAACTCTTCCGCATTGTGGTGAACGACTACCAGATTTGCATATTGTCCGAGTAATTCCTTCTCGTCAGCCTTAATCTGGACTTGCTGTTGCTGCGGTTTCGGTGTTTCAGCCATCACTACCCTCCTTGGAATCACTTTAACTATAGCAGAGGCGAAGAAACACTTCCTGGCGATTTTTGGAATGCGTATGGCCGGCATAGTTGACCTGAAACTTAGTTAAGCGTAGTTTATGTGGATAGTTTAGCTAGGTTAACTCATGGACAGGCACAAACCCGAGCCCAACGCTGCCCCGTTTATCCACGCGCATCCAACCACGGAATCTGCCGCCGCGTCTTCCACGGCACCTGAGCTCGCGGGTCTTTTAACTCATGAGGATGTGGATCGCGCTCTCGACCGCTGGCAAGTGTCCCAAGCCCGCCGGGAGGGTCGCGGGTCGAAAAGATTCGGCGGTTTGCGCGTACTGTGGCTCCTGATCGGGCCCGGAGTTCTGGTCTTTCTGGGCGAGAACGATGCTCCGAGTATGCTTTCCTATTCGGCGGACGGCGCCCGCTACGGAATAGGATTTTTCATACCGTTTGTCATCCTGACTTT
>PLZZ01000145.1 GCA_003153585.1 Acidobacteriota bacterium | reverse complement strand
AGCCATTCGAGAAACTTGGGTTGCTGCCTTGACCGAACGCCGAGCCGACGGCCGTGTCGGTGGGATCAACGTTGACGATCCGAATTACTTCGGGACCAACCACGTAGTAGTTGAATGAAACGGGGAAGCCTGCGTTATTGGTTATGGTGCCGCGACCCAGGGAGTCCGCCGGGCCCAAGATCCCGGTGAAGAGCGTGCCCCTCGAAAAAGCTCCGCCGTCATTGACGTCAACAATTCCTTCGACGGAGGTGCCGGTGATGGTGAAAACGCCGCCATCTGCAACCGGCTCACCGTCAACTCCCGCACCAGAGGCAACGAAGGAGAATCCGCCGGAGGTTGGAATGGCCGTCAAAGTCTGAAGGTCGAGGCTTCCGCTGGACGTCGCGGTCCCGTCGAATTGCATAACGAGTGCGTGGGTAGAGTTCGGAAAGTTCAGGGCAAAAGACTCCTTGCCATTAACGCCCAAGTTCGTATTGCCCGGGATCAGCAGAGTGAGGATTCCGTTCCCGGAGCCGTCACGATCCATGACCAGCGATCCGCCCGTGATCAAGTCCCCATTGGGCTGGGGAGACGTGATTCCGTCACCGTCGTTGTAGTCCTCGACGCCGCCAAGAACCCTGCCGCTACCGTCCGCGGAAATCGTCACGATTCCCGCGATGGAGTAGGTGTCGCCGGCATCGTTCGCTTCCTTGCCGGTTACGTAGAACGAGAAATTGTTCGAAGCCACGCCGATGGTTATGTTCACGGAATTGCTGGAGATGGAGGTGTCCGATACCGAGGTGGCCGTAATTGTTACTTGTTGGCTGCCGGGCGGAACGACTGAGGGAGCCGTGAACACGCTGGCAGCTCCGCTTTGGGTTTGGTCGGGATTGAACGAAGTGGTTCCGCAAGAGGGGGCAGGGGTGCAACTCCAAGTGACTCCGGCGTTCTTAGGGTCGTCAGTCACGGTAGCAACCACGTTCGCGGTTGCACCGACGACCATACTCGCAGGGGCGGTTGTGATTACGACCTCAAGGCCGGTCGAACTACTGCCGCCGCAGGCCGCATTGCCCACGGTGCAGAGTGCAACGAGAACGGTCAAAAGATTTCCTCGGTTCATAATTGCCTAGCCTTCGCCGCCCCGAACCGCGATTTCATAAAGCCTCCGTGAAGACTCATCTTGGAATCAAAAGGCGGAGCACAGGTTGCTCTCCATACGCGCGGGCGGAGAGTCTGGTGCACGACCTCGCCTTCGATAGACAAAGTTTGACAGGTGCTAGAAGCTACGACGCCGCGCTTTGGTTGCCAGCGATTCAGTCGACCTTAACGCCGGAGAGAAAGAACCCGGCGCTCGCCCTGAATACGGAGGGAACCTTTTCCTACGCCCAGATAACCGCGCGGTCTATGCTAGCGATGCTCGTCCTGCCCGTCAGCGCCATGGCCATCTGAAATTCGCGCTGCAGAATGTTAATCACTTGCGCGACGCCAGTCTCGCCCGCCGCGCCTAAACCATATAGATATGGCCGTCCAATGAACACTGCGCTCGCGCCGAACGCGAGCGCCTTGAGCACGTCGGTGCCGCGCCGAATGCCGCCATCCGCAAACACCGGCATGCGTCCGGCAACTTTGTCTGCTACCTGCGGCAGTGCCTCGATGGTCGCAGGAAGCGTGTCGAGGTTGCGGCCTCCGTGATTGGAGACGATGACACCAGCCACGCCGGACTTGGCCGCGCGGTCCGCGTCATCCGGATTTATCACGCCCTTGAGCACCAGAGGAATCTTGGCGACGGAGCGCAGCCACTCGACATCTTTCCAGCTCAGCGCCGCGTCGAGCACGCCGCTAAAGACCTGCACCGACCCTGGATGAAGATGGCCTTCCCTGCCGTCAACCTTGAAGCCCTCTAAATGAGGCATGGGCGGCAACTTCACGGCAGCCCGGGTTTCGCGGTTGCGCGCGCCGGTAATCGGAGTGTCCACAGTGAGGCAAAGCGCGCGGTAGCCAGCCGCCTCGACGCGTTGCACCAGCTCACGAGTGAAACCGTGATCGGGCTGCACATAAAGCTGAAACCACAAAGGACTCTTTGCCACGGCCGCCACATCTTCAAGGCTCGTGCCGGAAAAGCAACTGAGCACCATAGCGGTGCCGGCCGCGCCCGCACCTCGCGCGGTAGCCAACTCTCCGTCTGCGTGAAGTAGCTTTTGACCCGCCGTAGGCGCCAGAAGAATCGGGAACGCGAGCTCCTGTCCAAACAAGGTCACGCGCGTGTCCAGTTTGGAAACGTCCACCAGAACTCGAGGCCGCAGGCGAATCCGCTGATACGCTTCCTCGTTCCATCGCACGGTGAGCTCGTCGCCCGCGCCAGCGGTGACGTATTCCCAAGCCATCGCCGGCATCTTCGACTTTGCCCTCGCCTCGAAGTCAGCAATGCAAATGGATTCCTGGCCAGATGCCGAGATCGCTTGTGAGGGTGAATTCAAATCGTGGGTCATCGTCCTCGCGCTATAGAATGAACGTCGCTTCCTACCTGTCCCCGCCAACAAATGAAGGAGTACGTTGGCCCGAAATTTCCACCGGAACAATAGAACGGACGCGATTATACATGGGTTGGTTTCCCCGTGCGTCACGGCTCAGCCAATTCTGCACAGATTGCCGGGTAGTCGAAAAGCATCATGGCGTGTTCCCTGTGCCTTTCAACTCTATCGGGTTATTCGTGGCGAAGGGCGAGCATGGGGTCGACTTGCATGGCGCGGCGGGCGGGGATGTAGCCGGCGAGAGTTGCTACGGCAGCGAGAATGAAAGCGACAGTTGCGAGCGTGAGCGGGTCATTCGCTGAGACGCCGAAGAGCAAATGGCCGATCAGGTGAGAGGCTGCGAGGGCGCAGGGCACTCCAACGAGCAGTCCAGCGAGGGTGAGGAGCAGCGTTTCGCGCAAGATCATACGAAGAATCGCGCTGCGAGAAGCACCGAGCGCGACGCGTATTCCGATTTCGTTGGTTCGGCACGCGACAGAATAGGCAATCACGCCGAAGATTCCGGTGGCGGCGAGAACCAGGGCCATGGCAGCAAAAAGACCAAGTAGGAAGGTGCGAAACCTCTGCTGCGAGACGGAAGCGTCGATAAAGTCCGGCATTTTCCCTACCTCAGTTATAGGCAGGTCTTTATCGATTTTTTGAACTTCCTGGCGAATCGCGGCGGCCACGGCGTCGGTGCTCAACGTGCTCTTTACGACCAAATTCGCGCCCCAGAAAGGAGCTTGCGCGTAAGGCACGTACATCATCGGGCCAGGAGCTTCGCCGAGTGAAACGTCGCGCACGTCGCCAACGATTCCGACGATTTCGCGATCGACGTCGCCATTGGGAGGAAANNCGGCCGGCGAGCAGTGGAATTCCCATCACGCGAAGATATTCCGGACTGACGGAGGCGTAGTCAGCGAGCCGTGATTCGCCTTCGGACGCCGGCGGAGTGCCCACGATATCGAACGCAAGATTGATCTTGCCGTTCACAATCGGTAACGGAATCGCCACGGCGGTGTCTTTCATTCCGGGTTGAGCTTGGACTCGCGCGAGCAATTCGTCGGAGAAAGCGATCCACTGCTGCGGCGTGGAATACTGATATTGCGGCAGTGAAATCTCAGCCTTCACGAGGTGATCTGCGTTAAACCCCGGGCTGACCGCCGTGAGCTTCGAAAAGCTGCGCAGTAGCAAACCCGCGCCAACGAGCAGCACCATCGCCAGCGCGATTTCTGAAGCCGCGAGGAAACTGCGAGCGCGGCGGCGGTTCCCGCTCTCGCCGGAGCGGCCGCCGCCCTCGCGAAGGTTCGCTTGTATATTGGAATTGGCGGAAAACATCGCCGGAACCAAGCCGAAAGCCACGCTTGATGCGGCGGAGAGGGCCAGTGCAAAAACCAAGACGAAATTGTCGACGCGAATCGCGTTCAAGCGCGGAAGACCCTCAGGCATTAGCGAACTGAGCGCTTGAACTCCTGCGTAGGCGAGAGCTATGCCGATAATTCCACCGAGCAGACCGAGGACGGCGGTTTCGCTGAGCATCTGGCGAATAATTCGGGCGCGCCCGGCGCCGAGGGCAATACGAACGGCAATTTCTTTCGAGCGAGAAGTGGCTCGCGTGAGAAGCAGGTTGGCGATATTGGCGCAGGCGATCAACAGCACGAGGCCGACAGCGCCCAGGAGCACCAGCAGCGCGGTTCTAACGTCTCCCACAATTTCCTTTTGCATCGGCACGAGACGGACGGTCCAGCCTTTATTCTCCGCCGGATATTCGCTCGCCAGCCTTGCGCTGATCGCGTCCATTTCGGCCTGAGCCTGCGCGATGGAAACACCGGGCTTCAGCCGCGCGAAGACTGCCAGCCAATGCCCTCCACGCCGAGCCATCCAGCTTCCAAAGAGGGGGTCTTGAACGAGCGGGATCCAGACTTCCGGCTTACTGTTGATAAAAGGAGAGCGAAAGCTCGCGGGCATGATTCCAACGACGGTGAATGGACGCTTGTCGAGAATAATCGAGCTTCCGAGGATCTTCGGGTCTGCTCCCAGGGTCCCGCGCCACAGATTCTCGCTCACGATTACGACGGGAGGAGCGCCGCGCTTGCCGTCCTCAGGAAAAAAAACGCGGCCCTGGAGCGGCTTCACGTCGAGAACCGCAAAGTGCTCCGGGGTCACGACGCAGGTGTTCACCTCGGAAGGCTCGCCGCGTCCCGTGAGCGTGAGTTGGTGAAAATCAATTGTCGCGAGCTCGCTGAAAACATGATTCTGCGCGCGCCACTCTTCGAAATTCGGATATGAAGTGCCGTCTTCTGGAACTCCTTCCTGGGTGTCCGCGGCAAATGCGCTGACCAATTGATCGGGATTCGCGTAAGGCAGCGGCTTTAGCAGGACAGCATAAACCACGCTAAAAATGGCCGTGTTGGCGCCGATGCCCAGAGCGAGTGTGAGCACGGCGACGGCGGTGAAGCCTGGATTCTTGCGCAGCATTCGGAGGGCGTAGCGCGCGTCCTGAAAAAAAGTTTCGATGAAGGGCAGGCCACGGAGTTCGCGGTTGGTTTCTTTCAGTTGCGTGACTCCGCCGAGTTTGATGCGAGCAGCGCGTCTGGCTTCTTCCGGAGGCATGCCTCGGCGGATATTTTCGTCGGTAAGCATATCCAGATGAGTCTGAAGTTCGTGCGCGAATTCTTGGTCCACACGGCGCGGCGAGAGCCACGTGCGAGTGCGAGAAGCGAGCGTCGTTATCCAGGCAAACATTTGTCTATCCCCGGTCTGCGAGGCGCAGCACGCGGCCGATCACCGTGGAAATGCGCTCCCAGTTCCGCGCCTCGGTATTGAGCTGCTTACGTCCGGATTTCGTAATGGAATAAAACTTGGCTTTTCTGTTGTTGTTGGAGGTGCCCCAGGCGCCTGCGATCCAGCGCTTCTGCATCAAGCGAACCAGAGAGGCGTAAATCGTGCCCTGGTTGATCTGCAAAGCCTCTTCGCTGATTTGTTCGATGCGGCGGGCGATTCCGTAGCCGTGCAACGGCCCCATGGCGTCGAGAGTCTTCAGAACCATCAAATCGAGGGTGCCCTGGAGAATATCGGACTTGTCGGCAGCCATGCGGCCTCCTGTGGCTTGCAAACAGGAGTATCGCGAAAGACGTGTGGGATGTCAACAGGGGAAACGGCTGGCGCGAGATTGGAGATGAGAGGGTTCCGGGAGATCGCCACAGGATAAAAAAGGGTGGGGCAAGATGCGGCAAGGGCTTCAAGGGCTAAAGCCCGCAGTGACTAATGCCAGCGCTTACGGCGGGGGCCCTTCGCTACGCTCAGGGTAAACTGAAGCTCCGCCCTTCCGAGGCGCCAATTGGGAGATTGGGCGAGAAGATGATGGCGTCTGCCTACTGGGTGAAGGCCGAATTGGATGCGGGCTTACGCGGAGCGGAGGGCGTCAGTGGGATTGATGCGCATCGCNNGGATCGGTTGCGCTGGTCTGAAACAACAGGCTGGCCATCAGACGCGTGAGGGCGAATGAAGCCACGAGACCGATGACGGTTCCGGCCACGGCGAGTCTGAGTCCGTTTCCGATGACGAGCCTGAAAATATCGGCACTGGATGCGCCGAGAGCTATGCGGATACCCAGCTCTTGCGTTCGCTGTGCAACGGAGTATGCGATGACTCCGTAGATTCCGACCAGAGCGAGAATCAGCGCCGTCGCCGAAAAGACGCCGATCAACAGCATCATTGACCGCGTTTGCGCGCTGGCTGATTCAAGACGTTCCTCCATCGTTTGCACGTCGGAGATTGGTTGGCCACGGTTCACGGCAACAATTTGGGCGCGCAAAGCCGAGACCAAGCTATGCGGATCCATGGAGCTGCGAATGCTGACGTAGAGCACGGGGGAAGCAAGCTGAGGATATGGAAAAAATACTTCGGGTTGCGTGGGCGAAGCGAGGCTGTCGTTCTTAACGTCAGCGAGCACGCCGACCACTTGGCACGGAGGGAATCTGCCGACCCACACGAGCTTGCCAAGCGGATCCTGGTTGGGCCAGAAGCGCCGCGCGGTGGCCTGATTCACCATCACCACCGGGGTCGACTGGGCATCGTCGAGATCGGTGAATGCACGGCCTGCAACGAGCGGCATGCCCATCGCCTTGGGATAATCGGGGCTAATCGATTCGATGAAGACGACTGTCCGGCGTCCAAGATCAACTTCCGGCTCGCCTTCAAACCGAGCAGGAGCGCCGTGAGTGGGAAGGACGGGTAGCGCGGTGGAGATCGCGGCTGCTTCGACTCCCGGAATCGATTGCAGATGCTGAAGCGCGCTTCGATAAAAAGCGATGCGATCAGCAGGTTGCGGGTAAATGGCCGGCGGAAGAAACGTCTTTGCCGTCAGCGTATTTTTAGCGCCAAATCCAGGATCCACCATCCGGAGCCGCATGAAGCTGCGGATCAACAGACCGGAACCGATTAGCAGAACCATTGAAAGGGCAACTTGGGCCGCGACGAGTATGCTGCGAACACGATTCCGTTGGCGGCTCCCTGTGGAGCTGCGGCCTTCGTCGGATAACGTCCCGCCGAGGTTGGGTCGGGATAGCTGCAATGACGGAGTAAGTCCGAAGAGAATTCCGCTGAGGACAGAAATCGCCACGGTGAACGAAAGCACACGCAAATCCATGGGGATATCGGCGACCTGAGGCAAGTTCGTTTGCGCAAACGCTGCGAGAAATCGCGTGCCCAAATAGCCGAGAAAGATTCCAAGGGCGCCGCTCATGACGGCCATCAGCACGCTCTCGGTGAGCAGCTGGCGGACGAGGGTTGAACGCGGAGCTCCCAGAGCGCTGCGAACGGCGAATTCTTTTCTTCGCGAAAGCGCACGGAAAAGCAGGAGGTTAGCGACGTTGGCACAGGCGATCAACAAGACGAAGCCAACCGCAGCCGAAAGAATCAGCAGGGTTGGACGGACGTTCGCGACGAGATTCGCCTGAAGATTGCTAACGGTCATGGCGACGTCCGAGGTCGCGTCGAAATTGCCAGGCTTATCGTGCTTATACTGCTGAAAGATGACTTCGGTTTCGGCAAGCGCCTGCGCGCTGGTGACGCCGGGACGCAGCCTGCCGATAGCTTCGTAATACATGCCGCCGAGATTGACGCGGGCGGGCGTGGTCAAGCTGAATTCGATGATCCGGGGCATCCAGATTTCGGGCTGGCGGCCGAGCAGTTGCACGCCGAACTTCGGCGGAACAACACCGATGATTGTGTAGTCCCTGGAATCGAGCGCGAGGTGTTGGCCGACGGAGGTTTGCGCTCCGCCAAAGAGGCGGGTGGCCAATTCATATCCGACCACTACTACCTGATTGCCGCCTAGCTGATCTTCTTCGGGCGTGAAAGTCCGTCCGGCCAGTAATCTCGCACCGAGAACGTCGAAGAAGTTCCCGGTCACGCGTTCGGCGTCGATCTGCTCCGCGCCATCAGGCACAGCGAGATTCACGGCGTCGAACTGATATGCGGTGACGCCGGAAAAGGAACGATTCGTTGCGGAGAGAACGGTGAAGTACGGAAGCGAAACGCAGCAACTGCCGTCACGGTGGGTGCTGATGCGCACCAACTGGCCGGGATCCTTGTAAGGAAGCGACCGGAGCAATACGGAATTGGCTACGGTGAAGATCGCTGTATTCGCGCCGATTCCAAGTGCAAGCGTAGCGATTGCGAGGGCGGCGAATCCGGGCGCCTTTGCCAGCATTCGCAGGCTGTAACGCAAATCTCGAGCAAGAGTGTCCATGGTGCCCGTCATCTTTCAGCCAAAGTGCAAAGTGAAGCAAGCCTATAGCGTGGTGTAGACCAGGGTGACGAAGACGTCGCCATTGATCATTCCTTTTCCCCAGGCGCTATCGAGGTCCGCAGTGGGCTTTGCCGCCACAGCGTCATCCTTGGATTTGCCGGCGGCCTTCAGCGTATGCACACGCTCGCGCACCGTGACGAGCATTTCGTGGTGCTTAGCCAGCGCGGCCTTGTCGCCCACGGGACCATGGCCGGGAACAATTTTCGTGTCGGCATCCGCAAGATTCAACCCGCGCGCGGTGCCGGCGATCATGCCATCGATGTTGCCGCCTGTGCTGGGATCGATGAAGGGATAGGTTCCATTGAACCAGACGTCGCCCATGTGCAGGACGTTTCCGTTTTCGTAGCGGACATAAATGTCGGAGTCCGTGTGCGCCGGCGGGAAATAAGCGAGCGTCAACTGTTCCCCGTTGAGATACAGTTTGGTCCCTTCGGTGAAGGTCTGTTGCGGCCACGCGTCGGCAGGCGCCGGGTCGAAATGCAGGCCGAACGCGGCGATGTCCTGCGGAGTCGAAAGGCGCTTGCGGGTATTTTCGTGCGCGACGATCAAGGCGCCCGCCTGATGCATGGCTTCGTTTCCATCGGTGTGGTCGAAATGCCAGTGCGTGTTGATCAGGATCTTCAGCGGAGCTCCGCCGAAGCCGTCCATGGCCTGCTTGATCTTTGGCGCGACGGTGGAGAAGCTCGAATCCACGAGAACTTTTCCATCCGCGCCGCTCAGGACCACCATGTTTCCACCGGGGCCGGAAAGCAGATAGATATTGTCGCGGAGCTTGGTTGTCACCAGCGGGATGGCGGACATCTGCGCCTTCATCTGCGCGATGCGATCGGCGGAGGACGTCACTTGTTGCAAATTTCCCGGCCGCGCTATCGGCTGCGAGAGAAGGTTGGCGGGCATCAATCCGGCCAACACGCTGGCACCTGCCAGTGCGCTGCCGGTTCGCAGCATTTCCCGGCGGGTAGTTTGCTTCGAGAAGAATTCTGTTGTCACAGGCGCCTCGTTTTTGACCTTTGGAATTTGGACGCGAATATCCTAGCACATCACCGACCGGTACCTTCAGGTGACAGCGCCTGTTTCCTACGAGTATTTGAAATGGAAAGCACTTTAGGAAGTCGCAAAGTTCGATTCTACTGGTTCCAGGCGCGGACTCGCGGGAGCCACCGCGGAACATTTTTGCAATAATCTTCATACTGCGCGCCGAACATGCGGCGCAGGATGGGCTCCTCGACGAGCCGCACAAATAAGACCGCTGCGGCCAGGGCCACGATTGCCACGGTGAGAGCTGCCCGGTTTGCACGGCCAAAGATGACCCACAGGCTGAGCCAGCCCACGAAGAAGCCCACGTACATCGGATTCCGCACATACCGGTAGAATCCCACAACAACTAGCTTCTGCGGAGGAGCAAGGGGTACCGGAGTACCGTGGCCCGTCCAGCCGAAATCCCAAATACACTTTACCGCTGCTGCGAAACCCAGCACAGACGGCAGGACCGCAATCCAGCGCCAGCGTGCCACACCAAGAGTGTCAAATTGAAAGCCCAACCACGGGGGCAGCAACCAGAACCACAGCGCGAGGAATCCTGCGCCCACGACCAGCGAGGCGACTGCAGTGGGCCAATTCGTGCCGCGATTTGAACTTCGTGAGGCTCCGGCCTGTCCGCTGGTCATGAACGGCTCCTCAACGCCGAAGTATGCGCTCAGGGCGCAACACCAGCAACAAGAAGCACCATTTGAAAAAACAACCGGCTACTTGGGTAGGAGGGTGACGCCGGCGATCCAAACCGCGCCAGCCAAACGGTTGTCGAATTTATGACTGATGGGGCGGACAATTTTTACTATGAGCATGTGCGTGTCAGCGCTGGTCCGAAACTCTAGTTGATGCGCGGCCCAGCCCGAGGTGCCGGTTACATTTTCGGTGGAGAGGAACAGTTTCGAAGGATCGTAAGCATCGAGCACCTCGAATCTTGGGCCGCTATCGGTCGTAATTCCCTGCGCGCGCGTGCAGGCGGAAAAAGTGTAAGCAGTGTTGGAAGTTACTGGCACGTATTGAAGGACGTGAGCGTACTCCAGATTCTGCGTGCCGTTGAATTCGATGCGCAGCGATTTGCTGCCAGAAACGCCGACTGACGGGTCTTCGCTTACGGAAACTCCTTGCACTGGGAACACGCGCCAATCCAGGCCGCCGTTCAGAAGCGGGAACGCGAAGTCGCCATTGGTGATTAAATTTGGCTTGGATTCCCGGGCGCAGACTTCTTGAGGAAAGCGGATGCAGAGGACGGCCCAGGCCTCGGTAAGGTGGTCTACCTCGCGATGCTGAATGAGCGCGTCGAGATAAGGGAAGGATTGAGAAAGCTCGAACGGTAATTTCGATTCCAAGAGCATAGTCCACGTCTGATCGGCGGCTTCCATTCGGCCTGTTTCGATTAGGAAATTCAGATAATCGAGTATCACAGGCGCACGCTGCGGCAGCATTTCGGCCAGAATTTCCTGGTTGTCTTCGGTCGCGTTAGTAGCGAGCACAAATACCTGGCGTTCCTTTGCGCTATCTTCCAGCAGAACCTGCCGCAACGCGGCGAGCGCGTCCGAAGTTCGCCTCATTCGGACGTAAAAATTCGCAGCCTTCCAATTGATTTCAGGCGAATTCGGGAAAAGAGCGCGGGCGCGGGTGAAGGCGACCAAGGCGTCATTTTTGCGCCCTGCCCACTCATACGCTGCGCCAAGATCGGCCCAGTANNTGGGGCATTTTCTTTCGGAAGTACCATGCCCCGATTGCCCGCCGGGTGACCAAGTACATGCAGTAAAGCAGACCGCAAACGAGAAATGCCCTCAGCAATAAGCTAAGGCTGCGGTTATTCGTCAAATTTGCGTCCGAAGGAAAGCCCGAAGAAATTCCACGTTTCTACCCGCTCGAAATTGTTGAGATGGGAGAGCGCGCTGATTGTATCGAAGCGTTGGCTAGTAACGCAGGAAATTTCAACGGAGAATAATTCTGCCATCCGAACAAAGCGGCATGGTCTGGTTCGAGACAAAAAAAGGCCCCATCCTTTGCCCTAAGCAGCAGATGGGGCCTTCTTTAAGAAACTTAACTTTAGATTACGACGATCAGCGCGAGCCGAAGACCAGGATGCACCGGATCGATCAAGTAATATTGTCCGTCGATAAAATCGACATAGACATCATCGGAGTAGCCCCAACCTACCGGCCACGCTTCGCCAAAACCAAACCAATAGCCGCCGTATTGAAAGCGCGACTGGCCTCCCACGATAACGGGATGGCCGACATGGAACGTATGTTCACGGCCAAAGTGCGCATGGAACTGGGCGTCGGGGATGCGGCCGTTCTCGATGGGGCCGTGCTTCACGGTGGATTTGGTTTCTGTTCGAGTGTCAGATTTCGTCACCGTTTTTGTTTCATGCGTGTCTTTGGCCTTCGGAGCATTCGCGTCCTTGGGAGGCTTGGCTTCTTTGGCCGCCGGCTTGGATGGCGTGGGTTTTGCTGCGTCTTCAGAAGGCTTGGTTTCCTGATCATGGGGCTTATTTTCAGCCGGCTTGGCGTCTTGCGGGTGGTCTTCCTGAAACGCCTGCGTGGGAACAGTAGAACCGAATAGCAAAAGCAAAGCCGCTGTGCCGAAAACACCGCTGAGGCTTCCGAATCGCTTCATGACATACCCTCCATAAGAGTATTTGATAGCTCAACTACGTCAGCTGCGTAAGGTCATAAGTGGCCCTATGTGCGGGCCCCAAATGTAGATGTAGAAGGCTTGGGGCGAGTTACAAGGGTTAGCCGCCCGTTAACTAAAATTCACAAACTTACTTACGGACGGCCGCGCGAGCTTCCGTTTATTTTGCGGCGGCGGAAGCGGCAGAAAGCTTTGCCGCAGCAGAGGACACCAGAGTCGCTTCGTCCTGGAGAACGGCAGCGGCACGGGCCATCGCTTGCTCCGCTTGCTTCCATTTCTTCTGTTCGATGGCTTCGCGGACGGCAGGAATTGCTTTTGATTCGTATCCTGTGTAGACGCCCGGGGCATAGATCTGGTGCTTGTACCAAAAGCGTCCCGGCAAACCTTCTGGAGTAGTCAACTTGCGTTCGCTTTGGATCAGCAGGCCATTGACTTCGGCGATGGATGCGGAAGTGAGCGCCGATCCGCCGTTTGCGTCGGCGGCGGTGAGGGCTTTCTGATACTCGCCGGCGCTTCGCGAAAGGGCGTCCGCGCTGTTCTGAAGCGGAGAGAAATCTAAATAAGGAGGCAGGTCTTCCTTTTTGGGCGGAAAGTATGCTTTTTTCGGATCGGCGGTGGCAGTGAAGACGCCTTCTTCGATTTCAAGGTTGCGCTCGCGGATGTCATCGCGCATCTTGGTGGAAAATGTTTGGAGGCCCTTGACGTAGGTCTGGACGGTGTCAGCAAAATCGGAGAAATCAAAGGGCAGCAAATCCGCGTCGGCGAGCCGCATGATAATCGAACCGTTAAATTGAGAGAGAGTGCGGCCGTAAACAAAGTCCGTGTCGCTAAAGTGCGTGTACCAGTAAAAATCGTCATAAATCGAATGATAGATGCCGCCTTCGTCTTCGTCGCCAAAACTGGCATCAACCACTGCAATACCAAGAAAATTCTGGAACCCTGCGTGGTCGGAACCACCTCCTGAAATGCCGATGCGAATATCCTTGCGTTGCCGCAATTCTTGGCGCTCTTCGTCGGAGCTTGCGGACTTGATGCTGTCGAGCTGCCAGCGTTTCCAGACCGTAAGTTTTGTTTCGGGATCCTGAACGTCGTGGGCAACATCATTCACCAGTTTTTCCAGCGTGTGCGAACCTTCGGCCCCCAAAACACCACGGCCGTTTGAATCTGAATTGATATAGGCGACGGCGTGTTTGCGCAGATCATCTGCGTGGGTTTCAGCCCATTCCACTGAACCAAGCAAGCCGGGTTCTTCGCCGTCCCAGGCGCAATAAATGATCGTGCGCTTCGGCTTCCATCCAGCTTTGACCAGGGCACCCAGCGACCGAGCCTCTTCCATGAGAGCAACTTGGCCAGAGATGGGATCTTCCGCGCCGTTCACCCACGCGTCGTGATGGTTGCCGCGAAGAACCCACTCGTCCGGAAATTGCGCGCCAGGAATTTTGGCGATCACGTCGTACAGCGGCTTGATGTCCCAGTTGGAAAACATTTTCAGACGAACTTTTCCGGGACCGGGCCCAAGTCTGTAAGTGATGGGAAGGCCTCCGCGCCATGCAGGGGGCACCACCGGGCCTGCGATTGCAGCAAGAAGCGGCTCGGCGTCGGCGTAGGAAATAGGAAGGACGGGAATTTTCGTCAGCGTGGGAGCATTCTTGATGGGGAGGCGCTTGGCGTCGGCGGTTGCGCCGACTCCCGGAGTCAAAGGATCGCCCATGAATTCGGTGCTGTCTTGCACGCTGCCGCGTTGCACTCCCTCTTTAGGACGCCAGGCACCCTCGGGGTAGGTGACGCCCGGGGAATAGCCATCGTCACGCGGGTCAGAATAAATAATGCAACCGATAGCGCCATGCTCGGCAGCGACCATAGGCTTGATGCCGCGCCAGGCGTGGCCGTACCGCGCGATGACGATTGCGCCTTTTACCGAGACGCCGTTGCGTTCGAGAATTTCGTAGTCATCCGGGATGCCGTAATTCACGTAAACGAGCGGGCCGGTGACGTCGCCGTCAGCGGAATACGCGTTGTAGGTTGGAAGTTGCTCGGATTGCTGATTGGATGTGGGATCCTCGGGCACCGCCGGTTCCTGTAGCTTGGCGACGAAATGCGGTCCGCCCTCGACGAGTTCGACGAGACGCTCTTTGGGCGTGGGAAAAAGCACGTTGAAGGATTCGATGTGCGCGTCCAGGCCGAATTCCTTGAACTTGGCCAGGATCCATTCGGCATTGTCTTTATCGTACGGCGAGCCGACGTTATGAGGATGCGCGGAAAGCCGCTGCATATAAGCGCGAAGGTTGGCCGGATCAGGCGTAGCGCGAAATTTCTGCTCCCAGTCGCGTTCGGTGTGTGACGATTCAACGGAGTAACCTGCGAGCGGCGCCTCGTCGGCGATAACGTAGCCGCCAGCGCACGCAATAGAGACGGCCAAGAGAAATGATCCTGCGAGAACGTTGCGATTCATAGTCCCCTCGATTTTGCGCCCATATTCTGCCTTAAGCTCGCAACGAATAAAACAGTGCATCGAAAAATGAGTGAACTGAGGATTTTGGCCCGGCGCGGCGTGAGGCACCAACTGGCGTCTGGCTGAAGGCGGCTGCTTCGAGCGCCGGAGCACACGGCGCGGGTGCGTAACTTTCTCCGGGATTTCTGATCTAACTTTCAGGAGGGTATGAAATGGCAAAGAAAAAAGGATCCAGCAGAAAATATGGCAAGGCTGCGGGCAAGAGCGTGAAAAGCGCGATGCATCGAGAAAAACGGGGCACGCTGCGCTCGGGCAAGGGTGGAAAGGGCGGGAAAGTGACCTCACGAAAACAAGCAATCGCCATCGGTCTTTCGGAGGCACGCAAGAAGGGCGCAAAGGTTCCGAAAAAATCCGTGTGACGCACGGCGGAAGAAAGAAAAAGCGAAATCAGGGCTCTCGAGCGCTGCACTGGTACGTTCGTACCATTGAGACGCATGGGCGGCGTTGTAAACTCTCGCGCCATGGCCGCAAAACTGCAGTGTGAGGCGCTAAATCGAATCCTCCAAGAGGCCGATTCCACATTTCGAGAGGCCAGAGAAATTCGAAGGTCCAAGGACCTCTCATTCTACGAGGATAGCGAGCTCACCCGCAGCGAGCACAAAAGGATTGATGCTCTGGTGAAACATCTGCTCTCGGGGCATGAGGGTAGGCCTTGTCCGGCAGGAGAAAGGCCGATCGTGGGCGCGTCAAAACGAGCGGAATTATTGCGGAAGAAAGCAGCGGTGGCTTAGACGCGCGGTTCTCGGTTCGTGCAAAAGCTACCTACACTAGGAATAAATTCCGTTCAGTCCTTAAGTGACTCTTGAAGTTAACCAGAAAAATTTTCGCAGTTTTTCGCATAATAGCTAAGTCCTGCCGTTTTGCGATCTTTCGACTTCACTAACAAAACACATCCGGCAAGAATGTCCGATTGATTTGCCCGGTCGGCACGTCTATTGCTAGCGCTCTTCCGTTAAACATATCCCCTGGACGGCCCATGAAGACAAGAGACAGCATTGTTGGCGACGAAGAGAAACTGATGGAAGTACGGCTTTGGCAGGCGGTGGTGGTGACCACTATTCAGGAATGGGTGTCCGGGCCGCTTCGCCGCAAACGCGAAGCCGAGGATTATTTGTTTAAGGATGAGCGGGACTTCCCCCTAGTGTGCCAATCGGCAGGACTGGACGTTGGCCGCTTGCGCTCGAAGCTAGCGCGGCTCAAGCTCCCAGAAGAACTGAAGGCCTCAAGGTTGCGGCTAATCTGGAATGAACTGTCGCTTCAGCGATAAACCATTCGGGCGCGCTTCAACGATTTCCCCTAACTAAACCTACGTGGCATAATCCTATGCTGTCGTTTAACTATTCCGGGGTAGTGCAATTGGTAGCACGCCAGCCTTTGGAGCTGGTTATCCTGGTTCGAGTCCAGGCCCCGGAGCCAATTCTCCGATTCGCGCCCAGCCGCGACGGAAGCCCGTCGCAAGCTCTCCGGCTACGAATTCATCACGGATGCCGATGGTACACCTTGCGCAAAATGGGCTGACGCTCTAGTCTAGGCGCCAGCATGCAAGGCTCGGAGTTCACGCCGCAATTCCTAATCCTCGGAGTAATTTGGTATATCGTATTTCTTTTCTCGACGACGTGCCACGAAGGCGCTCATTCCCTTGCCGCGAAGCTTGGCGGAGACACGACCGCGTTCCACGGCGGACAGGTAACGCTCAATCCGATTCCGCATATACGCCGGTCGCCGTTTGGGCTGGTGGTGGTGCCGATCATTTCCTATTTCCTGGCGCACTGGATGATCGGGTGGGCCAGCGCGCCCTACGACCCCGCATGGCAACAACGCTATCCGCGCCGGGCTGCCTGGATGGCGCTTGCAGGCCCGGCCGCAAACTTTACGCTGGTGATCTTATCCGCGCTGGCGATTCGCGCCGGAATATCTTTTGGATATTTCAGAATGCCGGCGTTCGTGAGCTTCACACGCATCACCGAAGCCTCCGGGCCCGGTATAGCCGGATTTGCCGCTACGTTTCTTAGCATCATTTTCCTGCTGAATCTCCTGCTCGGAACCTTCAATCTTCTTCCCGTTCCGCCGCTCGATGGGAACAACGGAATCACGCTGTTTATGAGCGAAAGTACGGCCTTGAAATTCGTTAATTGGTCGCGAAGCCAGGGCTTTGGCATGTTGGGCTTGGTGCTGGCCTGGTATGTATACGATAAACTATTCCCCTACATCTTTCGCTTCGCTCTGGCCGCGCTGTATCCCGGGTCCCATTGGGGCTAAGGCTATCGTTCTTCTAGGTGCCATTTCAGTTTGGTTCAGACACGAACAGATGTTTCGATAAGCACGGCCGCAAGACGCTAAAGCCGCTCGATTATTGCGTAAGTCCTTCCCTGTACATGATTCACGCGACAGGTCTTTGGCATCATTTCTGCAATGATCAGCGTGCGGGAGGGCCAATGCATTCACTGCTAGATGGACCCAACAGTTATCGGGTGGAAGTATCGGGCTGGAATGTAAAAGGGACATTCTTCGTCGAAACGGCCGTGCTGCACTGGACGGATCTAGGCGAGAAGAGCGTCGAATTGATATCGCGTTTGCACGAGGGCTGCGTAGTGTTTGTGCGGCTGATCCATGCCACGACGGGAAACATCAACTTTCCTGTTGCATACCGCGTCCTAAACATCGGGTCTGAGGATTTAGAGGGCCGAGGTTGCGTAAGCCTAAGACAATTGCATCCGCATATCGACGCGGGCCCGGACGCGATTGGCACAAGCAGTTCGACGGCGAAGTCACGTGAAGCTCAGAAGGTTTTGGCGAACTGATCGGAAGATTGATTCCAGGCGCCGTATGTATGGAGCAGAAGCTTAAGGAATTCTTAGATGGGTTCCGTTCTGAAAACACCGGGCCAATTCGGAACGAGAAAATATTCGATCGAAAGTCACTCAAGCAGTGGCTCTTTGCTGTGCGCGCCGGCCGTTTCTCTCCTCTTTCCATTAAAGCTAACAATGCGCGACTCTTAATCGAGAGCTTGCATCAGACACGCGCCTCAGTTCTTTCCATATTTCAGCATATAACGATGTTACGAAACGGCACGGGCATTGCCTATGTATCNNACCACCGCACGATTGCAAAAGGCCGGCTTTCACACGGTCGGTACAACGAACGCAGAAGACGCGTTGCAGAGCGTCAAGACGGGCGCGTGCCGCGTGGTGGTGGCGGATGTGAAAATGCCGGGGATGGATGGCCTGGCCTTTCTCGAAAGAATTTTGAAGTGCGACCCGGGAATGTTCGTAGTGCTCGTCACCGGCTACTACTCGGTGGATGCTGCTATCGAGGCGATTAAGCACGGGGCTTACGATTTCCTGTGCAAGCCGGTGGATTACACGCGGCTGATGAAGGCCCTGGACGATCTGGCAGAGAACTTTACGCAGCGGTCCCAAATCCGCGATCTGGAAGACAAACTCCTCGATAACCTGCTATTTCACGGCATTGTGGGCCGAAGCCCCGCCATGCTGGAAGTATTCGACCTGACCAAGAAAATCGCAAGGCACTATACGAACGCGCTGATCACCGGGCCCACCGGCAGCGGCAAAGAGTTGATTGCGCGAGCGCTGCACCAGATGAGCCCGGTGGCCAAAGAGCGATTCGCGGTGTGCAATTGTTCCGCGCTGGTTGACACGCTTCTCGAAAGCCAACTTTTTGGGCACGTGCGCGGATCTTTCACCGGCGCCACGGAGACGCGTCCCGGTCTTTTCGAATACGCGAATGGAGGCACGGTTTTCCTGGACGAAATCGGCGAAACTTCGCTGCACATGCAGGCAAAGCTGCTGCGGGTGATCCAGAACCGCGAAATTCAGCGCGTGGGTTCGCCCGAAGTGAGAAAAGTGGACTTGCGTTTGATCGCGGCTACAAACCGCGACCTTCGCGCCGAAGTTCTTGCCGGGCGTTTTCGCGAAGATCTTTTCTACCGACTCAGCAGCATCGAAATCCGGGTTCCCGGATTGTCAGAACGTCCCGAAGACATTCCGATTCTAGTGCAGCATTTCTTGAAGAAATACAGCGAAGCCTACGGAAAGCCGATCCAGGGATTGACGCGGCGCGCGCAGATCCTTCTCTTGCAGCACGACTGGCCCGGAAACGTCCGCGAACTTGAAAACGTGATCGCCAGCGCCGCGATTACCACGGTAGCGGATTTCATCGATATCGGGGATTTTCCGGAACACCTGCAGAACCCCCACCGCGGAAGTGCCGCCTCGGACGAAAGTTGGCGCCCGCTTCCACTGGAAGAAATTCGCCGCGTCCACATTCAGCGCGTGCTGGACATGTGCAAAGGCAATCGCGTGCGCACCGCACAGGTATTGGGAATTGGACGCACCAGCCTTTACCGTTTTCTGAAACGTCCGGCCAACGGAAAGTCTGCGGTCAGCGCTGCATAAACGACATTTTGGTTATGTGCCGGCACGGTCGTTGTTCCAAGACTGCCACGCCAAGGATGGACTATATGAGAAAGCAACAAGTAGATTGGCAACAGCTCGGAACAGTTACAACGGACGACCGGCGCCAAGAAGATCGCGTTCCGCTGGCGTTGACGATAGAAGTTTGCGGGTTCGACTGTTCTTTACGCTTTTTCACCGAGCGCACGGAGACGTGCAACGTCAGCGATTCGGGTTGCCAATTCCGGTTGCACACGGAAGTGGCACCCGAGACCGTGGTGGCCATCCGGGTAATTCATCAGAGCGGCGGCGACGAGTTGAATTCGAAATCGGCTTTGTTCCGGATCGTTCGCGTCCGCCTGGAAGCGCCGGCGATATCAATCGGAGCGCAGAAACTGCAGCAGCATAGCTTGTGGAGTCTGGGAGTCTCGAGACTCAATTAGAAGCAATCGCCATCAATTCTGAAGCTGACCGGGTCCATGGCCGAGCTGGTAAGCCACGAACCAAGTCATTTTTCCGCTCCAGCGAAGCGAACGATAGCAGGCCCGGATTACAATCCCGCAAGTCGCGCGACTTCTCTCTTACTTTCCGCTCGATGTGTAAGCCGCGTTGTGCAGCAACGAAGCCGGCAGCGAGATCGTGGAATCCATGCGGACGAGCATGCCGGTTTGCGCCGGGAGGTCCACGTCCTTACCCTTCTTTATTGCGATGTAAGCGGTAGTGCCGACGAACCCGATCAGCGTGCCGCGCGCCACATTGGCAAATAGCACTCCAACAAGAGCGCCGGCGCCGGTACCCAGGCCGCCGGTCATGAGGTCGCCTTTGATATCGCGCTTCTCCTCAATGACGACTCCTTCCGTCGTTTTTACGTCTTTGCGTTTCTTTTCCGCGTCCATTCCGCCGGTGTAAAGCGAAAGAATGCTCATCTGTACGGGGAAAATGCGGCTTTCAACCTCAATGGAATTAAAGACAAGATTCATCGAAGCGCCACTGCGGAAAAGCGCGAAAAATTTAGGGCGCGTCACGCTAGTAACCGTCCCATGGACTTTCGCACCTGCGGGCAGAAGAAGTTGATTGCCGACGAAGACGGGTTCGGCGACGACCGCGGTGAAAGGATCGCCGTCATGGGCAACACCGGTGCTGAGTCCGCTGGCCATCGTGAGCCGGACCTGCGTACCGGGCTGGATTGCAGTGGGTTGTTGAGCGTGAACCGCGGGCGTAAACCACAACAGAACAGACAGTAATGCACAAACACTGATAAAGCGTTTCATCATTTCCTCCGGGCTTTGGAATTTGGACATGCCAAGCCATCCCCGTGTCGTGGGGTTACCGCTGGCGCCGCGGTGCGAGTGCGGAGGATGCACCCGCAGATAAGATACTCCCCCACAAGAAAGTGTTACCCGAAAATCGGGCTTCTTGTTCCTAATCGCCAAGCCCCAATATTTCGTCCCGCTGTGAAGAAAGCCTGCGGCAGGTCAAGAAACCGAGACTGGCCTTCCGGACAGGTAGCTTGGACGACATCGCGTGACGCACTCGCGAGTTCAGGCGCAGGCACGAAATGCTAACCTCGCCTACAGGCGAGCATCAAAGGCATTGTCCGTTCCAAGAATTGAGCTCCCGATAAGAATTCGATGCGAAAACGATTGCTGATCCTCGGGCTGTTGCTCATCGGCGTTACGGCTGCCGCGTTCGCGACCGACTTTGCCGTCATCGTCCATTCTACGAATCCCGCTCGAGCGACGACTCTGGCTGATCTTGGCAAGATTTTCAAAGGCAAGACTCATACTTGGCCCACGGACCGGAACATAACAATCGTTCTGCGGGATCCGGATTCGCCGGGAATGAAATTCGTCATCGAGAAAATTCTAGGAGTCACGTTCGAAGAGGGAAAGGCGATTTTGAACGATCCGAGCCGGAAGATGACGGCTCCGGTGGTTTTCGTCTCGAGTGACGAGGAAGTCATAAAGATCGTGGAAAGCAGCCCCGGAGCGATCGGCGTGGTGGACGTTTACAACATCACCAGTGGAGTGAAAGTGATCAAGATTGACGACAAGCAGCCCTTCGACCCGGGTTACAGCCTGAAGGGCCACTGATCGAGGCTTAAAAATTCCATGCGAGGAACCATGAGAATCCGAAACCCCTTTCTGTATCCAATCATCGCGCTGGTAATTGCCGGCGCTGCCGCGGCCGGTGCGCAAGCGCAAGAGCCGGCGGCTGGAGCGAACACGGCGGTTGATGCGGCGCCAGCGGCAGACACAGTTCCGGTCACGACATCCTCGGCCGACGCACGAATGGATTACGAACACGCCCTGCTGTACCACGAAGACCTGCTTTTCATTGATAAGGGCCTGGTTTCCCTGCGCAAAGCGGTGAAAGCCGATCCACACTTTGCCTTAGCCCACGCCATGCTGGCTTATTTCACGACCGATCCGATGGAAGAGAGGCGGGAATACGCCCTGGCGGAAAAATATATTGCGAAGGCGTCGCCGGACGAACGCTTATTGGTGCGCTGGATAGATGGCGCCAAGAATGGCGGACTCGTTCCGGCTATCGCTGCGATGAACGATCTTCTCGCGAAGTATCCAAACGACAAACGGCTCGCGAATATGGCCGCTGAGTGGCTGTGCTCGAATCAGGCGGCCTACGAGCACGGCGAGAGAATCCTCAAAAATGTGCTGCAAAAAGATCAGACTTATTTCCCCGCGCTGAACAATCTGGCGTATTGCTACGCGCTGAGCGGGCAGCCGAGCCTGGCGCCTCCGCTGATGGACCAGTACGTCGCGGCACTGCCGGCTCAGCCGAACCCGCAGGACTCCTACGGCGAAATCATGCGCATGCTGGGCGACTATCCGGCGGCCCTCGAGCACTACGGCAAGGCGCTGCAAATTGATTCGAGTTTCAATACCTCGCAAGTCGGCCTGGCTTCCACCTACGCGCTTATGGGAGATCAACAACGCGCTCGTGTGGAATATCTGAAAGCGATTGCGGGAACGAAAGAACGCGCCACCAAGTTGGATTATCGAATCCTCTGGGCTATGACGTACTACCGGGAAAACCAGCTGGAGCGAGGATCCCGGGAATTCGCAAAACTTGCGGTGGAAGCGCACGCCGCCGACTTGCCGGTCGAAGAAGCAGAAATTCACCGCGATATGGCGCTTTTTAATCCCGATCCGCACGTAGCACTGAGAGATCTCGATGCCGGTCGGCTGGTGCTCACGGAAAATCATGAGATCTCGCAGGGCAGCCGTGAGATAGAACTAGCGAATATTCTGCAAACGCGCGCGTTCATCGCCGAACGCGCAGGCATGGCGGACGCGACGCAGAAGGCTCTTAAACCCCTGACCGCCATGTCGCAGACCAGCCGTAGCAACCTAGTCCAACAGTCCTATCACTCCGCAAACGGCGCCGCGTTGATGACGGAGGAAAAGTATGACGACGCGATCCCGGAACTGATGGAAGACGCCCAAAACCCACTTTCGCTGACGTTGCTGGCGGACGCCCAAAGCAAAGCGGGACAGCCCGTTGACGCGCAGAAAACTCTGATCTCTCTGGCGGCGATTAGCGACGAGCGTGTCGAAACGGCGTTTGCTGTGCCGCAGGCGCGCGCGGCGTTGAAAGAGAATTCCGTGACGGGCGCCCAGGCCGGAGGCCACTAGCCGATCCCCACGCTCCCTTCGAGTTGTTAACGCAGCTTGCCGTATGTAACGGCTTCTGTTCCAAACCTGGACAGCTTCGCAACACAATCCGCACCAATCTACATTCCATCGCCCATCTTTCACGCAGTGGAGCGCTGTGCTAGACTTCGCGGAGCAGTGCTGAAGAAATAAAAGTTTCTACAGCGACTGCCGATCGGTGGGACTTCGGGCTCTGTGCGACGATTCCCCGCAAACTCCGCCAGGCCCGGAAGGGAGCAACGGTAGCGGGTCAGCTTCGTGCGCCGCGGAGTACCCGAAGTTCCTCTTATCGCCTGCGCCCGGAAGGCTGGACATTCAATCATGAGCTATAAAGTGATTGCTCGAAAATACCGGCCGCAAACGTTTAGCGAAATCGTCGGGCAGCAACACGTGACGCGAACGTTGGCTAACGCGATCGGCTCGAACCGCGTGGCACACGCCTACATTTTCTCCGGCGTTCGCGGTGTGGGGAAAACAACCACCGCGCGCATTCTGGCGAAAGCATTGAACTGCGCGAGCGGGCCGACAGCCGATCCGGACAACACTTGCGATTCCTGCCGGGAGATTTCCGCAGGTACTTCGCTCGACGTGCTTGAAATCGACGCTGCTTCCAACCGCGGCATCGATCAGATCCGCGAACTGCGGGAGATGGTGCGCTACGCGCCGGCTTCGAGCCGCTACAAAGTGGTGATTCTGGACGAAGCGCATCAGTTGACTGACGAGGCCTCGAATGCCTTGCTCAAGACCCTGGAAGAGCCGCCGGAGCGCGTGGTCTTTATTCTGGCGACAACGCAAGCAGAAGATCTAGCGGATACGATTAAATCGCGCGCGCAGCTTTTCCAGTTTCGCTCGCTTACGTTCAAAGAGATCGCGGAAGAAATCGAGCGCATCACGCGCGAAGAAAAACTTCAGATCGAACCCGGGGCAGTCGCCGTTCTCGCGCGAGCCGCCGAAGGCAGCCTGCGCGACGGCCTTTCGCTTCTGGAACAGGCCATCTCGTACAGCGAAGATACGGTAACAGACGCACAAGTACGCGAACTGCTCGGAGTGGTTGCAGAGAACGTGCTGGATGAACTTGTGGAAGCGATCGCGACACAGTCTACGGAGCGAGCCCTGGGACTGGTCCATCGCCTGATCAGCGAGGGACAAAACCTCCAGCACTTTTGCCGCGAAGCAATTCGCCATTTTCGCAATCTTCTTGTGGTCCGCGTGTGCGGCGCGAGTTCTGATCTGGTCGCCGCACCGTCCGACGAGCAGGACCGTCTTTCGGAGCAAGCGGCGAAGTTCAGCGAAGAAGACCTTACGCGTTTTTTCAACATCCTGCTGGCCACGGATGACGATCTGCGCAAAAAACCCGATGCACGCCTGCATCTCGAGCTGGGGCTGCTGAAGCTGGTGAACGCGCAGCGCCTTGCGCCGCTTGAAGAAATTCTCGCTGACCTGCGCGGCACGGGAGTCGCGGCGAAATCAGCGCCCTCGTCTTCCGGCGCGCCACCGCGTGCCATGTCCGCAGCGCAGTCCGCCTCAGCGCCGGCCTATTCGGCGGTGGCGCCCGCGCGCGAGACTCCTGCAACGAGCGCCATTGCGGCACCGGAGGAAAAAATTCCGCCGGCTCGCATGTCTTCCGTTGCATCCCCCGGGCCTGTTCCGGCGTCGTCACCGCGTATCGTGGCGCGCGCCGCCGAAGATGTTGGCGGGGGGCTGGCCTCCGCACAATTGGAGGCGATCAAGGCCGCGCTACACGAATCGAAATTGCTGTCGTCCTTCCTGGAACAGGCCACGCGATGTGAAATGGAAGCCAGCGAGTTTCGGCTTTTCTTCACCACGGAGAACCGCGGACTCGCGGATATGCTGCCTCGCGAAGCGATGGAACGTTTGCGCACAGCGGTGCATCGAGTGGTCGGCCAGCCGCTGCGCGTCTGTGTTAAGCTTGAGAGTGGCCGGGCAGCTGTGCCGCGCAGCTCTGAATTGCGCGCCCGGTTTGAAGAAGACCCGATCGTTAGGGCAATGCTTGAAAAGTTCGGCGGCCAGATTTCAAAGGTCAAGCGCCCGGGCGAGGAATGACACATGGAAGTTAAAGCTCTACAACAAATGTTGTCGCAGTTCCGGCAGGTCCAGGAAAAGCTCGAAAAGCAGATCGGCGAGATTTCCGTGGAAGCTTCGTCCGGCGGCGGCATGGTCACGGTGAAGATGAACGGTCAAAAGCAATTGACCGAAGTGCGNNATGCTGGCAGCGGTGAATGAAGCTACCCGGCGCGTGGATGAAGAATTATCCAAGCAGGTAAAGGATCTCACGGGCGGTTTGCCTGGGCTCGCGGGAATGAAAATTCCCGGCATGTTCTGAGCTAGATTTCCGGCGGCCCGTCTGCCAGGCGCAGTACCGATTCCCTTCTCTTTCGAAATCCACGAAACGGATGTGATGGCATGCCCGATTTTGCGCCTTCAGTGACGCGATTGATTGACGAATTGAAACGCCTTCCAGGGATTGGGCAGAAGACCGCGCAGCGTCTTGCGTTTTTCCTGTTGCGGGTGGACCGCGACCAGGCGTTCGCGCTTTCCGACGCGATTCGCGAGGCCAAGGAAAAAGTGCGCGAGTGTTCCGTCTGCAACAATATTACAGATGCGGATCCCTGCCATTTCTGCGCGAGCGCGACGCGGAACCGGACGATCATCTGCGTGGTAGAGGAAGCTACGAATATTCAGGCGGTGGAAAAAACACGGGAATTCAACGGGCTATATCACGTGCTCGGCGGTTCCTTGTCACCGCTGCAAGGGATCGGGCCCGATCAAATAAAGATCAAGAGCCTCATCGAGCGTCTGAAAGGCAACACGGTGGAGGAAATCATCATTGCCACAAGTCCGACAGCCGAGGGCGAAGCCACGGCCGTTTATCTTTCGAAGCTCATCAAGCCGCTGGGTGTTCGCGTCACGCGCATCGCTATGGGTATTCCCGTTGGGTCAGATCTTGAATACGCGGACGAAGTGACGATGATGAAAGCAATGGAAGGACGCCGCGAGCTCTAGCCTCGCGAGATTTAGTTTCCGTGATGCAGATCCAGTCCGAATGACGGATGATCTTTTGTTCCCGTAATCTTAATGGGTATCTCCGTTCCGCCGTGCTTGCCTTTGAAAAACGGATCAACGGCCTTCAAGAAAAACGATTTCACTCCGGTAGTCGTCTGCGAAAGCTTCGCATCCATCCGCAGTTTGCCGTGGAAATTCATTTCACCGCCCGTCATTTCATAGGTTCCGGCCAATTGCACCGAAGCTCCGGGGATCGCAAAGGAGAGTTCCGAGAATGTGATGAGGCCTTTGTTCACATCGAACTTTCCCTTTAACGCGGAAACGGCCGTTCCCAGGTCGGTGGCCTTCGGTTCGCCTTGCGCCTTTTTGCTGAAGGTGTCGATCCTTCCTTGCACCGTCGAGCTTGTGAACTCCGCATTGTCCACTCCGAATTGTCCGTGAATGGTCAAACGCTGAAGGATGTCTGTATCCGCTTCCGCGATTTCGATGTGTGCATTCAGAGTGGCGGAGCCTGTCATCACAGGCTGGTCAGACTTAACCGCAAGCCATAGAAAATCTTCGATTCGCGCATCGTTGGAGACGGCGTCAAGCTTGATGGTTCGCCCTCTGACGTTTTTCTCCATATCCACCACTTCGCCCTTGACGTGCAACGTGCTGTTCCGAAGTTTCGCGAGAATACGGTTTAGAATCACGTTGCCGTTAGTGCCATCCACGGTGGCGTCGTAATCGGTGTGCAGGCGCTCGGGATGTCCCGCAATATTCAGCGCAAAATCCGGAGTTTCCGTTTGTCCTTGGACGGATAAGTAGTTTAGAGGGCCTTTAAACGCACCGGTGGAGTTCATGGTCCCGGAAATACCTTTGATGGTGCGGAAATCAGCATTCTTGAAATTATATTTTGCATCGACCGGGAGTTGGCTGGGCTCTTCCGGCTGCCACGGACCGAATAGGCCAATCGAGTCAATTTCTCCCTCGGGAGTCGGATTGGTCAGAATGGCGTGGAAATTAGCAGGACGGTCAAAGCTAAAATCGTTGATCTGCAGATGATGAATCTGGAAGTCTTTAGGCTCTTTTCCCGGCTGGGGCCGAAGGATTTCGAGAAGCGCATCGTCGGCGTGAATATCGTCGATTACGATCGGATATTTTTTTGAGAGATCTTCGTCCGTTTTCTTCAGCAGCGGCTGTCCCCCCGGGCGGTGGGGCGGCGTGTGGATCTGCAAGCCAATCAGGCGGACGCTTGCGACATGCATCTTTGGAAGCAGGAGACCGGGCAAGGTTGCGTCAACGATTATCTCCTTCGCCTGAATTAGCGATGGAACATCTGTTCGCCCGTTGTGCCGCAACACCAGGTCCGAAATAGTGACTCGCGTCCGCGGAAATACCTGGACCTGAAGGTTGGAAAACTGCACGTCGCTTTGGAAGTGCGTACGCAGGGTCTCGATAGCGCGCTCGCGCAGATAGCCCGGCAGCCGCACGGAGGCTACGAACAGACCGATGACGACAAGTAGGACCAAGACACCCGCAATGAGGATGAGTTTGCGGATGAGGGATACCGGAGCTTTTTCGTTCACGTTTGACATCATAACCAAGCGCAGAACTCTTTGCTAGAATGCGCGAAATTGGGTCGGTGCCGTCGCCTTCCCAGTTCTTAGTCCTGGGAACTCGCGCGCCCGGATTGGTGGCTGCGCGTTACCGCCAAGTAACCCTTTCGCACAGTCCCCTTATGTCGCTCGACCCGTCGCACTGCCGGTGCTACCCTTAATAGACACCCCTCTTGGAGGAATGGTGACCGAACCCCTGGTATCGACCGACCCAGACGGACAGAAGCGCCGCAGCACGCGGATCGTGCAAGCCGTGCCCATTACGGTCACGGGTGTGGACGCTCTCGGCCAGCCATTTAAGGAACGAACCACGACCGTGATGGTGAATTGTCACGGATGTAAGTACCAGTCGAAACATTACGTTCCCAAGAATTCGATGGTTACGCTGGAAGTCCCTCGTCCCGAAGCGGGACAAAAGCGTACCACNNGAAGCCGCCGGTAACGTCTGGGGTATAGCCTTCCCACCCGAGGACTGGTTCCCGATGTCGGATGAGGTTGGCGCGGAAAGTTCTGCTACGTATGCCGCCGTTGATCCGAAACTATCCGTGGCACCGCCCGTCGCGACGGTTTCTGCTCCTACATCCGCCTCCCAGGATAAGAAAGCGGAAACGCCGGCAACGGTTCAGCCGACTCCCACGCCCTCAAGCGAGAGTGCAAAACCAGCGATTCCTGCGCCCTCGGTCGCGGCACCTTTGCCTTCCGCACCGACTGCATCCAGAGTGCCGGCAGCACCTCCGCAGGCACCCTCCCA
>PLZZ01000142.1 GCA_003153585.1 Acidobacteriota bacterium | reverse complement strand
GCAGATCAGCCGGAGCGCCGATAAAATCATCTCCGAACGCGCACAGCAGATCGAGCCGACGCTGGAAGCTTCCGCGCAAAAAGTTCTGTCGCGAGTTTCCGCTGAACTCGACCAGAAAATTGCGCCCAACCTCGAAGCGATCCGCAACATAGTTACCGAGCTGCAAAATGCCGAGCAGCAGGCGTCAAATCTGAAGGGCGACATCGGTGAACAGATGCGCCAAGCGGCGGAGCAAGCCGCTCAGCTGCAAAACTCAATTCGCGAACAAGCGCAGCAGTCTTCGCAACAGGTGATACAGGAGTCGCTTGAACGACTCCGCGCGGAAGCTTCCAAGGTTCCCGCGGAATTCGAGGAATCTTGCCGGGCTTCTCTTTCGAAAGTCCAAGAAGACTTGCAGCAAAAAAGCACGGAGACGCAGCACGAGACGTACGAGGCTCTGTCGAAAGCTTCCGATTGGTACCAGAAAAAAGCGCAGACCACGATGCAGACCTCGCTCGAAAAGGCCGTCGAGCAATCTGCCACGACACTTCGCGATCGCGCCGCCGAAGTATCCAGCATGCTGGCTTCCGAGCTCGATCACTACCGCCGAACGTATGTGGAGCACAGCACGGCGCAAATTGAAGACGCCGCGGGAGAAGTAGTGGCCCGCGAACGAGAGAAACTCAACGAAACCGCGCAAATCGCGACGGCATCCTTCTCTGATCAGGTGCAGCGCGTTACCGGCGAGTCTCTGCGGCGGTTTGAACAAAGTTCCCGGTCGGCGCTGGAAAAGGCGCGCTCCGATATGGAGTTCAACCGCGAAGGCTCGCTCGCTGAATTTCAGCAGAAAATGGACGAGCGCATGATGGAAGGCGTCGAGCAGGCGCGGACATTCCTTCAATCGCAACTTGCGCCGCTCATTGAAGCCTGGGAAGAAAAGCGCGAAGTGGAAAAGGAAGAGTGGAAGCTGCAATTGAAACAGTCCACCGATGAATCCATCGAACAATATAAGGCTCGACTGGAAAACGCTTCCAACTCCTGGTTGCTGGCGTCCGCCACCACGCTCGGCCAGCACTCGCAATCCGTGCTGGACACTATTGCCAAAGCCGCCGAAAAGCGCCTTCGCGAAACCTGCTCCGAGGTTCTCGCCGGGATGGGCGACACTCTGAAGGAACGGCTCCTCGGCATTTCCACGGACTTCAACAGCGAAGAAGACGAAGACTCTCCTAAGCACAAAAAGTAATCCAAAGTCCGCGATTTAGACCGCCTCCGCACCCGCTGCCTCGATTTCGGCTCCAAGCTGCATCCCGGTATAATGCTCGGCATGTCGAATCAGGCTTACCTGAGTATCTGGTGCAAGGATTTTCCCGAGGATCTCCTTCTGGAAAGATTGGGCACTTTTCTTTCCACGGTTCCCTTCTCTACGAAGCAGCCCGGATTCACACATCTCGAAATTCGCGCGGTGGACTGGACGGAAACTCCGGTCTACGAGCAGGATCTGCGTTCGCTTCCTCTGGATGCCGCAAGCATCGTGGAATTGGCGAAGAATCATTTGAATAACGACAGCTCTTACTCGGTTCATTCGCGCTGGGATCTATGGGTTTACGAAGGCGATCCGGCGCGATGGCAGCTGCAGCCGCAGGCCCTGGAGCTTATTTGTTATGGAGAGGATTTCGACAGCGGAGCCTGGCGTCAAGACGGCCATTTGGAAGTAAATTTCGGCTTCGAGCATCTCTTCACCGGGCACGCAGGCTTGCTCGGCATCCGGCAGATTGGCCGTTCAACCGCGGAAAGCCCGGAGGAAAAACTTTTTCTTGAGGCCATGGCGCGTCCTGAAAATTTGCACAACTATTATGAAAAGACCCGCGAGAACATAAAAAAACTTTTCGACTGGGTTGGCCGGATCGAAAAAGCTTTGCCGGTCGCCAGGGTGCGGCTGTGGTCGGAGGGTGAGGAAAACTTTGAGGCGCGCCTTGAAGAAATTCTGGCAGCTCGCTAGCGTGGCTTCCATCCTGATGCTGGCGGTTCAAGCCACGCCGTCAGTCGAGGCTTCCAAGCGAGCAAACGAGCTGAGTCTTGCAGGACTTCATCCAGGCCACGACCGGCTCGCTTCGCCGCAGAAAATCTTCCGCGAGCTCGATCGCGACGAATCCGTAACGGACGCATTGTTGTGGGGCGACGTCTGCACGCACCGCGAACTTCGCGTTGAAGTAGACGCAAATAAAATCGTGCAAACCATCACAGTGGATACCAACTACAAACCTGAAATCATGGCAAAATGTCAGGCTATCGTAATGGCTCCCAGCCGCTTGAAGTTGTTAGCGTCCGGCCAGGGTTTGCAGCTCGGCGACCCTTGCAGTCGCATGGCCGAAATATATGGTAAGCCTGAATCTGAGAGTCCTTCCGCGAGAGGAAGCGAACAGCTAGAATTATGGTTGTACTCTTTCGATTGGGCCGGCTCAAACGTCCCCCAGGTGATGGAGGTGTCTTGCAGCGTTTCCTCCAGGCAGGTGGCGTCTATCACGCTGGCGGCGTCGAGCCTTTGATCCGGATGCGCAAAAAAAGCATGAAAACAATCGCGCTCATTGCGGTCGCCGCTGCGGCACTCACGATTCTGTCTTGCGAAACTCCCACGGCGACCCCTCCCCGTGCAGCCACATCAGACGCCGTTGCTACCACGCCAGCCGCTCCGGCCATTCCACCTGACGTGCAGAAAGCTGCCGAGCTGGCGTTGGGTTCAGAAACTGAAGTTCTGGCGTTTGGCGACCTTTCCAAAACAGGCCCGCAGCAGGTTCTGGCGGTAAATCGCCTGAAGGCAATCCCCCCAGGCGTTGCGGCAGGCACCGTCGTCACGCGCGCTGTTATAATCGAAAATGACGGCAACACCTGGAAACAGATCTTCCTGTGCGACGAACATCTGAAGAACACGAAGGGATTTCTCGGGGGATCTCCCCTGGCGCCGGTGAACGGCTGGCGGTTGCAATTCGAACAGCACGAAAAGGGATTGGAAATGTATTTCACACCAATCGCGTCACCTAAAGGCGAGGGCGGACACGTATTGCCGGTGGGAATCCGCTGGAATCCGAAGGTGAAACGTTACCAATCGCTCGACAGGACCTTCGAAAATTTCCTCGGAGAATTGCCCACGCTGGAAACTCCGCAGTCGCAGGTTCGTCCATGAGCGCCATCGCCCAACCCGTTGTCGCCACGGCCCGCCGCCCGCAACCGAAGCTTTCCAGTTGGAGCCAGATGAAGTCGCTCGTTCCATACGTGCTCCGCTACAAGGGGATGACGGCTCTCGGACTCTTGACTCTGGCGCTGATGGGGCTGGTTGGGGCGCTGCCTCAACTGATCATTGGAATGATTACGGACCTGGTGCAAGGATCGCCGCGGACGCTGGCGACTCTGAGCGGATTTTCGCGCGCACTCCTTTCGCCGCTTTTTTCAATTTATGCGCCGTTCAGCCGCCACGCTCTGGGACTCTACTGCCTGATCCTGGTAGCGGTGATGCTCGCCAAGGGATTTTTCTCCTTTTGGACCAGATGGATACTGATCGGAATTTCTCGCGAGATTGAATACGACCTGCGCAACGATCTGCTGGCGCGGCTCGTTTTGCTCGAACCGGAATTTTACGTGCGCAATCGCACCGGCGATTTGATGTCTCGCGCCACAAACGATCTGAACGCAGTGCGCATGGTGCTCGGTCCCGGCATCATGTACAGCGCGACGACAATCTCCACGATGGTACTGGCGATTTTCTTTATGCTGAAGCTCTCGCCCGCGCTCACCATGTGGGTCCTGATTCCGGTGCCGATCGTCGCGATCGTCACGCGCTATTTCGGCGAGATCATCCACCGGCTCTCGGAGCAGATTCAGGCCGCGCTTGGCGTGCTTTCAACTCGCGCACAGGAAAATCTTACCGGCATGCGCGTCATTCGCGCCTACGCCCAGGAAAAACAGGAAGTCGCGAAGTTTGACGAAGCCAATCGTGACTACGTAAATCGCAACATCAAACTCATCAGCACTTGGAGTCTTTTTTTTCCGGGGCTCTCCACGCTGATCGGCATGACCGTTCTGATCCTGTTGTGGCTGGGCGGCAAACAGGTGATCGATCATCGCGTTTCGCTCGGAACATTCAACGCGTTTTACATGTTTTTGATCCAGCTCGTATGGCCGATGATCGCTCTCGGCTGGGTGACGAATATCTTCCAGCGCGGGGCCGCGTCCATGGGCCGGCTGAACTACATCATGAACGCAGAGCCGGGGATTCGAGATTCGTCCGCCCCAGCGCATACGCCGACTGACCCTTTCAACATGCGGCCGAATGGAGATGCTCCCGCGCCACAGGAGAAATCCACGGTCCGCGGCGAGATTGATTTTCGAAACCTCACGTTCACCTACCCAACTTCGGGTTCCGAAACGCAGGCGGGAGAGCCCGTCCTCCACAACATCAACTTGCACGTTCCCTCTGGCTCGACACTGGCGGTCGTGGGACCGACGGGCAGCGGTAAGTCCACTTTGGCGGCTCTGATCGCGCGTTTGTGGGATGCGCCTCCGGGCACCTTATTCCTCGACGGTCGTTCCATTCGAGAGTATCCGCTTACCGAACTTCGCAATGCGATCGGGTACGTTCCGCAGGACACGTTCTTATTCAGCGAAACGATTAGCGAAAACATCGCATTCGGCGCGGTGGACGCGGCGGAAGAGCACATTCTCGAAGCGGCTGAAATCGCGAGCATCTCCGGCGAGATTGAGAGTTTTCCGCAGCGGTTTAGCACCATGGTAGGAGAACGCGGAATCACGCTCTCCGGCGGACAGAAGCAGCGTACGGCGCTGGCCCGCGCCATCATGCGGCATCCAAGAATCCTGATTCTCGACGACTCGCTGGCGAACGTGGATACCGATACCGAAGAGCGCATCTTGCGCCGCCTGCGCGACGTGATGCGCCAGCGCACGACTATTCTGATTTCTCACCGTGTCTCGACCGTGAAGAATGCCGACCAAATAATCGTCCTCCGCGAGGGCTATGTCATCGAGCGCGGCACGCACGACGAACTGCTGGCGCACAACGGCTATTACGCGGACCTGTATCAAAAGCAACTTCTCGAAGAAGAGCTTGAACGCGAATGAGCGATTTCCGCGAAGAAGAGAAATTAGGAAAGCTTTACGACTCGACGCTAACCCGCCGGCTGATGAAGTACCTGCGTCCGTACCGCTGGTATGTTGTTGCCGCAGTGTCCCTCACGCTGGGCGTCACGGGCATGGAACTCGTGGGCCCTTATCTTATGCACATTGCAGTGGACAACTACATAGACCCTGGGTTCCATTCTTCCATTACGCATCGCGCAGCCGTGATGGGTCTGCTGTGGGTTGTGGCTGTATCTACTGGCGCACTCGTAGGCAGTTTTGTGCTGCAGTACGCTCAAGTGCGGATTATGCAGTGGGTTGGACAGGAAACGATGTACGACCTCCGCAAGGAGATTTTCGAGCACTTGCAGCGCCTGCCGATGAGTTTTTTTGACCACAGCCCCGTGGGACGCCTGGTGACGCGAGCGACCACCGACGTGGACGCCTTAAACGATCTTTTTGCTTCTGGCGTTGTGGCCATGCTGAACGATTTCGTTCTGCTCTTCTCCATGGCCGCTGTTTTATTCAAGTGGCATCCCTTCTTGGCTTTGGTAACTCTTTCTCCGCTGCCATTCATGGTTCTCTTGACGTATTTCTTCCGAAACAAAGTGCGCAACGCGAACCGCCGCATCCGCACGGCCATCGCGCGGATCAACGCGTTTCTGCAGGAACATATCAGTGGCATGGCCATCGTGCAGCTCTTTAACCGCGAATGGAAATCGCGCAAGCAATTTGAGGAATTGAACCGCGTCCACATGGAAGCTTACAAGGAGGCCATTGACGCGTTCTCCTTCTTCTATCCCGCAGTGGAATTCCTCAGCATGTTTGGTCTCGCATTGCTTTATTGGGCGGGCGGACTCAAAGCGATTTCGGGAAGCATTAAGATCGGCGTGCTGCTCGCATTTATGCTTTACGCGCAGCGCTTCTTCCGGCCCATTCAGGACCTGAGCGAGAAATTCAATATTTTGCAGACGGCCATGGCCGCTTCCGAGCGCATCTTCAAGCTTCTCGACGAGCCTTTTACGATCACGTCGCCTGCTGCGGCGCACACGCTTCCATCCGCGCGCGGGGAAATCGAATTTCGCAACGTTTGGTTCTCTTATACCGGCGGAGCTGCGCCAAAAGAAGCAGATTGGGTTTTACGCGACGTCTCCTTTCGCGTGGAATCGGGGCAAACGCTCGCGATCGTCGGCCATACCGGGGCCGGCAAGACCACCATCATTCAGCTTCTGCTGCGCTTCTACGATATTCAGCGCGGCGAGATCCTGCTCGACGGCGTGGACATTCGAAAGATGGATTTGCAGGAGCTGCGCCGCCTTTTTGGAATCGTCTTGCAGGACCCGTTCCTTTTTACCGGGACGCTGGAATCCAACGTCAAGCTTGGCACCGAAACGATAAGCCGAGCGGCTACCGAAAAGGCGCTGCGCGAAGTTGGACTCGGGCCTTTTCTCGAATCGCAACCTCAAGGCGTGGAAACGCCCGTCACCGAGCGCGGCTCGACGCTTTCTGTGGGCCAGCGCCAGCTCGTGAGTTTCGCTCGCGCTCTGGCGCACAACCCCAAATTCCTGATTCTCGACGAAGCTACCTCCAGCGTGGACACCAAAACCGAGCTCTTGATCCGTGAGGCGCTCGACCGGCTGCTCCAAGGCCGCACCGCCGTGGTGATCGCGCATCGCCTGAGCACGATTCAGCACGCTCACCGCATCCTGGTCTTTCACAAAGGCCGCCTCCGGGAACAGGGTTCGCATCAAGAGCTTCTCGCGCTGCGCGGAATTTACTACCGTCTCTATCAGCTGCAATACAGGGAGCAGGAATTGACTGCTCCGGTGCCCGGGGGTGGAACTGGATTTTCGCAACCGCTGCCTGCCGATGATTAAGCACCGTCGACGCCCCGAAACGCCGCCGCTATTGCGTTTCTCATGACTGAAAAGAACATTTTGATTTCCGCGGGAGAAGCATCCAGTGACATGTATGCTGCGCGGCTCGCAATTGCCTTGCGCGAACGTACCGGCGCGAAGTTTTTCGGAATGGGCGGCCCTCGCATGGCCGAAGCGGGCGTCGAGCTGATCGCCGACTACCACGAGGTTGCGGTTGTAGGCATCGCGGAAGTCCTGCACAAAATTCCAACGGTGATCGGTGTGCAGAACCGTCTGAAGCGCGAAGCGAAGCGCCGCAATGCTGCGCTTGCGATTCTGGCCGATTCGCCCGGCACCCATCTGGGTGTGGCTCGCCGACTGAAACAGATTGGCGTCCCGGTCGGCTATTTTATCGGTCCGCAGATTTGGGCCTGGCGCGCGGGGCGCGTTCGCATCATCAAGCGGCGGGTAAATCGCATGGTCGTGATATTTCCATTCGAAGAGAAAATCTATCGCGAGGCCGGAGTGCCGGTAAATTTTGTGGGTCATCCGCTAGTGGACGTCGTGCGGCCCACAATGAGCCGCGCGGAATTCGCGGCGCTTCACAATCTGAATCCAAATAAGCCCATCGTCGCCATCCTGCCCGGCAGCCGCCAAAACGAGATCAGGCAAAATTACGGGCGCGTACTCGAGGCCTGCGAGCGCCTCATCCGAGCCGATAACGAGATGCAGTTCGTCGTCGCTGCGGCACCGAACCTGACCGCAGGTTTCTTCGCTTCGTACGCCCGCCCGGCTATCGATATAAGAGTAATTCAGGGAGCCACTTACGACGCCTTAGCCGCGGCCGATTGCGCAATTGTCGCCAGCGGAACGGCCACGATTGAAGCAGCGCTCCTCGGCACACCAATGGTTGTCGTTTATCGCGTTAGCCCGATTTCCGCAGCCATCCTGCGGCGAATGATTCGGACGCCCTTTTTCAGCATGGTGAATCTGATAGCGGAGAGAGGCGTGGTTCCGGAGTTAATTCAGGATGATTTCACGCCAGCCGCAGTCGAAGCGCAAGTTCGCCGCCTGCTGGATTGGCCGGCCGCTCGTGAGGAGATGAAATCAGGCCTGGCTGAGGTGCGTGCCAAGCTTGGCCCGGGTGGCGCAATCGAGCGTGCAGCGGACATTTTCGCGCAGATGTTGTAACCTTTTCCGCGTGGTACTTGCGGGCAACTTCGCGCGGGACTCCTGTATCTTAGACAGAAGCGAATAGTCTGCTTTTCGTGAGAGGGTTTCTTGCACAAGACTCATCGGCTGCTCGTCCTCCTGGCTCTGTCGCTTCTGATGGCAGTCACGGTGCCGGCGCAATCGCCGCGCCGCTTCCCGTTTCGCGCGGATCATTACGACGTGCAGGTCTTGCTGCACCCCGAGGACCAGACCATCTCGGGTCTGGCTCGCGTGGATTTTATTGCCAACGAAGTTTCGCGCACTGTAGTCGTCGAGTTGCATCAGGATTTGAAACTGAACTTGATCCGCATTCCGGGCGGGAAGCCGCTGGAATTCGAGCGCGATAGAACTTATCCGCTCCTGTTGACCGTCGGACTTCCTGATGCCGTGGCTCCTGGGCAGCCGGTAACTCTCGAGTTTGATTACACAGGGCCGATTTCGAGCGAGGATGACAGCCCGACGAGAGGCGTGCGATTCGCTTCGATTGATAAAACTTCGGCGTATCTGCTACTTCCCGCGCGCTGGTTTCCGCTCACAAATTATCCCGCGAATCGCTACACCGGCACCTTCAAAATAATCACGCCCGATACGATGTACGTCACCGGCACGGGCAAGGCGGATCCGCCGACGATGCAGCCGGGCATCGGAAAGGGCGAGGGCCAGGCGTCCTACGTTTTTCATTGCGACCGCCCAGGTCCGGTAGGCANNACGATCGCCCAGGTCCGGTAGGCACTTTCGTCGCGGGAGCGTTGCAGCTCAATCCTGTACAAACGGAAGGAATCACCGTTTCTGTGTTTACGCCGCCGGTCCAGGCGTCCACCGCAACCGCGTATGGAAATTCGCTGGCGCATATTATTTTGTATTACACCGATGCGTTCGGGCCACTTCAAGAAAATGCGCCTCCGCCGTTTACGATCGCGCAGATGCCCGACGGTAGTTTGCCCGGATATTCCGCTCCCGGATTGCTGCTGATCAGCGCCCGGCAATGGACTACAAAAGCCAACGATCGAATGATCTCCCAACTCGCATCGCAACAGTGGTGGGGTGACCGCGTCCTTCCCGCCACTTCGTCCGATACCTGGCTGACGGATGGCCTCTCGCGCTATGCCGAAGCCATGTATGCGGAACAGAGCGATGGCAGCGCCGGCCTGCACCGAGCCCTCGAAGATTTTGCGGTGGGCGCGTTGATGTACGAGGACACCGCGCCCATTTCTCAGGCCGGCCGCTTGCAGACATTCTCAAACGAATACCGATCGGTGGTCGCCGACAAGGGCGCTCTGGTCTTTCACATGCTCCGCACCGAAATCGGAGACGATGCCTTTACCGCGCTGCTGCACGAGTTCTATAAGAAGTACGAAGGCAAAAACGCGAACATCGCCGACTTCGAAAAGATGGCTTACACAAAGGTTCCGCCTCCGAAGAAAGGCGAGCCGCCCATCAATCTTGTTTCGTTCTTCTCGCAGTGGGTGAATTCAACAGGCATTCCGGAATTCAAACTTGAATTTATCGTCTATCGCACGAGAAAGGGTTTCAAAGTCGTGGGCAAGATTCACCAGGATCTCGATACATTTCGCATGCCGGTTGAAATCCGCGTGGACACGGAAGGAAACCCAGAATACAAGAAGATCCTGGTGACCGGAACAACGCAGGCATTCGAGATCGACACGTTCGGCCGGCCAAAGCCGTACGGAATCGTGATCGATCCCAATAATAATATGCTGAAGTCCAGTCCGCGTTTGCGAATCCGCGCGTTCGTTGCAAGAGGCGAAGGCTTCGCCGAAAACGGCCAATACTACGAGGCTATCCAGGAATATCAGCACGCTCTGGATCTTCAATCCAGCAACTCGCTCGCTCATTTCCGCATGGGCGAAGCTATGTTTAACCAGAAAAACTTTCAGTCCGCTGCGAATGCCTTTCGCGCCGCGCTCGGCGGCGACCTGGACCCCAAGTGGGTCGACGTGTGGTGCCACATTTATATCGGAAAAATTTACGATATTCTCGGCCAGCGCGAACGCGCCGTCAACGAGTACAGTTTAGCGCAGCATCTCGGTGACGATACCGCCGGGGCGCAGCAGGAAGCTGGAAAATATTTGCAGCGGCCGTACACCGGCGACGCCGTCGCGGACGCCGCGCCCGCCGGTGCAACCCCCGCTGCCCCTGCTGCAAACGCGCCCGCTGCCGCCGACCCGGACAAGCCGGTCCTCAAGAAACGCCCATAGAGCTGAGGGAAACTGGAATATTCGGAGTTGGCGGACTAGAGTGGTTGAAGTCCGGCGAGATTTCCCGGTTCGATTCCTTTGTGTTGAATGAGAACCTGAAAAGTTTCACCCATTCCTTCCGGGTTGATTAACGTCTTGAAAAGAAGCCGTCTCTGCGTTTGTTCCACCTCGGTCATCTCGTCCGATTGCAAATCCGAAAAATTGCCGTGGCGCGCGAGCGCAAGCAAAAACTTGCTTTGAGAGATAAATCCAGTTTGAACGAGTCCGCTTCTTCGCCCATATAAGTCGAGCGCGCTGAAATTGACGTGCGCCGTCAAATCCTGTTCGCCCGGCGCGCGAAACCAATCCTCGCCGGCTCGGTGACGCTCGTAAGCAAGCAAAGTGCCTCGCATATGCCGCTCGTCGTAAAGCTCCTGTGCTTCATGCCCATAATCAATTGTTACGATAAATCCACGCTGGAGTAGCTTCCCTGCTTGTTTGATCCAGCGGCAAGCGGCAAGATTCGCTTCCGCTTGCTGTCCCTCGCGCAAATGGATGTTCTGTTGCGATAAATATTCGCTGAGCTCGCCCGAAGATAGCAGTCCCATTTCATCGCACAACCCGTTCCTGCCGAGTCCGACATAAATTTCGCGCAGATCGCTGCCTTCGCGTACTAGGCGATGAACCGGCATCGCGTCGATAAGTTCGTTTGAGAAAATGCAGCCGCAAGCGACTTCATCCGGCAGTTCGTCTTGAGACAAGAACTTACCTCGCGCAATGTGCGCGTTCAGAACATTAGATTGCAGAGAGCGGCGTGCCGTTGATCGTTCAACTGCAATAAACCGTAGCGCCTGGTAAAAATCAGGCCACGCCTCGGCGGTGAAATCGAGAATTTGCTTGGCCAATCGGCCTGTCCCGGCTCCGGCTTCCACAAGCTGGAATGAATCTGGGCGTCCAAGCACGCACCACATTTCCTGTAATTGCCGCGTTAAGAGCCGCCCAAAAAGCGGCCTTGCGTCCGCGCTCGTAAAATAATCGCGCCCGGGCTGCCGTTCCGCTTTGGTGTAATACCCGTGCACCGGGTGATAGAGGCACGCCTCCATATATTCGGCAAATGTGATCGGGCCATGCGAACGAATCCGCTCCGCGAGGATGCGTGCGAGCGGCGTCGGCTCGCTGCGCGAGGCCATCAATTCACGCGCTGCGGGTTGCGCGTAAACATCTCGATGATGTAATCGTGCAGGCAGTCGTAGAGTTGTTTTTGGAAAGTCCATGGAAATTGCGAATGTTCAATTTCGCGCGGCTGGAGCTTGAAAGTATAATTGTGCACTTCCGCGTTTGTGGGTTTGTAGCGGATCTCTACTTCCACGCCACCTTCCGCAGAGCGCGCTTCAAAATCAAAAAGCGGATGCTCGTAACGCACGAGCTGATGCCGCACCTTATCTGCGAGCAATTCGCTCATAGAAAGCTCTTGGCCTGCAGTTCCGTCCATACGCTTGCAAAGCTTTTCAGCGCCTCTTTGTCGAACAGAACGAAATCGATCTTCTCGAGCGATGTAGGCTGCTCGAAATGCTTGGCCACTTCACGCAGCATAATTTCGGCGCATTCGCGCAGCGGAAATTCCGCGATGCCCGTCCCCACCGCTGGAAAGGCGATGGTCTTGAGTCCCTTTTGCGCCGCAATTCGCAGCGAATGCGCCGTGGAGCTGCGCAACGAGTGCGCGGACGTTTTTCCGCCAAGCTGCATGCTCGCAGCGTGTATCACGTAGCGAGCTTTTAACTTTCCGCCCGTGGTGATTGCCGCGCCACCCACCGGCACCTGGCCGATGGCATCGCATTCTTTTTGGATTTCGGGGCCGCCCTTTCGGCGGATCGCTCCCGCAACGCCGCCTCCCAGTTGCAAATCGTTGTTCGCAGCATTCACAATGGCGTCCACGTCCATCTCGGTCAGGTCGCCTTCGATAATTTCAATCCGATCGGCAATGTTCATCTTCAAGAAAATCCTTCCCAGCGAGTATTGCATTGAAGCTGCAGAATTATTTCTTTGCCGCGTCTTTTGCGTATTCGTACACGCCGCGGCCTGACTTCCGCCCGGTACGCCCCGCCTTCACATACTGCGCCAGCAGCGGGCACGGCCGGTATTTTTCTCCCAGCGTTTTGTGCAAGTATTCCAGAATATTAAGGCGCACATCCAAACCCACCAGGTCCACAAGCTCAAACGGGCCCATCGGATGATTCAGTCCCAATTTCAGAGCCTTATCGATGTCCTCGGCGCTGGCCACGCCTTCCTGCAGCATGTAAAAAGCTTCGTTGCCAATCATGGCGTTGATGCGGCTGGTGACGAATCCCGGCGATTCGCGTATCACCACCACTTCCTTGCCCATCCGGCGTCCCACTTCCACGCACGCCTGCAGGGTCGCTTCAGAAGTTTCCAGCGCGCGCACGACTTCCAGCAATTTCATCTTCGGCACGGGATTGAAAAAATGCATGCCGATGCAATCTTCCGCGCGAAACGTAATGGACGCCATTTCCGTGATGGAAAGCGAAGAGGTGTTGCTGGCCAGAATCGCGCCGGGCTTCGCGAACTTGTCGAAGATGGTGAAAATCTCGAGCTTCACTTCCATTTCTTCCGGAACAGCTTCGATCAGAAGATCCGCTTCGCGGCAAACGTCCTCCACCGAACGCGCGGTCGTAAGATTTCTAAGCGCCGACTCTTTCTGCTGCGGCGTCACCTTTCCACGCGATACTCCATCTTCCAGCGTTTGAGAAACATAGGCGGCGCCTTGCTCGCGCATTTCAGGAGAAACGTCTTCGAGCACCGTGCGGTATCCGCCAAAGGCCGCCGCGTACGCAATTCCTCGCCCCATCGTTCCCGCGCCAATCACTCCGATGGTTTTTATGTCCATTCACAGACCTCGCTCAAACTGGAAAAAGCCGCGCTGCATTATCGTACAGAATCTTCTGCTGCGCGTCCGGCGATATTGCCAGCGCGCGAAACTTCTCGATGTTTCCCCGCACTCCGGGAACACCAGGCCCCGGCCAGTCCGTCCCGAACAGAACTTTGTCCGCAATCTCCTCGATTCGAGGAAAATGTTCCAGCAGTTTTTGCGGAGGTATCCCGGAGATATCCATGTACATGTTCTTGTGCCGGCGAACGAGAAAAAAAGCCTCGTTCATCCACAGCGGGCGCCCGCCATGCGCCAGGATTACGACCAAGTTGGGAAAATCCACGCCGACATCGTCAGCCAGCATAGGCTGCGCGTACACGTTTCGCGCGCCGGGGAAAATCGATGTGCCTGTGTGAATCATCACCGGCAGGCCAACTTCTTCCGCTCTCTCGTACATCGCGCGCAAAGGCCCCAGGCCGTTGCGATATTCGTTAGGCGCGAACAATTGATGGGAGGGGTGAACTTTTAACCCGCGAATGCCAAGTTTTTTCAGCCGGGTCACTTCCGCGCGCGCATCGAAAATATATTTTGGATGCACGGAACCGAACGCAAGCAGGCGCCGCGGATCAGCGGAACAATAGTTTGCCACCCAATCGTTGACTTCCGCGGTGTATCCAATCACGTCCGGGCTGACGTAGTTGATGATTCCCGCTCGCTCGATTTCCGCCTCATCTAAAAACTTCAGGAATTCTTTGGCGCTCTCCCCGAACTTCAGCACCTCGTCGTAGTCCCGGCGTCCCCGGCGAATTAATTCACGAGCTTCCGGCTTGATCGCGTCGTTGGGCTGCACGTGAATATGAATGTCTATAATTGGCGGCAAGCTCAGTTTCCCCCGACAACGTGCTGCAAAACGCAGTTCACTCTGCGGCTAAATTCGATCAATCCCCTGTTGATCGAATCCGAGGACCACACGGCCGCCCGCGACAATTACCGGACGCCGAATCAAATTCGGTTCTTCCGCCATCATCCGAATTGCTTCGTTGCGCGACGGCGGATGGTCCTTCATTTTCTTCCTACGGTAAAGCTCGTTGCGCGTGTTCAGAAATGGTACGTGATCGCGGTCGCCGATCAACTTTTCGAGTTCCGCCGCGCTCAATCGCTCTTTCCCCAGATCGCGAAAATGCATGCCGAAACCTAGGTTTTCCATGTAGGCCCGCGCTTTGCGGCAGGTCGTGCACGAAGGCTTATGCAGGAATTGAACTTTCTTTCCGGCTTTGGCCCCGCGACTCGGCGCTTTCCTAGTAGCTTTCTTAACGGCCATGGTTGATTCCTCGCGCAAAACTTCGCCTTCAATACCGCGGTACGTTCGGATCGATCTCGGCGGACCAGCGGTCAATTCCGCCGGCCATCGACCGCGCGCCTTCCACGCCTTGCGAGCGCAACCACGCTGCGGCATCCAAACTTCTCATCCCGTGGTGGCAGAACAGCACAAGCTCACTCGCTGCTTCCAGCCGCGCCAGATTCGCCGGGATCTCGCGCAGCGGAATCAGCACCGAGCCTTCAATGTGCGTAGTGTCGTACTCCCATTTTTCGCGGACGTCTACGAAAAGTAGCTTCTCGCCTCGCGCGAGCATGTCTTTCACTTCGCCTGGCGCCACTTCCATGTTTGCGTAGAGATCTTCCGTCATCAGTAGCCGAAATCCGCGGGAGCAGTATACGCGTGCTCTTTCACTCCCAAGCTCTGTATTCGCTCCGCACCGACCTGCGTCAAATATTCGCCCCGGTCGCTCGCATGCACCACCCACCGCGCAAGCCAATCCTCAAAATCCTCCACGCGCCGGGTCTGCTCGTGGTACTGCGCGAAAAACGCATGATCGCGTCCGTAATATCCCTGTACCGGCGAAGGATGCGCTCCGCCCGGCTCGTGCACCACCGCTTCAACCAAAAATCCCGGCACCAGCGTGCGATTGGGGTCTGAAGAAATCACGCTGGGCTCGGCGATTTCTTCCGCCACGATGATTATTTTCCTGGCCGCTCGGGCACCATCGACGGCCACGCCGAGGCTGCCCCAAATGTGCGCGTTGCCTTGAGCATCCGCGCGTTGCACGTGCAAAATCGCCACGTCCGGCCGCAGCGCGCGCACTGCAACAAGTTTTTCTTCGCTGACAGGCGAAGGAAACTCGCGCAAATTTCCGTTCTTCTTCAAAAGGTCGCTGCCCAGCGTCGCGTAGGTCGGCAGAAACGGCACACCCAGCGCCGCGGCATGCAGCGCGAGCGCCATCGTAAAATTCGAATAATCCACGACTTCGATTTTTCGCGGAACCGCGTGTTCCACCGCCCGGCGAAAACAGTATCCCACTCCAGCCGAAACATTTCCCACCCACGCGGCCATCACGCGCGAAACGCATCCCGCGCCTATCATTTGGTCGAACAAAATGTCCGAGATAGGACCCACGACCGTGAGATCGCGGCGCCCTTGCCGTATCAGCTCGTGCCCCGCTGCGAACGGAATCATCTGTTCCAGTTGGGCGCCGAGAAGCACCATCGAGCCGGATGGCACGTGCCGCGCGATCGCGTCGCGCATCGTCATCAATTTTGATTCAGCCATAACTTTTAGGCGCGACTCGATTTCAGCGAGTCCAGAAATGATTTGGATCCATCTCGCGCATTACGGCCAGCGCCTCATCGCGAGGCGCCGGCGTTTCAACAAGATCATCAGCCACACGCAGCGTCCAGCCGGTATTGGCCAACACTTCTTCCACGCTCACTCCCGGATGAACCGAAGCCAGAAAAGCTTCGCCGTCGTCGCCGAAGCGAACCACACCAAGCGTTGTGATCACAGCCGAAGGGCCAGAATTCGCGGGCAGGCCCTGTGCTCGCCGCCAACCGTTGCCGCTGCCGTACCCTGGCGACGTGATGTGTCCAACGCGCTCAGTTAGCCGGCCCCGCTCGTGCGCCAGTAAAACTACTGTCCGCCGCGCGAGGCAAGCAATATCGCAAGCGCCGCCCGATCCCGGCAAGCGCTGCATTTCTTTATTTCGATGACCCCAGGTAGTGTTCAGATTGCCGAAGCGGTCCACTTCCGCCGCGCCGAGAAATCCGACATTCACGCGGCCTTGTTGCAGCAAAGACATCACATCGAGCATTTGACCGCATTGCGTGGCGTGAAGAAGATTGGGCGGATCGCCCATGGTGTAAAGAAGTTCAAGCGAAGGTGTTTCGCGGACGACGCCATTTTCGAAAAGTCCCACAGCGCGCGGAGCGTGCGTACGCCGGGCAACCAGGAAAGCCAGCATCGGCAGACGCATTCCCACGAATACCAGTTCCCCGTCGCCGATTTCCCTGGCCGCCGCCGCAACCATCAGTTCGCTAAAGGTGTAACCGCGGCTCGTAACTTCCGCTTCCGACCGAGCCGTCACGATAAGTCCATGCTCCCTTTCGGAGAAACCCACTTCGGCTCGGTGTCCTGTATCTCGCCCACCAACTTGATATCTTCCGGCTGCGGCAGAGTTTCCTTCAAGTGCTCCGCATATTTTTCCGGGGACAGCAGCTCACCGGTCACGCTGTAGGACTGATCGGCAAACTCCCCGATGTGCCGGTTGAACTTCATATGCGGAACGTAAAGCGGAACGGCGCCCGCCGGGACGTGCTTGTTAATCTGCTCGATCAGTTTTTCGCACTCGAGAAAATAAAGATGGCGATTGTGTTCGTTCATGTGCCCGAGGTCCACTTCCTGCTGCGTCTGGGCCTCGTCGTAACGTCCTTTCAAGCCCCAAACGTAAAACCAGTGCGCGGAGCTCGATTGATCCACTCCGAACAAGTCGTAGCTCACCGGAATCCATTTGTTCACGTATTTCTGAACGATATTGAGCGGCACCACTTCCGCTTTTACAATGCGCTTGAGACCATCATGACCGGTGCCCAGATGGAACGATTCTTCCCGCAGCATCGGATTCATGGATTGCGCCAGCGGCTCGAATCCCGAATAACTCAGCATGGTGAGCTGGAATTTTCCATCGCGGTCCACGAAATCCGTGTAGGTGAAAAAGTCCAGCCAGTTGGCCACTTCCTGATTGAAGGCGCCAAGCAAGCGCTTGGATTCAAACGCGCGGCGTTCCAGCATTTTCTGGGCTTCCACTTTTCCGCCGTAGCCGAAGTGATTGATCAGCAGATGGCACATCTGCCAGCCGTGCCGCATTTCTTCGGTCACCACGCGGCATAGCGATTTGCGATCATGCTCGCTGGGCGAATGCTCGAAGAGGCGTCGCTGCTGCTCCACCGAAGCGAATTCCGTGTCGCCCTGGTAAATAATCAGATTCATCAGGCCATCACGAATTCGCTGGTCCGGAATGTCCAGCACCTTTTGCCATTTCGGGCGTCCTTTGAACGCGCCGAATTCAATTTCATTGGAACGCGTGGGTCCGAACTTCGCTTCGAAATGATAGCTGTCGATTTCGGAATAATTCACGCCGATGTCGTTGCGCCAAACGCGGAATAAATCCACCCAATCATCAAACGTAGCAATGCGTGTTGCGGACATTTATGAATTCCTCCCATTTTCTAAAGCGCTTACTTCTATGAATTGAGTTCCGGGCCGTCGCTCTATGAGCATCCACGCCACCGAATAAATCCCGCGCTCAGTGCCCTCGAAAATTCGGCTTGCGCTTCTCGATAAACGCGTTCAGCCCTTCCAGGCAGTCTTCCGACTGGAAGCAGTGAATCTGCAGCCTTATTTCCTCGTCCAGCGCGGCCGCCAGCGCGGCGCGGTCATTGCTCGTCATGGCATGTTTCGAATCTCGAACCGAAAGCGGCGCGGCCGCCGCCAAATCCTGCGTGATTTTTTTGGTTTCTTCTTCGAATTGCGCGGCGGGAATGATCCTGCTGACGATCCCCATCCTGAGAGCGTCTTCCGCCGTCAGTTTCTCAGCGGTCCAAAATAATTCGGCCGCTCGCGCGCGTCCCACCAGCCTGGGCAGGAAAAAGGTTCCCCCGAAATCGGGGTACAAACCGATTTGCGCAAACGCCTCCGCGAATTTTGCCTGATCGGAAGCCACGCGCATGTCGCAAGCAAGGGCCAGATTCATTCCTCCGCCGGCCGCAGGGCCGTTCACCGCCGCGAGCACGGGTTTCGGCATCCCGGCAATCACCAGGCAAATTTCTTTCCCCGAAACAAGCAGGCTCTCGAGTTCCTTCGCGTCATTGCGTTTTCGCAGGTCGTGAAGAAGTTCCAGATCTCCGCCCGCGCAAAATGCCCGCCCGGCTCCGATTATTCTTACGGCGCCTATCCCTTTGTCCTCGCCAGCACTTATCAGCGCATGGACCAGCGCTCGCCCAAGCTCCACGTTCAACGCGTTGAGCCGGTCCGGCCGGTTCAAACGCAACGTGACAATCCTGCCGTCGCGCTCCTCGAGCACCAGTTGGTTCGCCGCGTTTTGTTGAGTAGTTGCCGCCATCACATCGCTCCCCTAGTCTTTCAAGCTTTTCAGCAGCGCTGCGAGCTTCTTGAAGTACCGCGTCTTCACGCCGCGGTCCGTCCCGCAATTGGCCCCGCTGGTCGAAGGCAAAACGAACACGTGCGCGCCGTAAAGTTTCTCTTTCTGTAACCCGAGCTTGCACGCCCGTCCGGTAAACTTCTCGTAAACCATTTTCCCGTTGAACGCGATCACTCGCGGCCGCAAGTCTTCCAGCTTCTGCGCCAACAAGACGCGCCCTTCGGAAAATTCCTGCCGCTCGATTTCTTCCACGCCCCGGGTAGGACGCTTGACCAGATCCGTCATTCCGATTCCAAATTCCAGTACGCGACGGTCATCTTCATAGCCGAGCGGTTCCGGAATCACGCCGGATTCATACATCATCGGCCAAAACTGGTTGCCGCGCCCGGCGTAGTAGTGCCCTACACGCGCCGAACGGTCGCCCGGATTGGCGCCCACCAAGATCATTTTCATTCCCTTGCGAAGATAATCGGGCAGTGTGCGCATTCAGTCCTTTAGGATCCCGAATCGTATTTCGCTTACTTACAACTCGACTCTCGCGTTCTCTTACCTTCCCTTGAATTCCGGCTGCCTCTTCTCCACGTACGCTTTCAAGCCTTCCTTGGCGTCCTCGCTGGTGAAGAGAAGCTGCTGCATCTCGCGTTCAATGCCGAGCGCTTCTCCAAATCCAACTTCCGAACCCGTCACTACCGCGCGCTTGATGCGCCCCACCGCGCGGGACGCTTTATTCGGCGGGCAGAACTGCTTCGCGTACGCCATCACTTCTTCCCAGAAAGTTTCTTTCTCGTAGATGTAATGAATCAACCCGAACTCCAGCGCCTCTTCGAAGCTGAACGTGCGTCCGGTAGCCATCAACTCAATGGCGCGCGCGCGTCCCACCACTCGCGACAACCGCTGCGTCCCGCCCGTTCCCGGCAACACGCCCAGGTTCACTTCCGGCAATCCGATTTTCCCGCCTTCCTTTTTTGCGATGCGGATGTCAGCAGCCAGCGCAATCTCCAAGCCGCCACCCACCGTGTGCCCGTTGAGCGCCGCAATCACAAGCTTCGGTGTCTGCTCGAATCGGCACAACGTCTCATTCGCATGCAGGCAGAAATAATACTTAAACGTCGGATCGGCCTTGGTCAACATGGGGATACTCGCGCCCGCCGAGAAGAATTTCTCACCCTTGCCGCGCAGCACGATGACGTGGGCATTCTCGTCCATGCGCGCCTGCAGAATGGCGGTGTCAATCTGTTGCATCATTTCATACGTATAGGTATTCGCCGGCGGATCATCCATCTCGATGATCGCCACTCCGCCTTCCACCCCGTAATGAATCAGTTGCTTCTGCTCCACTGCCTGCGTCGTCGCCATTATTTCCTCCGGGAAATTATTTCCATTGTTTATTCCGTCTGTATTTAAAGATTATCCGCCCGCGCGCGCCGGTTCCGCAAGCGTGCTGCGACAGGCCGCACGGACTTCGGACGCGCATCTCCGTGCCCGTTCATTACTCCGTGCAAAAACATTCCCGCGATGGTTTCGGCCAGCGCGTCCGCCTGCGGATCCGCTGCCGCGCGGTGCCATGTGTAGGTCCAATTCATCATTCCGAAAAGAGACAGCACCGCCACGCGCGGATTCAATCGCCGCACCGCGCCGACCTTACGCATCTCCTCGAAAATCTCCAGCGCGATTTCAACGTACCGCCTCTTCACTTCCAGCACTTCCTTGCGGAATGTTCCTTCCAGAGCTTCATCTTCGTGAGCCAAAACTTTCATCTCCACGGGATGCTGCAGAAAATAATCCAAATGATTGTGGACAAGAATGCGCAGCTTCTCGACGGGCTCGCTGACGCCAGCCAGCCTTTTTTCCAGGCGCGCAACAATGGTTTTAAATGTGTGGATTTGAATCAGGTACAGAAGTTCTTGCTTGCTCTTGATGTAGTGATACAGACCGGCGAGCGAAACGCCACTTGAACGGCTGATGTCGCGTATCGAAGCCCCCTCGTAACCTTTATCGCAGAATACTTGGGCGGCATGCCGCAGGATCACCTGCAGTTTCTCTTGCGGCTCGCGCTGCGGCACAGAAGGTCTTGGCATAAAGGAGATGCAGGTTCCGTTCGAACGTTCGTTCGGTAACCAGAATACTTCCTGCCGACCAGCCTGTCAAGGCTGGCCCTCTTCCTCGGTTCGCCGCCCGCCTTCATTTTTTCTATGCCATTTCTCCATCCGCGCACGCCGCTTCAGCATCCAACCGCTTACGAGCCGGCGACAGCGCGTACTTCTCTCAACTTGTGCTACCCTTCATTCTGCGAGATACGTCGAAATGAGTGCATCCAAAATGAACCCGGCAGGTGAGAACTCGGTGCAGCCTCGTTCCCTTCCCTCCCAAGTGGTGAAGGAAGACGAACCCATTCTGGTCGCCGCCGCCCAGAACGGAGACATTACCGCTTTCGAAACTCTGGTCGGCCGCTACGAACGCAAGATATTGCGGCTGGCCCAGAACATCACTCAAAACCGCGAAGATGCGGAAGACGTGATGCAAGAAGCTTTTCTGAAGGCTTACGAACATCTTTCCGGATTCCAGGGTAATTCGCGGTTCTATACCTGGCTCGTGCGCATAGCCGTCAATCAAGCGCTGATGAAATTGCGTAAGCGCCGCCCCAACGTGGTTTCCATCGACGAAGAGGTCAACACCGGGGAGGACTTGATCCCGCGTGAGATAGAAGACTGGGGCCCTTCGCCCGAAGATCGCTACAAACAGACTGAGCTTTCCGGCATTCTTTCTGAGGTAATCACCGATTTAGATCCATCTTTTCGAATCGTTTTCCAGTTGCGCGACATCGAAGAATTATCGACCGAAGAGACGGCCGAGGCGCTGGGGCTTTCCATCCCAGCCGTGAAATCGAGGCTTCTTCGCGCGCGCCTGAAGCTGCGGCAGAAGCTGAACAAATATTTTCGGCGGAGTGAAAATCAGTGAATTGCAAGACCATCGTNNTGGCCAAATGCAAGAACTGCAAACTCATCGTGGACACCACTAAAAAGACCATTCAAATCTACTGCAACTCTGAACCTGCGCCGCTTCCGGAAGACATGCGCCACCGCCTTCACGACGCGTTAGTCAAGAAACTAGGCCGCCCCCGCGCCTAGACCTGCCTCGAATTACGTCCTGACACCTGCGCGCTTCTCCAGTCCACCGTTTTGCTGCCACATCGGGACGTCGCGGCCCATCCCGCGTTCACGCGCTATCTCGAATATTCTTCCCGCTACAACAATGTCCTCCGTAGCAATCCCATTGGACTTGAACAGTGTGATCTGATTCGGGCTCGTTCGGCCGGTGGCCTTCCCCGTGGCGATTTCAGCTAGTTCTTTCACGCCAGCCCATCGCGCGGCATCCTCTCCGAAGACGTGAATCAGATCGCCCGATTCAAGTTTCGACTGTGCGCGAGAGTCCACCGCAATCACATCGCACCGCTCGACAGCTTCCGAGTCCAACTCGCGTTTCTGCGGAAAATTAGCGCCGATGGCATTGATATGCACACCCGGTTTCAGCCATCGTCCTTCCAGCACCGGAGCTGTGCTGGTCGTCGAAGTCACGACGATGTCTGCGTCGCGCACTGCATCTTCCGCCGACGCAGCCGCCGTAACAGGAATCCTCAGAGCGTCGCTCATTTCCTCGGCGAATGTTTCACGTCTTCCGGCGTCGCGACCGAACACGCGTATTTCCTCCAGCTTCCGGACTTGCGCAATCGCTTGAAGCTGCGTGCGCGCCTGCAATCCGGTCCCGATCATTCCCAGCGTTCGCGCATTTTCGCGCGCGAGATACCGCGTAGCGACGCCGCTTGCAGCGCCAGTGCGCATTTGCCCTAGAAAATCAGCTTCGATCAACGCCACCAAATCGCCCGACTCGACGCTGAAAAGCGTCACCAAAAAGCGAAGCCCTTTACCCGAGCTGGTGTAAATTTTCAAACCCATGTATCCGCTCACGCCGTCGGCTGCCGCCATATAATGCAGATAACTTTTCGACGGCAAATGCAGCCTCTGCCGCGAATGCACTAGCGCGGAACCGTCTCCGAGCCGACGAAAAGAATTCTCCACAGCGTCGATTGCAATTGGCATGGTCAGCAACGATTTCACGTCCGCTTCGCTCAACAAAAGGGGCATTGTATTCTCCCTAAGTTCTACGCAGTTTCAAATTGGCCTTCACAAAGGCAGGGCGTAGCGGAGCGGCCGGCGTACGCTGCTTTTCCAGAAGTAGGCGAGAATAATCACACTCGCGATCGCCGCGTACGCACACCACAGCGAGGTGAACGCGTAGCGCTTGAACGCCATTACAACGAGAAGAATTGTCAGGTTTGCCAGGCCGAAGATTACCATTGGCCTTTCCTTCGACACGAACAGTGAACCGCAGGTTGCAAGCACATACAGCATCGCAACCGCTGTGTTGTTCGTAGCATCGTTGATGTACACGATGCTGTTTCCCTTAACGAAGATCTGCGTTGGGTATGCCGTCAATGCCCACAATATATAAAGCGTCGTCCCTACGCCAATCGCGACGAACGGCAGCATGCGCCTGCGGCCCTTCCCGTCAGGCTCAAACAGCAGCACGCTCAGCGGCAATAGGAAAGGGAGGAGCCCCTGCGCGTACAGCATGAACGCCGCGCCCATGTCGTGCGTGACCTGGGGCGAGAGTTTCCCATCCAATCCCAGCCAGACAAATCCTTCGATGAACTGATGAATGGCGAATAGAATGGGCAGCGACGCGAAAAGCAGTTCGCGCCTGTGCTTTACCTTTGTCAATGTGACGACGCCGACGGCGCCCAGAGCTGTGCTGCCAACAAAGTTTGCGGTTGCTGAAAAACACATAGCTCGGTTTCTCCCGTGCGAAAATTACGCCCATCCTACCAGAACGCAAAATATTTGGTATGACGCGGCAATCGAATTTACCGGAAACGTGACCTGAGAGCCAGTACCAGGCAGCCGGCGGATTGCGATCGAAGAAGGCGGGACGTCAAGTCCCGATGAGTCGGGTAATTGTAAGCTAAAGCACCACCGAATCGGACTAGAAATTTATGCGGTAGCCCAGGACGCGATGCTCCGGCGCGTCGAGAACCAGCAACTCATGCTGCGGGCTCACCGCTAGCGGCGGCGCCGGCCGGCTTCCTTGTCCAAGCTGCGGAGCAAGGTCCATATCCAGCCTTGGATTGCCGTCTGTCGTCACCACGTGCAGCGTCCGCCCATTGCTGTCCATCACGAAAATTTCGTTATTCGAAACGGCGAAACCCGCTGTCGGATTCCATTTGGCTTCATTTTCTCCCGGAGCTATCTGCGTTACCAAATGGCCTTCCCGTGTGAGCTTCAAAATATTGCCGGAAGAATTCCCGAGATAGAGAAACCCGTCTTTGCCATTTTCAATCGGGCCAAAAGCTTTCGTCGCTCGCGGGTCGCTGCCCGGAGGAATCCATGTTTGCTCGAGGCGCAATCGCGCGTTAAACGTGAAACATTTCGAGGCGTCCGCATCGAAAACGTGAATGAGTCCGTCGGCCGCTACGGCTACGCTGAGAGAATTGCTCGCGCTGGCACGCGTTTTTAATCGCAGCTCGCGATAGCGATTTCCTTCTCCGCCGGGGAAGAAAATGAAGACGCTGCCCCGCGCCGGATCCGTCACATAGATCGCTCCGCCGTTATCCACCGCAATCGACTGCGGATGCTTCAGACCATCCTGCTGAAACGAAAGCAGCGCCTTCCCCCGCGGTGCAAATTTATGAATGAAACCGGTTGCGGGGTCCGCAATGAACACGTTGCCCAGCGTGTCCGCAGCGATGCTCGCGGGATCTTGCAGTTGGCCCGGTCCGTCACCCTGGGAGCCCCACTCACCGATGTACTCGAGCGCTAGCCCCACAGGTTTTTGTTGCAGTGCGTGTGTTTCAGTTTGCCCGGGTCCGGCGGTCGAAAGAATGCAAATAAAAATTAGCAAAGCGCCCAAAAATGAAATGCGATTCAGCATATGGACCAATTTAGCGCAATTGAAGATCTATGCCGATCAAATGAAGAGGGGTGGAGCGCTCTGATTAACGCTTGCGTTTACGAGGTTGCGCCTCGCCGGCTTCACGCACGCGGCGAACGACCGTCTGCCGCATTACGTAGGTCCGCTGTTCCGATCCCTTGCCGCTCAAATTCTGAAACTCGAATCTCACTTCGCCACCCGGCGTGGAGGCCTTGATTATTTTGACCGGAAGTTTCCCGCAAACATCGCTTTCTACGAACGCCGTTTCGTAGCGCTCCTTCTTCTGGCCCCAGGTGTACACGCGGAGAAGCGAAAAATCGCACGGCTGGCCTTCGGCTCCGTGCGTCCCGACTAAAAGATATTGCGGTTTTGCATTTTGGGATGCATCCACTACGCGATTTAATTCGAACCACCCAACGATGCGCATCCCCGCGGAACTGGCATAATCGGGCAGCGGCGCTGGAACATCGAGATCGATAAAACGTCCCATGACCCAACCCGCCATCGTGGTTTGGTCGCTGTTGTGCGCCAGCACGAGCCACCAATCCTCTTTTTTCCCCGCGGACTCTGCCTTGGGATCTTCCTCGGCTCCGCCACCGCGAACTGCAGCGGCACTCACCGGTTGCCGCGCGAGCACATCCAGCGCAGTGTTTTTGTATAGTTGGCGGATGCGCAGCGAATCGCGTCCCGGTTCGATGTGCAGATTGCTAAGGGCCTTGGTGTGGCCGCGCGCTTCGACCGGCATCGTGGCGGCTTTCTTTGTGAGGTCCTTCGCCGTCTGCCACACATCCGCCGAAAGCAATTCGCGTTCCTCAATCCAGCCGGTGATACCCGTCGTAGTGCGCACCTTCACTTGATCTTGAAAACGCTGAAGGACGTCCAGTTTTTCACCAAAGCTGACCGTCGTCACCGGCTCGCGCACTTGCGCGGACGTGCTCCACACCGTGACTTGGCGATCGCCTGCGTAACCCACCTCCATTGGCGGCTTCGCGTGATGGAACCGAAGATATGCGGCGGTGCCTAAAATCAGCAGCACCAGGAGCCCCAGGAGAATTTTCCGGATCACGCCCGCTCCCCAAATGTGATCCCCACAACGCGAGCCGCACGCATGTAATCGCTCCCCGGATCCACCAGCTTGCAGGAACCAATCGCGTCCACCAGCGGCACGGAGCGTATTTCTAACCCGTTCGTGATACCGATCACGCGCCAGCCGTGCTGCAGTTTCACGGTGCGCACGACGGCGCGAATCACGGCGTTCAAGCCGGGACAATCTCCTCCGCCGGTCACCACGCCGATTGTTCGCGTCTTCGAAATCACTGCACCAGCTCCCTGTCATGCTTGCGCGAGCGTTCGCTCTTCACGCAACTTCCGAAGCGACTGATGATTTTACACCAACGGCAATGCGCATTCCGGCTGCGGTTGAATGTGCGGTTTCCATGCGCGGCTGCTTCAGGGCGATTCGGCCGTTCTGATACAATGCGGGCGCTTGAGTTGGGCGACGAGCTCAACGCTAAGAGCCCGACTATTCGGCGGCTCGGTGATTGGATGCCAGGAGATTGCACATGGAAGGTCTTGAGAAACTGAAGCCGCTCGCTTTGCTGCTGTTGCGGGTGGCGCTTGGGATCATATTCATCTCTCATGGGTACCCGAAGCTGTTCTCCCAGTTGCAGCACACGATCGAAGCTTTCACCCACCTGGGATTTCCTGCCTACTTTGCTTACATCTCCGGGGTGCTGGAATTGTTTGGCGGAATTTTACTTATCGTCGGGCTGTTCACGCGGATCACGGGGTTGCTGCTTGCGGGAGAGATGGCGGTGGCACTCGTGAAGGTGCACGGAATCCTGGCGAACCCGATGGCGGTGCACAATTACGAATTTCCGCTGGCCATGGCGGTGGGATCGTTCGCGCTGGCTGCGCTTGGGGCCGGGCTGATTTCGCTCGATCACGCCATCTTTGCGAAGCAGCGAAATTTTCCGAAGAAACCGAAAGGCAGAGACAAGCGGGACTAACCGCCTCCGAGCTGCCGGCCGGCTCGCCCAGCCTATGCGGGCTGGGTGAAGTTGGGCGCTGTCGCCGGCGGAGGCGTCACGATTACGGTTGCCGGAACGGGAGCTTGCGGCATCACGACCCATGCGACGAGGTAGGCAATTATGCCTGGGACGATGCCGGTGAAGAACGAGACGAGCACCCAGACCAGGCGCACGATAGTGGGGTCCACCTCCATGTATTCGGCGATACCGCCGCAGACGCCGGCGATTTTCACATCGACGGACGAGCGCATCAGGCGCTTCTGAACGGGCGGCACGTGCGGCGCTGCTTGTTGAGGCGCTCCGCAGTAGTAGCAGAAATTCGAATGCTCGGCGAGATCTCGCTTGCAATGGTTACAAGTCATTTTTGCCTCCTGCGCGACACACAACGGCCATGTTCGCGCGGGTTCCTATATAGGGATACGATCCTANNGACGCCGGCGCTACGAAAGGCGGGCCCGGGCCAATTCGCTGCGGAATTGCCATTGGTCATAGCGGAAGCAGAGTGAGATCGCATTAGAAGGCGGCCAGGTCGCGGACGGCGCGGACTATGTCTTCGGTTTGGGGGAGGATTGCGTCTTCCAGTTTTGGCTGGTAGGCACAGAAGGTATCGGTAGCGGCGACGCGGCGGATGGGAGCGTCGAGGTCTTCGAATAATTCGTCGGCGATGCGGGCGGCGATTTCCGCGCCGTATCCCCAGGACAAGGTGTCTTCGTAAGCGACGATAACGCGGCTCGTTTTGCGGACGGTGGTAGCGATGGCTTCCCAATCGTAGGGACTGAGCGAGCGCAGATCGATTATTTCGACGGAAATTCCGGCGCGGGACAATTCCGCTGCGGCCACTTCGGCTCGATGGACCACNNGGGATGGTGAAATCCGCGCCGGGATATTCCGAGCGATTGTAGGGTTGGCGATAGAGATGTTTGTGCTCGAGAAACATCACGGGATCGTCGGACCGAATCGCGGTGCGAAGAAGGCCGCAAACATCGAGGGCGGTGGAAGGCATCACCACGCGCAAGCCGGGGACATGCGTGAAAATAACTTCGCCGCTCTGGCT
>PLZZ01000131.1 GCA_003153585.1 Acidobacteriota bacterium | reverse complement strand
AGCAGGACGGTAGTGCGGAATTCACGGTTGATGGCCCGGAGGAAATGCCGGATGTGGTCTTTCGCGACAACGTCTAGTCCAATCGTGGGTTCATCGAGGAAAAGCAACGGGGGATTGTGCAACAACGCCGCGGCCAGGTCGCAGCGCATTCGCTCTCCGAGGGAAAGCTTGCGTACGGGAGTGTGCAAATAATCGCGGATGCCCAGGATTTCGTCGAAGCGTTCCATGCGCGCATCAAAATCGCGCTGCGAGACGTCGTAAATGCGGCGCAGGAGTTTGAACGATTCGATNNACGGCGATGTCCCACCATAGCTGGGTGCGCTGGCCGAATACCACGCCGATCGTCTTCACGTATTGCCGGCGCTGGCGATACGGAACATAACCGTTGATGCGGATTTCGCCGCTCGTCGGCACCAGGATGCCGGTGAGCATCTTGATGCTTGTCGATTTTCCGGCGCCGTTCGGGCCGATGTAGCCGACCATTTCCCCGCGCTCGATCGAAAAACTGACGCGGTCCACAGCCGCAACCGTGCGGTAGTCCCTCACAAATAGATTTTGAACTGAGCCCCAGACGCCTTCACGGCGCTTAAAGGTACGGAAGTGTTTACATAATTCGTGGACGTAAATTAGCGAATCAGCGCTCATGAATCACTGGATTCTAACATTAGCGTCGCGAACATGCGCGTCTAGCCGGCACCCCTGCCGAGATTAGACGCGCAGAATTTCTTTTAGTCGCTCTGGAGATTTCTCAAAGTGAGGTTGTTTTCCCCGCGGGATTCGGATTCGGCAATGCGCGATCGGATAGGTGGACTATGGGCAAAGATACTTCCAGCCGGACTTGGCGGCGCACTAACCCTTGTGGCAAACAGCACAATGTTTGGCTTCGTAGTTCTCCATGGTGACTTCGAACATATTATTGCAGCCTATACAGACTCGATGGATTTTAGGCGGTTTATTGCCCGGCTTGGTCTCGTCTGTGGCGCCAGAATGCGGGGTTGAGTGCGGCTCGTTCATGAGCAAATTCTAACACGCTCTACGGGTAGTGCAAGAAGGCCCCCAGCCTAGCAGGGGCAGAAGTTGCCTAGAGTGCGAATCCGGCACGCATCGGTGTTTGCGTAGGCATGCGGCAAACGGGTCTGCTACAATTTTACGCTTCGGGGGTAGCTGCGCGTTCGACCGCGCGGCCGATGATGGCGGAAAATAGCAAACGAAAATGGATTGTGATAACGCTTGCTGTGGCGCTTGTCGTCATAGTTTTAGTGGTTCTCGCGGGGCGAGATCAGGCTCCAACGGTGGCAATCGCCCAAGTGTCTCGCGAGGATCTGACTGCGTCCATTACCAGCAACGGAAAGATCGAGCCGATTTCCCCAGTCACGGCTCGCGCCCAGTTTCCCACCTTCGTGGATAAAATAATGGTCACCGAAGGGCAAAATGTCCATCGTGGGCAGCTTATTCTGAGCCTCAATGCGGCAGATATTCAGAGTCAGCTGGCGCAGGCGCGGCAAGATGTGCTTTCCGCTCAAACCACTCTGCAAAACGCTCGCGCGGGCGGCCCTCCCAATGAAGTAGCGCAGCTCGGAGGAGATCTGCAGAAGGCGCAAGCGCAGGTCGCCAACCTTGAACGCACGCAAGCGGCGCTGACCGAACTTGTGACAAAACAAGCCGCCACGCAGGACGAACTCGCCAAGAACCAGGAGGCTCTCGACGAAGCTCGCGCCAACCTGCAAGCAATCGAGCAGAAGACTGCAGCATTAAAGAAACAAACAAACATCGACGCAGAAGCTGCTGGTCTGCGCGTAAAGCAGGCGGAAGGTCAGGTTCAGTCACTCGAAGAAAAACTGCGTTCGGCGACGGTTACGGCGGAAAGTGACGGCACGGTTTATTCATTGCCTGTGCATGCAAACGATTATGTGAAGGTGGGGGACATTCTGGCGGAAATGGCCGACTTGCGCCAAGTGCGCGTTCGCGCATTTGTGGACGAGCCCGATCTCGGCTCGCTCGCACCAGACGAAGAGGTAAAAGTGAGTTGGGACGCCATGCCGAACCGCACATGGACTGGGGAGGTCGAACAGGTTCCCAAGCAGGTGGTTGCACGCGGAACCCGCAGCGTAGGTGAAGTTCTATGCTCGGTGCAGAATGACAAGGTCGAGCTTCTTCCAAATGTAAATGTTGAAGTGCGCATCCTCGTCCGCCAACGGCCGGGGGTGCTGGTGGTACCGCGGCGAGCCGTAAGTTACGAAAATGGACAGCACTATGTCTTTGTGTTCGACGGTGAAAAAATTCATCGCCGCCAGTTTGAAGCGGGCGTCGCCAGCGATAAAAATTATGAAGTGATTTCGGGGTTGGCACTGGGCGACAAAATCGCATTGCCGGGCGAAGTAGAGTTAAAGGACGGTATGGAAGTTCGAGCCACGGAGGCCAAATGAACCGGCGGTTCCCCTATATTCCCAGGTTTTCAGTGGCGCTTTTCGCCGGTATGGCTATGCTCGCGACAATCGCACCGCTTGCAGAGGCGGTAGAGTCTTCTTTCGTAGCGGCATCGGATGCGTCCGGGGCGATTCAAACCGCGCAGCACCAATTCAACTTGGGAAATTACACTGCTGCAATCAAGACGCTGCAATCCGTGCCGCAGGTTTCGAACAACGCCGAGGCGCAATATTGGCTCGGACGCAGCTATTACGAACTCCACGATTATGACAACGCGATAACCGCCGGTGAGAAATCCGTCGAGCTTGATCCGAAAAATTCCGTCTACCATCAATGGCTCGGCGCGATCTATGGAGGCAAAGCGGACCGCGACCGCAGTTTTTCGTATGCGCGGAAGGTAAAGAAGGAATTTGAAGAGGCAATTCGACTGAATCCCTCGAATGTGGAAGCTCGGCGGGACCTTGAACAATATGACATGGAAGCTCCCTGGGTGGTCGGCGGCAGCAAAGATGAAGCTCGCGAACAAGTGACGGCGATTGAGGCCATCGACCCGGTAGAAGGCCATTTAGCGCACGCCGCTTACGAGATGAACGCGAAGAAGTTCGACCTTGCGGAGAAGGAATATCGTGAAGTGCTGGCGGCAAAGCCCAAGCGCGTCGAGTCCTATTTCGACGTCATTCGTTTCTTTATCCATGAGAACAAGGGCGCCGATGTAGAAGCGACGATTCAGGCAGCGGCGCAGGTGAGTCCGAATGATCCGCGCCTCGGCTATTACCGAGGAGTATCACGAGTGCTTTCCGGAACAGAACTGCCGCGCGCGGAGGAATATTTGAAGTCCTACCTCGCTAGCGCGCCTGACAGAAGCGATTGGCCGTCACACGCGTCCGCCCGTCAGTGGCTGGGAAGACTTTATGAAGCAGAAGGAAAACGGGCGGAAGCGGCAGAACAATATCGTGCCGCTCTCCAACTAGATCCGGGACAGAAAGAGGCGAAAGCTCGGCTGGAAAAACTCGAGAAGTCAGCGCACTGAACGCTGGCGTATGGCTGGAAACTCTCATTCGCCCAGGCGCATCCCACTAACAGGCAACTCTTATGCAACCTCTTCGCGGCTCACCAACTGAATGGCGCGAGACCTGGCAGCTTGCTCTGCAAGCTCTTCGTGCCAATAAAGTGCGCGCCATGCTGACGATGTTGGGCGTGATTATAGGAAGCGCTTGCATCGTGCTGGTGGTGACCGTTGCCCTATCGGGGAAGCGCTACATTATCGGACAGATAGAGGGAGTAGGGGCGAATCTCGTCCATGCGTCGGTAATACACTCCGGGGCGGTGACGGTCGCGGACGAAGTGACGCCGGCCGACCTGGAAGCGGTGAAATCGAGTATCCCCAATGTGGTGGAAGCGGCAGGGACAAATGACATTTCCATGTTCACGAGCGTAAATGGCGAGGAGCATCCCGTTTATCTGGTCGGCGTGACGGCGGGTTTTCAGAAGATTCGTAACCTGCTTGTTTTGCAAGGGCGGTACTTAGACCAGGACGATTTAAGAACGCAAAGCAAGGTCTGTCTGCTGACACCAGCTCTCGCCAATCTGCTATTTCCCTCTGAGAGTCCGCTGGGGAAAGATATTGGCATCGGGGAGTTGCACTTCACTGTCATCGGTGTTTACAAGGAGCGAGTGAGTAGCTTTGGCCTGTCCGAGATTCGCCCGGAATCCGTGATCGTTCCTTTTTCGTTGATCAAGTACTACACGGGCACTGAATTCTTCAAGTCGTTTTACGTGCAGGCAGACAAGCCTGAGGACGTCCCCGCGGTGACAACTCAGGTGGAACAAGTCTTGCTGAGCCGGCATCGTTCCGGGGCTAGGTATAGGGTAGAAAACCTTTCCGGAATTCTTGAGACCGCCCATAGCATTTCGCTGGCGCTGACAGTTTTATTGATTCTGGTGGCCTTGATCGCTCTCACCATCAGCGGCATCGGGATCATGAACATNNCGAACCCGCGAGATCGGGATTCGCAAAGCCATTGGCGCTCGTCGCGACTCGATCCTGTATCAATTTCTGATGGAGGCTTTGCTGATAAGCGGCACAGGAGCGCTGGTGGGAATCGTAATCGCAGTTTCCATTCCCATCATCATCAATTCCTTCATCCGATTCATTCCTGACCTGCGGGGAGTTACTATTCCTGTGTCGTGGCTCTCTGTACTGCTGGCGTTCGTAGTATCCTGCTCAACGGGCCTGCTGTTCGGTTATCTCCCTGCGAACCGCGCGGCGCGTCTTCATCCTACGGAATCACTGCGCTATGAATAAAAACTTGCGAATATTAGCTGTGACCGGCGCGTTGGCGGCATTCCTGCTTGTCGGAATTGCGAGGGCGCAGGACACCGGGAAGTTGACGATGCGTCAAGCGGTCACCCTGGCGCTGCAGAATAGCCGGGATTTAGCTTTGGCGCGGGTACAGTACACCGTTGCTCTCAACGAGGCTGGTCTTGACCGGTCCGCATTCCTGCCCAACCTCTATACCGGTTCTGGCGCTGCCTACACGTCAGGGTTTCCTTCCATTGCCGGCGGGCCGCCCGCTGTTTTTCAAATGAGCTACAACGAAGCAGTTTTCAATCCGCTGCTGAAAGGCCAGCAACGCGCGGCGGAAGACCGCGCGAAAAACATGAAACTCGAGATAGATCGAATGCATGACGTCGTCATCGTGCGGGCTGCGACGGCTTATCTCGAACTGGCCGAAGTGCGCCATTCGCTGGAACTGATGCGCAAGGAAGAAGCCAGTGCAGAAAAAATTCTGGGTGTGACGCGCGATCGCGTGGCAGCAAACCAGGAGCTGCCAATCGAAGTGACTCGCGGCGAACTCGATCAAGCGCGCGTGGAGGAAAGAATCATCAAGCTCGAAGGCCGCGATGAAACTCTGACGCAACAGATTCGCGATCTCACGGGCATTTCCGAGGCCCAAGCTATTGAAGTGGACACGTCGGAGCCGTCGTTCGAAAATGATCTCTCGGTGAACGACATGATGAACGCCGCTATCCGGTCCGATCCCGGCATTCAGGAGGCGGAAAACGAGCGTTTGGCCCGCCAGCAGCTATTGCGCGGCGCGCATCTTAGTTACTTTCCCACTGTGGCTTTAGTCGGCCAGTACAGCGTTTTGAGCAAGTTCAATAATTACGATGAGTTTTACAAGAAGTTCGAGCGCAATAACGTAAGCGTGGGCGTTCAGATCACAATTCCGCTTTTCGCGTCCAAGACAAGAGCAACTGTCGCGCTGGCGAAAAGCGAATTGAACGTCGCGGAGCTTACTCTCGGGAACAAGCGCCAGGAAGTCCGGCTGGACATCCAACAAAAAGCCCGCACCGTTCGCGAATTGGATGCGACTCGCGAGGTCGCCCGCCTGGACTTAAAGCTGGCCCAAGAGACCCTGCAACTGAACCAGTCCGAATTTGACGAAGGACGCCTTACACTTCGAGATATCGAACGAGCGCGCTTGGATGAGAGCGACAAATGGGTGGCATTCCTCGACGCCGATTTTGCGCGCCAGCAGGGGCAGCTAAGTCTATTGCAGGCAACGGGCCAGCTGGCGAAGGTGTTTCAGTAACGAACTTCGAACAAGCTGTGCTTGGGCTTGTCGCCAAAACCGGGTAAACTATTCACATTGAGCAGAAGCACTGAAATTATAAGGTCCTTTGTAACCCTGAGGGGGTAACAATAGATATGCCGTCAGTAATGAAAACTTTGTTTCTAAATCCGCCCAGCTTCGAGAAATTCGACGGCGGAGCGGGTTCTCGCTGGCCCGCCACACGTGAGATTGAATCCTATTGGTATCCGGTTTGGCTGGCCTACCCCGCGGGTATGCTTGCCGGGAGCCGCTTGCTGGACGGGCCGCCGCATCACATAACGCCCGAGGAAGTTGTGCGCATAGCGCAGGACTACGAGTTCGTCGTTTTGTTTACCTCCACGGTGGGTTTCTTCAGCGACTTGCGCATGGCTCGCGCGATGAAAGACAAGAAGCCGGGAATCAAGATCTGCTTCGTCGGGCCCCAGGTGCAAATCAAGCCGGCGGAAAGTCTGCTGGCGAGCCAGGACATTGATTTCGTCGTTCGCGGCGAATTCGATCACGCTGTTGTGGAATACGCGCAAGGCAAGCCGCTCTCAGAGATCCTGAGCGCGAGCTACATGAAGGACGGCAAGGTGGTCCACAATCCTCCGCGCGCGCTGCTGCAAACCGCGGAACTTGATGAATTGCCTTTCGCCACCGAAGTCTATGAGAAGAATTTGAAGATCGAGAATTATAACGTTCCATTCCTCCTGAACCCGTATGTTTCGTTTTATACGGCGCGAGGCTGTCCGGCTCTGTGCACGTTTTGTCTTTGGCCCCAAACGCTTTCCGGCCACGCTTGGCGCGTGCGATCGGTGGACAGCGTGGCGCGCGAGTTTAAGCAGGCGCACAAGATGTTTCCGCAGGCCAAGGAATTTTTCTTTGACGACGATACCTTCAACATCCGCAAAGATCGCGTTCTGGCTCTTTGCAAGGAATTCAAGCCCGTCGGCTTCCAATGGTCCTGCACTGCTCGCGTCCATAGCGACTACGAGACGCTAAAGGCCATGGCCGACGCCGGAGCTCGTTTATTGATTGTTGGCTTTGAATCCGGCGATCCGCAAATCCTGAAGAACATCAAGAAGGGCGCGACGGTCGAAATGGGCCGCACCTTCGTTCAGAACTGCAAGAAAGTCGGCATCCACGTTCACGGCGACTTTATCATCGGATTGCCCGGCGAGACGAAGCAGACCATCGAGAAAACTATCGAGTACGCAAAAGAGATTGACTGCGAAACCATTCAGGTTTCCATGGCACATGCTTACCCGGGTACCGAGCTTTACGACCAGGGCATGCGCGAAGGTTTTCTAGCCGGCGAAGCAGCCACAGACGTGAACGGCCACCAGCTTCCCCATCTCGAGTATCCCGGCCTCTCGCGCGAATACATGGTGGACTCCGTCAACCGTTTCTATGACAGCTATTATCTGCGCCCGAGAGTCGCCTGGCGCATCGTTCGTGAATCACTTTGGGATTCGCACGAGCGCAAACGCCTGTTCCACGAAGCGGTTGACTTCATGAAACTTCGTCACGAGCGCCGGAAGGTTGCCAAGAAAGGCGTTCAGAAAAGGGTCCTTGTCGAAGCGCCGCCCATGGAGCCGCGTTCCAGCGAATCGCAGAGCGCATGAAGTCGGCGGAAGGGCTGCATTTTAAGACTTACGTCCTGTTATTCCTGATGGTCACCTTTGGCCCGGTGGGAGACATCCTGCTGGGCAAAGGCATGAAAATCGTGGGCGTTCCGCCTGCCTGGACGATGCCTGAGCTTTTCCGCTTCTTCCTCCGCGCCTTTTCTTCCGGTACGGTCTGGCTGGGGATCGCTTCGCTGCTCACATTTCTGATCTGTTATACCCTGGTGCTGTCCTGGGCCGATTTCAGTTTCGTGCAGCCTGCAACTGCCATCGCCTACGCCATCGTCGCTCTGCTGGGCCATTTTTTGCTTGGTGAATTCGTCAGCACCTGGCGGTGGATTGGAATTGTGACTATTTGTGTCGGCGTTCTTTTCGTGGGCAACACAGCTCTGAACACCACGGAGCGCTCTTGATGTGGCTGGAAGCGATTTTGCTTTCGCTCATCGTTTTGGGCGGCACCGCCGGAGAGCTTTGCATCACGCGCGCCATGAAAGTCATCGGCGAGGTGAAGGATTTCCGGCCGCTCGCGCTACTGCGCGTTTTTGGCCGGGCGATGCAAGTAGGATGGATGTGGTTCGGCCTTGCGCTGATGGGCATTGGTTTTTTTGCTATGCTGACGATGCTCTCCATGGAAAACGTCAGCTTTGTCGTACCGGTCACGGCTCTCAGCTACGCCGCCGGGGCCTACGGCGGCCGCTTGTTCCTGGGCGAGCGCGTCACCCCGCTCCGCTGGGCTGGAATTCTCCTGGTCTGTCTCGGCGTTGTATTGGTGTGGCAGGGCAAAGGGTAGCGATTTTATGGCGTGGCTGGTGGTCCGCGACGCGCTCCTGGTGCTGGCGGTTGCGCCGGTCATCTACTACTTAATCGCGATTTTTGCAGCGGCGGCTTTTTTTCGCGTCAAGCCTGGCCGTTACTCCGAAGTGACTCCAGAGTCCGCTCCTCCCATCAGTATCCTGAAGCCCATTCACGGTCTGGATCGCGAAACCTACGAGAACTACGCGAGCTTCTGCAATCAAGATTACCCGGAATTCGAAATTCTTCTTTGCGTGGGTGATGAGCGCGATGCCACGGTTCCTGTAATCGAGAAAATAATCGCCGATTTTCCTCAGCGCTCGATCCGATTGCTCATCGGTTCAGAGCCGCTGGGCACCAGCGATAAAGTCAACAAGCTTTGCCGCATGGTGCGCGAAGCGCGGCATGACACCGTGATTGTCAGCGACAGCGACGTTCGGGTTGGGCCGGGTTTTCTTCGCGCAGTGGTGCGGCCGTTTTCCGATGCAAAGGTGGGTGGAGTAACGTGCCTTTACCGCGGCTTGACGGACGGGGGATTCGCCGCCGATCTCGAAGCTCTGGGCAATAGCGCCGATTTCGCGCCAGGTGTGCTCGTCGCTCGTCTTTTTGGCGGGCTCGATTTCATGCTCGGCGCAGTGATGGCCACCACGAAAAAGCATCTGGCCGAAATCGGTGGATTCGAATCGCTGGCGGACTACTTCTGCGATGACTACGAACTTGGCAATCGCATCGCCGCACGCGGCTATCGCGTCGAACTCACCACTTTCCCCGTGGACATCGTTTATCCGCGAGAAACGATTGCCGACGCGTTTCGCCATCAGCTTCGCTGGAACCTGAGCATCCGCTATTCGCGGCCCTGGGGACATCTTGGATTGATTTTTTCCAACGCGCTGCCCTGGGCCGCGCTCGTTGGTGCTCTTGTAACCTGGAGGGTCGCTGCCGTTTACCTCGCGATCGCACTGTTTTTTCGCATCATGCTGGCAATTTCCGTAGGACTACGCGGAATGCGAGATCGTCTCATACGGCGGGATTTCTGGATGCTGCTGCTGCGCGATGCGTTTGCATTCGCGGTCTGGATGGCAAGCTTTTTCCCACAACGCATTCACTGGCGCGACCGCCAGTTTCGCGTCCGCGATAAGCGTCTGATTCCTGTGGCGCCACGTGAACTACGGTAGAGCCACAACCAACTGGACCGCCCAAGCGCGACTCCGGCAATGTATCGAAGTGAAATACCAGGAACGATTCCAGGGCATCAACAAAAAGTTGTAAGTCGAGAACTTAGTGCGTAACTTGGGTGACGGCTTTTCGCATCTCGCCTTTTGCGATCACGCAACGGTCGAGTTTAGCGATTAAGCCGGGAGTATTTCGATGAAGCAATCGTGGATTTCCAGGAGCCTGCCGTGCTTGTTGACGCTTGTGACGATCGCACTGTTGTTGGGTCACGACATCAGCTCGGCGGGAGAAGCACGCACGCAAGCCGAAACCTCCGCGCAATCCGTCCCTGCACCTCAGCAGCTCAGCCCCGAGGGCCAAGCTTCTTTGCGTGCGATCATCCAAGCACAAAATCTCTCGGACCTGCGCTGGCCCGATTTCAGCGATTACAGCCGATTGATGACGGAATTCTATCAATCGTACGGGTATTCCCTGCCATGGGTCAGGGGAATGGAGCCGAGCGCCCAGGCGCAGCAGGTAATTGCCATTCTGAAGAACGCGGACCAAGAGGGACTATTCGCCGAGGATTATGACGGGCCGCGGTGGGGCGACCGGGTGGCAAAACTCAAACCCATCGCTCCGCAGCCATCCGAAACAGACGCGGTGCGATTCGACGCTGCGCTAACCGTTTGCGTGATGAGATATGTCTCGGACCTTCATATCGGCAAAGTGAATCCGAAGCATTTTGGCTTTGGTTTCGACATCGAGGCCAGGAAATACGATTTGCCCGGATTCCTGAAAAAAGATGTTGTGGACGCTTCCGATGTTGCCGGCATCCTGGCACAAGTGGAACCGCCCTATCCGGGCTACCGGCGCACGATTAAAGCCCTGCAAACCTATTTGGAGCTTGCGAAGGAATACGACGGCGAACCGCTTCCCGCCGTAAAGGGAACGATCGCGCCGGGCGATTCTTATCCCGGCGTCCCTCGGTTGATCCGATTCCTCCGTCTGGTGGGCGACCTTCCTCCCGACGCCAATGTTCCGGAGGATGAAACGATCTATCAGGGTCCGCTCGTGGACGCGGTCAAGAGTTTTCAGCGCCGGCATGGCCGGGATTCAGACGGGCGAATCGGCTCGCAAACATTGGCCGACCTAAACGTTCCGCTAAGGCAGCGTGTGCGCCAGATGCAACTGACTCTCGAACGCTGGCGCTGGATGCCCGACGCTTATCAAAAGGCGCCCATCGTAGTGAATATCCCCGAATTTCGCCTTCGAGCCTACGATGAAAAATTCAAGATCGCTTTGACAATGAATGTCGTGGTCGGGAAAGCCTATGACCACAGCACGCCTGTGTTTGAAGAGAAAATGGCGTATGTCGTATTTCGACCTTACTGGAATGTTCCCTATTCCATCGCGAAGGCTGAATACCTTTCGCGCATAGCTCGCGATCCGGACTACTTATCGAAAAAGGGATTTGAGGTGGTAAACAGCCGCCAGGAGGTAGTCACGTCGGGAACGGTCACGAGCGACGTGCTCGCGCAACTGCGGGCCGGCAAGCTCTTCATTCGGCAAGCGCCGGGTCCCAAGAACTCGCTCGGACTCGTGAAATTTATTTTCCCGAATGACTACAGCGTGTACATGCACGACACTCCCGCGCAGGAATTCTTCTCGAAGTCCCGGAGGGATTTCAGTCATGGTTGTATTCGACTGGGAAAGCCCGCGGATCTGGCCGTCTGGGTGCTGCGCGATAATCCGGGCTGGAACATGGATCGGGTCCGTGCAGCGATGAATGGGAGCGCGACGCAGCAGGTAAACCTTGCGCATCGGATTCCGGTTTTAATCGTCTACGGCACGGTGATCGTGACGGAGGACGGAACCGTTCACTTTTACGACGACATCTACGGGCACGACGCCTCTCTGGAAGAAGTACTCGATAAAGGTTACCCGTATCCGGGTTAGTCGCCGGTGGTCAAGCTGGCGGGACAATCGAAACACCACTGACGGACACGGCCGGTGTCGACGTGGATGAAGTCGGAATGAGGATAGTAGCCCACGCCCCCGCGACGCAGCGCGAGTGCCGCCTGGCGCAGCTTGAACGTATCGACGCCGGGCATGCGCAGGTCGATGGCTTCCGCTTGAATGTGAAGGCTGTTCCTGGCCACTCCGGTGGTGTGAGCGCGAAGGGATTCATTCGTCGACGAAGTGCGGTAGCCGCACACGATGTCGATCTCGCCGTCGGGATGTCCTATTGAAAAAGTGAGATCGGACAGAATATCGTACAGGCGCGGATCGAAATGGCGGACGTCGCCCGTCCGATGATCGCGAAGAAAAAAATCAAGCTTGGCGAGCGCGCCCGAAATGTACTGATCGCCGCGGCGGTAAACAATATCAATCCGCTCAGCGGTGTGCGTGTTGTAAAGAAGCAGGCGATGATCCTGGCGCTCCGGAGAAGACGGCTCCTGAGGAGACACTAGACGCGATTGAGCGTGCGCGCTGCTCGACGCAATCAGAAACAGCGTTGCGCCCACAACCCACAGACTCCGCGAATAGTTTCTTGATCTGCACATAAATATTTTTCGATTCAATTTTAACATAAGCAGGTCGCTCGCCCAATTAGTCCGTGCCCAGCCAGCAGTGAGTTGCCCGCGCCAATCATTTCGAGTAACTTCCCCATTTTCATAAACTTGGGAGGATACTTCGACGGCTCGACAGTTTGATTCTTGCCGGCCTTGAAGAAAGCGACGAAGGAAATGTGCATCACTTTGCTGGACGGTTGACGAAGCCGTTCCCGAACGGTAAAGTAGTGCAGGGTCGTGCTCACGGCCCCTTTTTTTTGTCTCCGGCCTGCTGGGAGGTCGTACAATTGGCAGTACATCAGATTCTGGATCTGATTATCTAGGTTCGAGTCCTAGCCTCCCAGCCAATCTTCTGAAATAAATCCCCTTTGACGCAGTCTCAGGCCTTGTTCTGACGAACCAAACTCGTAGCTGTGACTTCAGCTTTTCCTTCGTTCCAGCTCAGACCAACGCTCGTATAAATTATCAACCGTCTTCTGTGCTGCTTCCATCTCAGCAAATGCGATTTGAAGGCGAGACGCATCACTGGCGATTTCGCGATCTTCCAATGCGGCCCGCCTGTCTATGAGCGCCTGCTCGGCCCTTGCCATTTGTTTTTCGATGGATACGAACTCGCGGGCCTCGGCATGTGTCAGCTTGTTTTTTGTTGCTCCGGACGGAATTTCGGCTCTTGTTGCTGGGGACTTCGTCGCAGTCGTTCGTTCGGCCACGTTCCCGGCCTTTTGCGCGTTTTGCCATGCGTCCCACTGCGAATAGTCGGCAAAGCGTTCCGTATTCCCTAGGCCGTCCAGGCCAAATACAATTGTTGAGACGCGATCCAGCATGTAGCGATCGTGTGTGATCAGCACCAGCGCTCCGCGATACTCCAGAAGGTTTTCTTCGAGTATTTCGAGCGTGGGAATATCGAGATCGTTCGTCGGTTCATCCAAGAGCAGCACATCGGCGGGCTGCAACATAAGTTGCGCAACTAAAACGCGCGCGCGTTCGCCACCGGATAGGCGGCCGACGGGCCGGTTCAAGTCTTCAGCGTTGAAGAGAAATCTCGCCGCCCAGGACGCCACATGAGTTATTCGGTCCTGATAAATCACCGAGTCGCTGTCAGGCGCTAGCGCGCGTCGCAATGTCAGGTTAGGGTCAAGTTCGCGATTCTGATCGAAGTAAACAATTTTCAGCGAATCCGCCTTGCGGACCGTGCCGGCCGTAGGTTCTATCTCGCCGCGCAGCAGGCGGAGCAACGTCGTCTTGCCGCTGCCGTTCGGCCCAACCAAGCCAACGCGCATACCGGACGTCACGGTGAAATCAATCCCTTTGAAAAGTGAACGGCCGCCTATCGAGTAGCCAACGCCATCCAGTACGACGAGCTGTTTTGTTTGCCTATTCGAAGCGGAGAAATCTATCTTCGCAGTGACGGTGCGGCTTCTCGCATTCAGGTCTGCCAATTCGCCGATCATCTTATGCGCTTTATCAATTCGAGATTTTGATTTGGTCGCCCGTGCCTTCGGACCGCGCCGCAACCATTCGATCTCCGTGTGCACGCGGTTTGCCAGCGCATCCTGGCGGTTACCCTGGGCATGCAAATGCGCTTCCTTAGCCTCCAGGAAGATGCTGTACTTTCCTTTTACGCGGAGAAATCCTTCCTGGTAGGCGCGATCGAGTTCAACCATATCGTTCGCCACATTTTCGAGAAAGTAGCGGTCGTGGCTGACCACCACGCACGCGAATTCCGCGTCCTCGAGCAATCTTTCGAGCCACTTGATTCCCTCAAGATCCAGGTGATTGGTAGGCTCGTCCAGCAGCAAAATGTCCGGTTCCTGGACCAGTCCCTCCACAATTGCCAGCCTTTTGCGCCAGCCGCCTGACAAAGCCGCTGCATGCGTTTCAAAATCCGCGAAACCCGCGCGGCTAAGCGCTTCTTCCGCCCGAAATGAACACTCTGACTCCGGCACACCCGTTCGTTCCAAGGCGCCTTCGATAACGGACCTGCACGTCGTTTCCGGGGCAAAACGCGAAATCTGCTCGACAAAACTCACCTTCGCGCCTTTGCGTATCGCCACTCCCCCTTGGTCAGATTTCACCCGCCCAAAAAGGATTTCCAGCAAAGTGGATTTACCGGAGCCATTCGGGCCGATCAGCCCGATGCGCTCACCTTCTGATACGGTAAACGAGATATCCTCGAACAGTGGCGCGAGTCCGTATCGTTTCGACAATCCCTGGGCATTGATAATCGGAGCCAAAAGTTTCGGTCTTCTCCTGCAATTAGTTTACCCTTGAGCATACCAGCAGCGGCATCCAGAGGCAGGTCAATCCGTAAATTCGAGAAGGCACTTGGCGCAAATAACAATTCACAAATTTGACGCTTTGGTCTTGGGTGCTGGAGCGGCGGGACTGATGTGCGCCATTGAAGCTGGTAAACGTGGGCGCAAGGTCGCAATTCTGGAGCGGAGCGAGCGCGCCGGCAAGAAAATTCTTATCTCCGGTGGCGGCCGCTGCAATTTCACAAATCTTTACTGTCAGCCGGAGAACTTCATTTGCAGCAACCCGCACTTTCAGAAATCCGCGCTGGCTCGTTATACGCCTGCAGATTTTATCGCCTTGGTGGAAGCTCACCGCATTCCGTACCACGAGAAAACTCTGGGCCAGTTATTCTGCGATCGCTCCGCGCAAGACGTGACGGGAATGCTCGAAGCTGAGTGTCGCTCCGCAGGAACCCAACTATTTCTCGATACCAAAATCCGCGAGATTAAACGCACAGCCGAGTTNNCTCGTTTTCAGCGCAGACGACCGAAAGCACTATTGTGACTTGGCCGGCGTCTCGGCCGAAGTAATCGCTTCCACGAACGGCCAATCATTTCGCGAGAACATGCTGATCACTCACCGTGGCTTGAGCGGCCCGGCGATTCTGCAAATCTCCTCGTATTGGGAAAAAGGCCGGGCGATCAGCATTGATCTCGCGCCCGGTCGCGATGTGTTGGCTAGCGTGAGCGGAGCCAAGATTCGCGACATCTCTGCGGCGCGATCTGCCTTCCAGGGACTACTCCCCAAGCGTTTTGCGACGCGCTGGCTCGAATCGTACGCGCCTCCGAGCTGGAGCAACCAATCGCTCGGACAAACAGAGAAGCGGATTCATGAATGGTCGTTGCTCCCTGTCGATACGGAGGGCTACGAAAAAGCCGAAGTAACCGTGGGTGGCGTTGATACGGACGAATTGTCCAGCCAAACGATGGAAAGCAAGAAAATCCCAGGCCTGTTTTTTATCGGCGAGGTTATTGACGTCACAGGCCACCTGGGGGGTCACAATTTCCAATGGGCGTGGGCTTCAGGAGCGGCAGCGGGAAGAGCTTTGTAAAGTCGGAATATTTAAGCTATGTGTGATGTTTTGCGCCGCGCGTACGCAGAGAATCCAAGGAGCAGGAAGGCTGAGAAGATCGAGATAGCGGAGCCCGCAGCACGGTCCCAAGTTCGTCGGAACTGGACACTCACGGAATGCTCGCCTGCGGGCACTTCAAGCGACAATTGCGCAGTCTCCGGAAGCGAATCGCCACCCACGATTTTTCCATCCACTTGGACTTCCCAAGCCGGATAATTTACAAGTCTGAGAGCCAATGCGACCGGCTGCCTCGTCTTCGAGGTGAGCAATCTCGTTTCGGCGGTCCAGCGGTAAACGTGGAGGTCGTCGCCGGTCAGTGGCATTACGGCTCCCGATTCGGGATCAATCTTCGCAATCTTGGGCGTTGCAGTTTCCGCGGCGTTACTGAGACTCGGAACGGGCGTATCAGAACTGTCCGTTGAGGCAGATGGCTGTCCAGGCAATTCATAACGGTCGCAGCCCAGCGGTTGATATTCGTCCGTGCCCTCGTAGCCATGCCCGGAACGAATTCCGTCTGCGAGTACCGGGATGTCTTCGCTATCCCACCAAGCGTCTTTGACGAAAGTTGTCCCGATTGCCACGGTAGCAATAAGAATTGCAAACAATCCGAGCCATTGTTTCCGCGAACTTTGCAAAGCCGCGGCCACGAAGAACGCAAGCGCGACATCGAGCGGCAAGAGAAATCTCCACGGAAATTGCACGAACTGAAGTTTCGGCAAATGCTCCCAAAAGAAAATGCTCGGCGGAAACATTAGAAATGAGGATGCTAAGGCGAGCGTCACAAGCACCCACCAGGGCTCCAAAAGATTCCGGCGTTGGCGCGCAACAAAAACGGCGGCAATCCCAGTCACCATAATAGTTCCCAGCGCTACTGCTGAAACTTTCCAGTTGAAGAGAACGAATTCGGGGTCATTCGAGTGTGCAAACAGAAAATTCTGGCTGGGGCGAAGATTTTCCGCCAGCGCCTGCGAGATCTGAACCCATCGCTGTTCCCAGCCTGCCGGCAAAATATAAAAAGCCGCCAAACCAAAGCCGCCCGCCATAGCCGCTCCACCGCGTAGGACAGGCCATATATTCCGATACAATGCGCATCCCACCGCGAAAATCAAAAGCAACGAGTAAGTTGCAATTACAGCCGCTGGCGCGTTCGATAGCCATATCAGCGCGAACACCAGGGCAAGACCTGGCACACGATTCCAACCATCGCGTGCCACACGGAGAGCTCCCAGAACAGCGAGCGGAAATAGCGCACTTGCGAGGAGTTCAGCGAAATCGCTTCGGTAATAGACAATCACGAGATGATACGGATTTACGGCGAATAGCACTGCTGCCAACAAGGCCTGTCCGTTTGGAAGCCACTCCCGCGCCAGTCGCCACATGCCGAACCCTGCAAGAACCAGCGCTAGCCAAATGAATGCTCCCGGAACGATTCTCCATGGCAGCACCGAAGCCAAACCTGCCCCCAGCATCCACGATCCTGGCGGATAGAAAATAAATCGCGGCTCACCAAAGCCCCAGTTCGCCCACTCCGCCCAACGCGGATACGCGATACCTTCGCGCCACTGTCCCGCGACGTCCATCCACGACGCGAGATGGAATTGAAAATCATGGCCGGAGGCGTTTCCCAGAAATAACATCGGAAAAACCACGGCCGATGCCGCCGCCACTGCGCACAGCAGCGCGACACGTCGGGAAGATTTTGTGATGTCAGCCGCAATTCGCTGCGCAGAGACTCCTGTGAGAGCTGTCTGAATGAGTGAACCCTTTCACCCGAATGTATCGTCACCGGCTACGCATTAGAGAATACAGAATTGCGCATTGCTTGTCTTACTATGCTGCGCTTTACGCGTGAGATATCTCCGGTCCCGAACAAATTCGCGCAAAGTTCGCGAATTTAAAGCCCTCTCGCGGTAGCATGGATTCGATGACCGACGAGCCAAAAGAAAAAGACCGGGCGGCCACAGCGGAAGAGCTAAGGTTGCAGGCCAGCGAGGATCGCGAAGTTCACTGGAAGCGCTGGGGTCCTTATCTATCAGAACGCCAGTGGGGAACAGTTCGNNAACGTCTTTTCGGCCTGACCAACACCCAAGGGAATCACGGCGAGGACGTAAAGGAATACTATTTCTATCTGGATGCCACGCCCACAAGTTCGTATCTGAAGTGTCTCTACAAGTATCCACAAGGGTCGTTCCCCTACGATCAACTCGTTCAGGAAAATGCAAAGCGGACGCGTCTGCAACCCGAATATGAATTGGTAGACACAGGCATCTTCTCTGAGAATCGCTACTTTGACGTTTTTGTGGAATACGCCAAAGTTTCGTCCGAGGACATTATGATCCGCATAACGGCCTGGAATCGCGGCCCGGATCCGGCTCCTCTCCATCTGCTCCCCACGCTGTGGTTTCGGAATCGGTGGGACTGGGGTGAAGGGTACGACAAACCACAAGTAGCGCGGGTACAGGGCCTTCCAGGCGGGGAACTATTCGCCCTAAACGAATATCACTACGGCAAGCGCTGGCTGATCGCCGAGGGCAAGCCCGAACCCCTCTTCACCGATAATGAGACCAATGCTGAACGGTTGTTCGACAGCAAGAATGCTTCGCCGTATGTGAAAGACGCTTTCCATCGTTATCTTGCACAGAGCGAGCGCGGCGCCTTAAATCCGGCAATGACCGGAACGAAAGCGGCTGCACATTATTCCGAGGTAATTCAACCTGGCAAAAATCTCACCATCCGGCTTCGCTTGCTGGACAAAGATCCTGCGCAAGGCCACAAATCAGCGCAGGACTTTTTCGGTCCCGCTTTCGATCAAATGTTTGAGCAAAGAATGAAGGAAGCGGACGAGTTTTACACTCAGCGTGTTGGCCGTTGCGCCAGCGAAGATGCTCACGAAGTACAGCGTCAGGCTTTCGCCGGCCTGCTGTGGGGCAAACAGTCCTACCACTATGACGTTCGTCGCTGGCTTGAGGGCGATCCCACGCAGCCTCCCCCTCCGCCGGAGCGTCTCGACGGCCGGAATAGCGAGTGGACGCATCTCTACAATTCCGACGTGATATCCATGCCCGATAAGTGGGAGTACCCGTGGTATGCGGCGTGGGATTTGGCTTTCCATTGCGTGGCGATGGCTCTGATCGATCCCGACTTTGCCAAAGAACAGCTCGTGCTTTTCATGCGCGAATGGTACATGAATCCAAACGGCCAGTTGCCGGCTTACGAATGGAATTTCTCCGATGTGAATCCGCCCGTGCAAGCCTGGGCCGCTTGGCGCGTTTATAAAATCGCGGGGCGCGTACAAGGGCAAGAAGACCGTAAGTTCCTGGTCCGCATGTTTCACAAACTTTTGATAAATTTCACCTGGTGGGTAAACCGCAAGGACCCGCAGGGCAAGAACGTCTTCGAAGGCGGTTTCCTCGGCCTCGATAATATAGGGGTTTTCGACCGCTCTCAGCCGCTGGGCCCCGGAAATTTCATCGAGCAATCCGACGGGACCAGTTGGATGGCCATGTATTGCCTCGATATGCTCGCGATGGCCATGGAGCTCGCTCATCAGGATCCCGCTTATGAAGACATCGCCAGCAAGTTTTTCGAACACTTCGTATACATCGCGCAGGCTATGAATGACATGGGCGGCCAGGGAGTCGGCCTATGGGATGAAAAGGACGGTTTCTATTACGACGTCCTGCACCTGGGCCAAACCACTCCCATGTCAATGAAGGTTCGATCGATGGTCGGCTTGATTCCTCTCTTTGGCGCCGAAACCTTCGAACCGGAGGTTTTGGAGCGATTGCCGAGCTTCCGCAAACGGATGCAATGGTTCCTGGATCACAATCCCGAAGTCAGCAAGCACGTGGACATGAGCCAAAAATCCGACAAGGGCACGCGACTGCTCCTCACCATTGCCAATCGCGAGAAACTTGAGCGCATCTACCGATACGTTTTCGATGAAAACGAATTCCTTTCGCCTCACGGAATCCGTGCTCTATCGAAATTTCATCGTGACCATCCATTTGTGCTCGACGCGGACGGGCATTCCAGCTCGGTGGACTACGAGCCGGCCGAATCCACCAGCGATCTTTTTGGAGGCAATTCAAACTGGCGCGGACCTATCTGGTTCCCCATGAATTTTCTGCTGATTGAGTCGCTCCAGCGCATTCATTACTATTATGGCGACGGATTCAAAGTGGAATATCCCACGAATTCAGGACGCAGGATAACGCTGTGGAATTCCGCCGCGGATATATCTCGCAGGCTCTCGCACATTTTCCTGCGTCGCGACGGCCTCCGAGCGGTTTACGGCGACGTTTCGCTATTTCAAACCGACCCTCAATGGCGCGACCTGATTCTTTTCTATGAATATTTTAACGGAGACACCGGCGCGGGGCTCGGAGCCAGCCATCAGACGGGATGGACCGCGCTCGTGGCCAAACTGTTGCAGCAGAGCGGAGAATGAAGCGCGAAATTCTGCAAGTGGTTTCTACCGCGGCCTAAGAATTTTTCGCTTTGGCTTCTACAAATTCGATTAGTACTTTTTTCCCATCCTGCGCCGGCGCAAGAAAAAAGTTTATGCGCGTGCCTGCGGCTCCCGCGCGAGCAGCCGGGTAGATCGGTTTCAACCCAAATCGCAAACGTAAAATCTCCGTAGCCCGGTCTACATCGCTCACGTAGACTTCAATTTGTTGAATTCCTTCGCCGAATTTTTCCAAGAATCCGGCGATGGCGCCTTTGGCGCGCGGGTCTCGCGTTGTTAAAATATCGAGCTCGATCCGTGTCTCGAAGTGCAACTCAAATTCCTTGGCATCCTGGTCCGGAGGAACGTCCGCCAGCGCGGGGTGATTGTTTGCCGCGCGGATCGTTTCAAACGTTTCCGGTCTCACGGCAACTCCAACCACGATGGACGCGGGTCCGAAACTCGATCCAGC